>JACQBD010000124.1 GCA_016194665.1 Gammaproteobacteria bacterium
AAGCGCAAATAATCGCGGCCGAATTCCATTCCATCTTCTATCCAAGCACGCAGGCTCGGCGCATCATTGATACTTCCGGCGTGCACAACATATTCGAGACCTTCCGAATAGCTATAGGCGCCGACCGGCAACACGGGACTCGCAAGCTGCAACAAGCGCATTAACGCCTGTTCTTTAGGAATGCTGGCGGAAGGGGACACGCGCGATGCCTTGGTCATGATGATGCGAATGATTGCCGTAAGCCCCGGCTTCGGGCTGGAACGGCGCGATTTCTTCGACAACGCGCAGGCCGAGTTGCATCAGCAAATCGGCCAATACCGAATCGGGGCTCAAGCGCAAATAATCGCGGCCGAATTCCAGCGCCACGTGCCGATTGCCGAGATGATACGCCGCGCGCGTCAGCGTGAATGCATCCGCGGCGTGCGCGGTGATCACCGGCTCGGGTCGCGCTTGCACCCGTACCGTCAGCGAATCTTCATCGTTGCGTAATAGATCGCCGTCACGCAACGTGGTGCCGCGCGGCAATAAAAGTTGCATCTCAACGCCGTCGGTGCTGGTGAAGCGATGGCGGCTGCGCGTGCGCTCCTCGGCGCTTAGCGCCAGCGTATACGTTGGCGCAACGGCCGGATCGGCGGGTAAACGATGTGCGAGAGTGATCATGACTTACAGCCCTCAACAAAATGAAAATTGACGTTGTAGCACCAAAAAATAGAGTCCCTTCTCCCTGCGGGAGAAGGACAGGATGAGGGGAATGTTATCGGTGAATCTAAGATTCCCCTCACCCCCCCTCTCTCCCGGAGGGAGGGGGGGGTTTGCGCGGAGGTGCATTTTGTTCGGCACCCTTAATCAATATCAAAATAAAAAATAACGTTGCGCCAGCGGTAATTCTTTGGCCGGCTCGCAGGTGAGCAACTCGCCGTCGGCGCGCACTTCGTAAGTCTCGGGATCGACCTGCATGCGCGGCAACGCGTCATTGAGCTTCATGTCTTGCTTGCCGATTTCGCGCGTACCATTGACGGCGACGATGCGTTTGCGCAAACCCAATTTCTGGCCAATGCCATGTTCATAGGCGATTTGCGAAACGAAGGTCAGCGTGGTCGCGCAAGTCGCGCCGCCGAAAGCGCCGAACATGGGACGGCCGTGCACCGGTTGCGGCGTGGGAATGCTGGCGTTGGCATCGCCCATCTGCGCCCAAGCGATCAGGCCGCCTTTGATGATGACACTCGGACGCACGCCGAAAAATGCCGGCTGCCAAAGAACTAGATCAGCCAGCTTGCCGGCCTCGACCGAACCCACGTGCGTGGCGATACCATGGCTGATGGCGGGGTTGATGGTGTACTTGGCGATGTAGCGACGCGCGCGCAAATTATCGTGACGCGTGGGATCGCCCTTGAGACTGCCGCGCTGGGTTTTCATTTTGTGTGCGGTCTGCCACGTGCGGATCACGACTTCGCCGATGCGGCCCATGGCCTGCGAATCGGAGGACATCATGCTGAAGGCACCGAGGTCGTGCAAAATATCTTCGGCGGCGATGGTTTCGCGGCGGATGCGCGAATCGGCGAAGGCCACGTCTTCGGCGATGCCGGGATCGAGGTGATGACAGACCATGAGCATGTCGAGATGTTCGTCCACCGTGTTCACGGTGTAGGGGCGCGTGGGATTGGTCGAAGACGGCAGCACATTCGCCTCGCCGCACAAACGAATGATGTCGGGCGCATGGCCGCCGCCCGCGCCTTCGGTGTGATACGCGTGGATAGTGCGGCCTTTGAACGCGGCGATGGTGTCTTCGACAAAACCGGATTCGTTCAGCGTGTCGGTGTGAATCGCGACTTGCACGTCGTATTGCTCGGCCACGCTCAAGCAGGTATCGATCGCCGCCGGCGTCGTGCCCCAATCTTCGTGCAGCTTTAAACCGATGGCGCCGGCTTCAATTTGTTCCACCAACGCCTGCGGTTGACTGGCATTGCCCTTGCCGAGAAAACCGAGATTCATCGGAAACGCCTCGGCGGCCTGCAACATGCGATGCATATTCCACGGTCCCGGCGTGCAAGTGGTGGCATTGGTGCCGGTCGCGGGACCGGTGCCGCCGCCAATCATGGTGGTGACGCCGCTGGCCAGCGCGGTTTCGATTTGTTGCGGACAAATAAAATGAATGTGGCTGTCGATGCCGCCGGCGGTGAGGATCATGCCCTCACCCGCCAACACTTCGGTGCCGGGACCGATGACGATATCGACCTTCGGCTGCGTATGCGGATTACCGGCCTTGCCGATTTTTACGATCAAACCATGCTTGATGCCGACGTCGGCTTTGACCACGCCCCACCAATCGAGGATCACGGCGTTGGTGATCACCAAATCCACCGCGCCGGCGGCGTTGCTGAGCGGCGATTGGCCCATGCCGTCGCGAATCACTTTGCCGCCGCCGAATTTCACTTCTTCGCCATAAACCGTGTGATCTTTTTCCACTTCGATAAATAAATCGGTGTCGGCCAAGCGCACGCGATCGCCGACCGTGGGGCCGAAATGTTCGGCGTAAGCGCGGCGATCCATTTTCTGACTCATGTTTTTTTCTCCAGCGGGCCGTTCACTTGCGCGTTGAAACCATAAACTTCGCGCGTGCCGGCAAATGCCACCAACTCCACTTCACGTTCATCGCCCGGCTCGAAACGCACCGCCGTACCTGCCGGAATCGCGAGACGCATGCCGCGCGCCAGTTTACGATCGAAGCGCAACGCTTTATTAGTTTCAGCAAAGTGATAATGCGAACCGACTTGGATCGGACGGTCGCCGGTATTGGCGACTTTCAATCGTACGCTGGTGCGACCTACGTTGAGCTCGATGACGCCGTCTTGAGTTAGGATTTCGCCAGGGATCATATCGGTATTAAGAACCCGCGCGTAAGCGCGCTCGGCTCGCTCCCCTCTCCCTTCTGGGAGAGGGGGTGGGGGTGAGGGACGAGGGAGAGGGGAAGTTGGTGAGAATCTTCATATAGGTTGAATTGGATTATGCACCGTAACCAACTTAGTGCCATCGGGAAAAGTCGCCTCGACCTGCACCTCGAGAATCATTTCCGCGACGCCATCCATGACATCGGCGCGCGTCAACAGCGTTGCGCCGTAACTCATGAGATCGGCGACGCGCCGGCCGTCGCGCGCGCCTTCCATAATCGCCGCGCTGATATACGCCACCGCTTCCGGATAGTTGAGTTTCAGACCGCGCTGCTTGCGACGCTCGGCCACGAGCGCGGCGGTGAAAATTAATAATTTATCTTTTTCTTGTGGCGACAGGTGCATATAGTTTCTTTAAAAAATTAATAATAAAAAAATTGGACAGGATTTACAGGATTAACAGGATTTTTTTCGTAAATTTTTAATCCTGTAAATCTTGTTAATCCTGTCTATTCATTTTTGTCTACGTGCTCCAAATGCGCGGCGCTTGGGCCGGACGCCCACGGTATTCATGCCGCAGTAAATCCCAAACAGCCGTGAACCACTGACGCGCGGCGCTGCTGGAGGGACCACGATAACGGCATAATAAACCTAAGGGCAAGCGTGTAACACCCGCCTCGCCCGCATCCGCGAGCGTCGGCCATAGTTCGCGCGCGCGATCGACTACCGCCGGCGTCACCGCCCTGCCGATCCATACGAGTGTTGCCATCACCGGCTGACCGGCTAAACCGTAAGCGTGATCCAACAGACGCGAGCCGCCGGACAATTGCTGGCGATCGATCCACAAGGGTTCGTCGGCGCGCCAGATTTCAGTTTGCGAACGCCAATGGCCGCTACGAAATTGTTCGCCGCTGGCGCTGCGTCCGAAGCGCGTGATGTCCCAGCCGAGCCAAGTAGCGCCGCTGGCCAGTTCAACATGCAATTGTTGATACGCGCGCGCGTTATCGAACACAATGCTTTCCTGCGGCAACCATTCAAGATGCGCATCGCGCGCGATATGCATATGCGTAAATTGCTGTGCTGCGCGTTCGCTCCGATACCATTTACCCGCGGCCGGTGTCGTGATCAACACCTCGCTTTCGTTCTGCAAATCGATATTCACTTCAAGCCGGTCGCCGCCCACTAAACCGCCGGGAGGATGCAATACTAACGCGTGACACACCTGCGGTCCTTCCGGATAGAACGGCCGCTGAATCGCCAAGGGCATGCACACCTGCCGATCCACCAGCGCAGTGCGTTCGCCATGACGTGCAAAGCCGAGGTTCAACCGGCCATGCCAAGCGGTCGATTCAGCGGCGGGAATGTTTAACATTGCTGTCATGGATGAATCGTTTCAGCACGAGCGTGCCGATCTCCTTTTTATGATGAATTTGTAGGGTGGGCATCGCCCACCGGATAATAATTTAAATTCGTCGAACGGTGGGCAATGCCCACCCTATATGTTAAGGAACCTCTGATTAATTCGTCATTCCGGCCAAGGGCCGAAGGGCCGCCGAGCCGGAATCCAGGAAAATCATATGAATTTCTGGATTCCCGCTTGCGCGGGAATGACGGGTCCGGAATTAATCAGACCTTCCTTAAATAATTCTACCTCTTACACGGCCAGATAACGACGCACTTCTTCCGATTCTATTTCCTGGCCTTGCCCGCGCTTAACGATTTCGCCGCGCGACATAATCAGAAACTGATCCGCCAAGGCTTTGGCAAAGTCGAAATATTGTTCCACTAAAAGAATCGCCATGTCGCGGCGTTCGGTCAGCCGGCGGATGACGCGCTCGATGTCTTTAATGATGGAAGGCTGAATGCCTTCCGTGGGTTCATCGAGAATTAAAAGTTTCGGCTTGGTCAATAACGCGCGCGCGATCGCCAATTGTTGCTGCTGACCGCCGGAAAGATCGCCGCCGCGACGGCCGCGCATTTCTTTTAACACCGGGAACATTTCAAAAATGTCGCCAGGGATGTCGCGGCTGTTGCCTTGCTTTTGGCTGGCGAAACCGGTGAGCAGATTTTCCTCGACCGTCAGGCGCGGAAAAATTTCGCGTCCTTGCGGTACATAGGCGATGCCCAGCCGCGCACGCGCATGTGGCGCCAAATGCGTCACGTCTTGGCCGTTAAAAACAATGCTGCCGGCGCGCACGTTTAATACGCCCATGAGACATTTGAGCAAGGTGCTTTTGCCGACGCCGTTGCGCCCGAGCAGCGCGGTGCAGCTACCGGTGGAAATCTCCAGCGCGACATCGCGCAGCGTATGGCTGCCGCCGTAGTAATGATTCAGTCCATTTACTGTAAGCATCGCTAAGAGCCTCAAAAAAAACGAATGGACAGGATTAACAGGATTTACTGGGATTATTGATGATAAATAAAAAAACCTGTTAATCCTGTAAATCCTGTCTATTTTTTCCCAAAAATTATCCTGCTAACGCCCCAAATAAACTTCGATCACGCGTTCGTCGTTTTGGATTTTATCCATCGGTCCTTCCGCCAGCACCCGGCCTTCGTGCAGCACCGTCACCTTGCGCGCGATGCGGCTCACGAACTCCATGTCGTGTTCGACCACGACGATGCTGTGCTTGCCGGCGAGCGATTGCAACAGCTCGGCGGTGCGCTCGGTCTCTTCATCGGTCATGCCGGCCACAGGTTCGTCGAGCAGTAGAATCTGCGGATCTTGCATGAGCAACATGCCGATCTCGAGCCATTGCTTTTGGCCGTGCGACAAAAGACCGGCGGGTTCCGCGGCGCGTGTCGTCAAGCCGATGCGTTCGAGCATCGCCTGGATACGTTCCATCTCCTCGGCGCCCAAACGCGAAAATAAACTGCGCCACACGCTCTTATCGGCCTTCATCGCCAGCTCGAGATTTTCGAACACCGTGTGCGCTTCGAACACCGTCGGTTTTTGAAATTTGCGGCCGATGCCCAGGCGCGCGATTTCGTATTCGGCCAAATCGGTAAGATCGAT
>JACQBD010000002.1 GCA_016194665.1 Gammaproteobacteria bacterium
TTGGGTGAGGACGGCGCGATCGACATTATTCGGCGGTACGTTGGCGGAGGATTGCGGTGGAATCGAGGCCACAAAGATCCAGGCGTTGGGTCGGGCGCTGCGCAGTTGGTCGATGAGGGCGTTGTGGCGGGTGGCGATTTGGGTGGCGTTCTCAGCGGTCCACCATGCCGTGTCATTGGTGCCAATCATCAGCAAAATAATGTTGGGCTGCGTCGCCGAGGTCCAAGCGTTGACGTTGCTGGCGATATTGCCGATGTTGAACCCAGCATGTCCTTCATGATCTTTATCCGCCACGCGCGTCCACTGGTCCGAGAGCGTGCCGACATAACTCACGCCGCAATTATTTTGCTGCAGACCGGTGTAAAGATTATTTCGGTAGCCGCCATTCACCCCGAGCGTGATCGAATCGCCCAGCGGCATGATATTGGCGCAGCTTTGTAGCGAGGTGGTCGGCGTCGTCGAAGGAACCGGCGTCGGAGCGGGTGTCGGCGTTGGCGCAGGCGTCGGTGTCGGCGTTGACGTGGCGCCGCGTTTAAGCAACTCGACCTTGTCTACATAAAAAGTCAAAGCCGAGGTGCTGTTATTCTGGAAAATAATTTTCCGAAACGCCACGCCTTTCGGGTTCATCACCGAAAGCGGAATTTCCACGTGGTACCAGGTGTTCGCGGCAAAGGTCGGCACGTAATTCGAAATCTTGGCGGACAAACCCCAACCGAGATCCAAACCGACTTGCAACGAGCTCATCGCAGCGCCGACTACCGGGCCCGCGGACACATCGAAGCTCAAGTGCGTATAGAGATTAGCGGGCTGATCGGTCCATTTCCAATTGACGTCGCGACTATCGAAGCTGATACCGCCCCAGGTGCCGGCAGCCACTTTCACGGCGCTGCTTCCGGACTTCACGTATTGATTTTGAATGGACGAGGTCGAGCTCCAGCCGGAAAGCTGCCACTGCGAAGCCATGGCGTCATTGAAAACCGCCGTGGTAGTAACGGTCGTTGGCGCGGGCACGCTCGGCACAGGTAGCGGCGCCGGCGCGGGTGCTGGTGTCGGAGCGGGAGTTGGGGCGGGCGCTGGTGTCGGCGCAGGTTTTGACGATCCCCACAATTTTTTCAGCAACGCCATTTTGTCTTGGCGCACGTTCAAACTGTCGTCGAGAATGCCGCCGGTGTCGCCGCTGTTCGGGCTGTAGCACCAGTAAAATGTATTGCTAACGCCCTTGCTTATAAGATAATCGACAAAAGCATTCTGCCAGGCGACATCTTTCTGTCCGCCCGTGCCCGATCCATATTTTCCGCCCCATTCGCCGACGACCACGGCATTGGTTTGAAAGAACTGGCCAAACAAAGCGTCCCAATTAGCCGCCAGATTAGCGGGAAAATTGGCAGCGCTGAACGAGGATTTGGGGAACACATCCGGCCCATACGTATGCGGCGTTAACACCAGTTTATTATTAGGAATATTTAACGGTTGATAGGCCTGCGGTTGAAAGTCCTCGCCCCAGTTCATAGCGATGCTGGAGTTTTCTCTGCCGTCGTAGTTGCCGCTGATGCCTTGAACAAAAACCAATAAATTAGGATTGGCCGCGAGCACCGCCGCGGAAGCCAGCTCCGCCGCGGCTTTCCAGAAGTTAGCCGGATTCGTCATGTTGGAATCGCCGCTGCTCCAGCGCACTACGCCATTCGGTTCATTGAAGATATCAATGCCGAAGAAATGACTCAAATTGGCATAACGTTTCGCGACGAAGCTAAGGTCGCGCATCCAGTTTTCTTTGGTGTACGCCTGGTTATTGTATGTAAGGTTAAAATCCGCAGGGTTGGACAAGTACCACGTTTGGTATTGGCGCTGTTTCGAAACGCTGTGAAAGTCGAGCAACACATACATGCCCTGACGCTCGGCCTCGGCCATCCACATGTCGAGAACTTGCAACGGGGTTTTACCGATGAGATCCGGATTAAGGTTCGGATCGATGTAGCACAGCAGATCGACGGGGGTGGTGACGTAAAGCGTATCGGGCACAAAAGGCACACGGATGGCGTTAAAGCCGAGACTTTTAATTTGCGCGATCTGCTGCTTCCAGCCCATGGCCCACAAGTATTGCGGCTGGAGAATGGCAGCATTGAAACCGAAATGGCTGACGCCGCGAACTTGAATTTCTTGGCCGCTGGAATCGAAAATTTTGCCGGCTTGAGTGTAATAGCCGCTGGCCTCCACCGCCGCGATGGAGCTAAACAGGCTTCCTACAAAAAAAATCAACATCAATGCGCGCAATACGCTTTTAATATTGTTCATGAAAACTCCATTTCAACTACATTTATCTTGGCTGGTGTTGGCGTCCTGCTGAGGGACAGCGGCACCAGCGTCATCAAGCGAAACCATAAAAAAATTTTGTCTGTACGACCGCACACATAGGATGTGCAGTCAAAAATCTAGTTCCTTGTCTGTGTGTTACCACACGCTAAAAGGAATGTTTCTTCTGACGTACGGAAATTTGTGTACGCTAAAAAATCACTTTTGCGTTTTTCCCCTGTAAACCAGAACGGTCAGGGAATTTGCTGATTGACTATTTATATTTTGAACTGTACACGATGAATCAGCGATTGTGCGTTAGCACACGCTAAATGGAGCGTCTCATCAGACGTGCGGCGAGGAATAGAAATTTTGCAATTTTTACCAATAAAAAGCGGATAATAATAAAGATCGCGCGGCGCGATTTTTTTTAGTTACTGATAAAAATTCTTGGTGCGGTAGCGGACATAAAAATAAATTCAGCACGCTGTTAAAGCAATTCCGGTAACGACAAAATTTTCGTGGAATCTGAATTGTCCTCTCCAGGGGACGGCTTTGTGTTTAAGAAAATCAATGCGCCGACGTGGTAGCAACAGAAAGTCGCCGCCTTTCAAGGAAGGCGCCGGAAGTTCCAAGATGATGTCATCGAACTCCAACCATTGCTGCGTTAGTTCATATTGGCATTTATAAAAAGCTTCTTTAGCACTAAAAATCAGCGTGGCATATCGCGTTTGTTCCGGCTCGGGCAGCATTTTTAGCCAAGCGGTTTCTTCCGACGTGCAGACATGCGACCACATCTCCGGACTAACGTGGCCGACGATTTCCATATCTAGGCCGATCGCCTGAAACTGACTGCGCGCAGCGACAGCAACGGCGCAAATACCAGCGGTATGAGTAATGCTTCCAACGACCGAGCTCGGCCATTGCGGTCGGCGATCGCCGCCCATCAGCAACGGGTGATCCGCAAACCCGAGTTGCGTCAAGGCGCGGCGCGCGCAAAGACGGCCGGCGGAAAATTCCTGAATTCGTCTGGGAACCGCCGACGTCAGATTCAGCGTCTCGGCGGGGAATAATAACGCCGGATCGCCCGGCAGGCGCAGTTCGGCAGCCGTGACTCCCGCGGGGAACACACTTGCCACTAGCGGCGATATCCGCGCCGGATTTTTGTGACTCGCATATGCAGAAACGGCGCGCACTGGATCGATGACATGCGCATCATTGTTCGTCGAGGATTGAAATTCCCCGTCGCCGATGGAGCCGACATCGAACGACGAAATTTTATTTATCTTAGGCATGGCTTTCACCTCCTGTCTTTTGATTTTTTTACTTCTTAACTATTTTTCTTACTATTTTTATTTTTAAAATAAAATATTATGCATACATCAACGGATGACGTTTTATTCGGTAAACATCCATCGCGCGCGTAATATGCCCGGCCATTTGTTCTAAGCCTTTGCCCTTGAAAACCGTAAAGTGATCGCCGTCAATAATGCTGACGTCGACGCCGCCTAAAGCAAAAGCATCCCATCCCATGTGCGCATCTAAAAATAAGCCGCGCGGTTCCAAAGCACTGCACAACAGCGTTATTTTTCCCGGATATAATTTGGGCTCGTAATTTCGTGCGCAGTTTTCGAGATAGCCCAGTAACCACTGATCGTAGTTTTCCGCGCTTAAATCCCTTGGCGCCGAGGTGGAGAGCAAAGGCGTGACCACGGACGCGGGCACAAACCACCGCCGAATTTTTTGGAATAGAACGCGTTCCTTGAAAAACGCCGCCAAGCTTTTAGCGTGCGACAATACTCGGCGCCAATCCGTGCCGATCAATTGCCAACGATAAGAGTAATCCGCCAGCGCCGCGCGCCATTTGGGAAGTCTTTCGTTATGACCCGGCGCCCAGGTATCGATCATGGCGAGCAGCGAAACTTCCTGTCCCGCTTGCACCAGTTGCCGCGCCACTTCGAAAGCCAGGACGCCGCCGACGCACCAACCGACCAGTTTATACGGGCCATCGATTTGAAACTGGCGGATAAGCTGCACGTACTCAGCGGCAATCTCTTCTAAAGTGTGCGGTAAACTGGCGCGCTTAATCGAAGGATCGAAAATTTGTAGCGCGGTCAAAGGTTGATCCGAACCGAGATATTTAGAGAGGTTATAGTAATAAACGCCGGTGTTGTGGATGGCGATCAAAGGCGGCTTGGAACCGTTAGGCTGCAGCCGCACCACTTGCCGAAAATCGTATTCGCGCTGGCCGCTTTGCATTAATATCTTGGCTTGATCCTGAATCGTCGGCGCTTTAAATAAACTTAACAGACTTAAGCGTTGTCCGAATACAGCTTCGATACGCGACAACAAGCGCGCCGCCAACAACGAATGACCGCCCAATTCGAAAAAATCCGCGGCTTTATCGATTACTTCGACACCCAATACCGAGCTCCATATTTTTGCCAGCTGGCGTTCGACTTCATTCTGCGGCTGCATTGGTTCTTTATTGGTCACGCGCGCCGTCGGTGCGGGCACCGGCAAAGCACGGCGATTGAGCTTGCCGTTAGGTGTGCGCGGTAAAGCATCGAGTATCGTCACCGACGACGGGCACATGTAGTGAGGCAAGGCCTGCGTCAAATTTTTCTGTAAAGCGCCTATCAAGTCAGCGGCGTTAGTCGCATCGCCACGGCGCGGCACGACATACGCCCAAATCGCATCCTCACCCGATGCTTCATGGCCTAGAATAACGACGGCTTCGGCGATATCCGCATGACGCAGTAATGCCGCTTCGATTTCGCCGAGCTCAATGCGAAATCCGCGCAATTTAATTTGGTGATCGCTGCGTCCGAGATATTCTATTTGGCCATTGGCCAACATACGCACGGTATCGCCCGTGCGATATAACTTGGCGTCGGCGAGTTTACGAAACTTATCGGCGACGAATTTTTCCGCGGTCACCGTCGGCAAATCGAAATAGCCGAGGGCGACGCCGTCGCCGCCGATAAAAAGTTCGCCGGGCACGCCGCGCGGCACTAATTCTTGATGACTGTCGAGAATGTAAAATTGCGTGTTGGACAGCGGCGCGCCAATGGCCACCGCTCCTTCGCCGGACTCTACGCGCTGCGCCGACGACCACACGGTGGTTTCAGTCGGCCCATACATGTTCCACAACTCGCCGCCGCATTTCAACAGTCTCTCGGCGAGTTTGCGCGGCATGGCTTCGCCGCCGCACAACATTTTCAGCGGCGGATGTCCATGCCAGCCGGCTTCCAGCAACAACTGCCATGTCACCGGCGTAGCTTGCATAACGCTTACATTGTGGCGTTGCAACAGCGCGAACAACGCGACGCCGTCCGCCATTTCTTGTTCCTGTGCCAACACCAATTTGGCGCCTACTATCAACGGCAGAAATAAATCAGGCACCGCCAAATCGAACGAGACAGTGGTGACCCCCACCATCGTGTCTTTTTGAGTCAGGCCCGGCTGGCGGCGCATGGCGCAAAGCAGATTGACCAGCGCGCGGTGATGCACCGCCACGCCTTTCGGTTGCCCGGTGGAGCCGGAGGTATAAATAATATAAGCCGCATCGGTGGGCGACGCGCTCGGCGCCAGCGGTTCGGCGCTTTGCTTGGCGATCAGCGCCGATTGCGCATCGACCAGAATAACCGCCATCGCCTGATGGATGAGACGTTGGCGCAGGATCTCGCGTGTAACGATCGCCGCCGGACGAGAATTTTCGAATATATGTTGTAAACGCTCCGGGGGGTAAACCGGATCGAGCGGAATATAGGCGCCGCCGCATTTAAGCACGGCTAAAAGCGTCACGATTAACTCGGGGGTACGATCCAAGAATATCGCCACGCGATTGCCCGGCTCCACGCCGCGGCGGCGCAATTCATGCGCCAATCGGTTCGAGGCCATATCGAGTTCGCGATAAGTCAGACTGTGTTCGCCGCAAATCAGGGCCACATCGTCGGGCGTACGCCGGGCCTGCGCCTCGAAAAGTTGCGGTAAAGTTAAATGCTTCGGATAAATGGCGCTGGTGCGATTTCTTTCCACGACTAACTCGCGACGTTCGCTTTCGTCGAGCAAAGTTAAACACGATATTTTACGCTGCGGCGCGGTAACCGTGGATTGCAAAAGAATTTTGAAATGCTTGAGTAGCCGAAGAATCGTTTGACTCTCGAATAGATCCAGATTGTATTCGCAAGCCATGCTCCAGCCATGCGGCGACTCGACAACGGAAAAATTGAGATCGCAAACGGTGCCTGCGGAGTACGACGGCAGTTCGATTAATTTAAAACCGCTGGCGTTGTCGTTTTGAATAAACGATCGTTTGAATTCCAAATTCACCGAATATAAGGGATTGCGGCTTAAATCGGGTTTGGGTTTTACAATATCGATCAGATTTTCCGGGGTAATGTGTAAATGCTTTAAAACCTCGGCGAACTTGTCTTGGGTGCGCGCCAAAAGTGCAAGAAAACTTGGATCGCCCGCTACGTCGTTGCGCAACACCAGCATGTGACTGAATAAGCCGATAAGATTTTCAAAATCGGCGTCATCGCGGCTGGTGAATTCGCTGCCGATGCAAATATCGGTTTCGCCCGTATAGCGGTGCAGCAAGATGAATAACGCCGTTACGATAGTCATCTGTAACGTGACGCCTGCATGTTGCGCAAGATCGGTCAGCTCGTCGATTAATTCTTTATCGAGCGCAATCGACAAGACGCTGCCATTCGCGGTCAGCATGGATGGACGCGGATGATCGGTTTGGATTTCGAAATGCTTAAATGCGTCCAGCGTGCGCTTCCAAAAATCGATATCCTGCTGCTGGGAGAGTTTAATTAGCTGTTCTGCCTGCCATGCCGAAAAATCTCCGTAGCTGAACGGTAAAGCCGGCAGACAAGGCTGCGAGCGAGCATGAAACGCCGTGCAAATATCTTTCATTTCGCGCGCTAAAATACCGATCGACCTGGCATCGGCAACGATGTGATGCAAGGTCACCAGCAATATGGAAACATTTTTGCTTAAGCGCACATGCGTTACGCGCATCAACGGCGGCGCCGATAATTCGAATGGCGTGCAAGTTTCTAAACGCGCGATGCGTTCGGCTTCCAGCGATGCTTGCGTTTCCGATAAACCGGTTAAATCGATAATCGGAATGTGAAAGAAAACCTTCGATTCTACGGTCTGCGTGATTTGGCCATCGGTTTCCGTAAAATAGGTACGCAGCACGGAGTGGCGCGACATGATCAATCGGAATGCTTGTTCCAATTCGGAATTGATGACGGCGCCTTCCAAGCGCCAACGGACCGCGACATTAAGCGATGGATTGCGTGGATTAAGTTGATGCAGCAACCAAAAACGCTGTTGCCCCGAAGAGCAGGGAAATTTAAGTTTTTTTTCTGACGCCGCCAATGGCGCCACAAGCGCCGACGGTTCATGCGCGCCGGGTTCGGCGTCGAATTTCTCGCGGATCTGCACTCCTCGCTCCATGTTAAAGTACCGCATAACGATATGTAATTTTCGGAATACGCCGCATTTGCTAATCCGCTGCTAAAAACTTTTATAGTTTTTTATTAAAAAGCAATAACGCAAAAAAACTTCTTCTGCTTAAAGAGTTCGCTTAAAACGGTATGCTTATCGTTACAAACCGTCTGTACGCCGACGTACATTAATTCGGCCCACGTCATTGCATGCTTTATCGTCAAAATTTTGCTCCCCCTGAGTCATTTTGGCGCGCGATTTCCTGAAGAAATATTCGCACAGCGACATAAATTTTCAGCACAACGCTTTGTGTACGACAGCGTACAGACGCTGAGGCCTATAGACCGATAAAAAGCTATTTCACCCAACGCTCATCATGCTGGTGGTGTTGTCGTTGACGGCGTTGGTGATGGCGTTGTGGCCGCGGACTTATACCGCGTCGGTGACGCTGATGGTGAATTACGAGGTGAACGATCCGTTAAACGGTAAGGAATTGCCGGTGGGTCAGGTGAGTAATTATATTGCGACGCAGGTGGAGTTGATGCAGACGCCGGAGGTGTTGTTGGCGGTGGTGGATCGGTTGAAACTGACGGAGAACAAGGAATACACGCGCGGCTATCGGGGGGACAACGGTAGTTTGCGCGAATGGGTGGCGAAGAAGTTAAGCAAGAATTTGGTGATCTATCAGGGGCAGTTGGGGAGTCAGTTGATTTACGTGACGTATTCGGCGACCAAGCCGGCGGAGGCGGCGCAGGTGGCGAATGCGGTGGCGGAGGTTTACAGACATGGTGCTGCTGGCCACGCTAGAAGGCCGCTTGCTGGAAGCACAGAACGCACGTCGCGCCGCCGAAGCGCGCGCCGCCAGCGATCAGTCGGTCAACGATCAGGTTTTGTCTTCGACCTTCGTGCAGTCGCTAAAAACTCAGCTAGCCGCACAAGAAGCGCGCTTAGCGCAGCTCAATGTCGCTTACGCGCCGCAGCATCCGGATATTTTGGAATTACAATCGCAAATCGCCGCCACGCGCCATTCGCTGGCGACCGCCGTGCAAAGCTATTCCGCCAACGCCTCAGCCACCGTGACCTCGGCGCTGCGCTTGGAGCAAAACCTGCAACAGGCGGTGGATGAACAACGCGCCAAAGTGCTGTCCAAAGGCCAGCTACACGATGAAGCCGCGAAATATTTGCTGGAACTCGAATCGGCGCAAACCGTTTATAAGCGCGCGCTGGAGGGTTACGACCAAATCATGTTTGCTTCCGGCGGTCATTACACCAACGTCAGCTTTATCAGCCGCGCGACGCCGCCGGTGAAAGCCAGCAAGCCGAAAATATTAACTGGATTTTTATTAGGCGCGATGGCGGCCGGTGTATTGGGATTCGGTATTCCCTTGGGGTACGAACTGTTTAATCGTCGCGTGCGCTGTCGCGACGATCTCGAACGCCACCACGGCATTCCGGTGTTGGTGGAATTCGGCGCGCAACCTATGAGGACTCCTGCATGAGCATAAAAACCGCACACTCCCGCGATTCGAAACATACCCATGAAGCGGGCGAGCAACCGGCGAAAGCACGTTATGAAATCACGCCGATCGAACATGTAGCCGAGCCCGATGAACGTCTTATCATGGCGCACGATCCGTACGATCCGCGCTGCGAAAAAATCCGCGCACTGCGAACCGAATTGATGATGCGCCGCGAGTCCAGCGAACGCGCCGACATCGTTGCACTGCTGAGCCCCTGCGCCGGCGAAGGACGTTCGATGCTGGCCGCCGAACTGGCGATCGCTTTTGCACAATTGGGCCGCCCCACTTTGCTGGTCGACGCCGATCTGCGTCGTCCGCAACAACACGTATTGTTTGGCACCGATAACCGTCAAGGTCTATCGCAAGCGATCGAGTACGGCGTGAAGCCGCAGCTGCATGGCGTGCACGGTTTACCGCACATGTCCTTGCTCACCGCCGGGGCGGTGCCGAGCAATCCTTTGGAGCTCTTATCCAGCAGCCGCTTCGCCTCGATGATTGAAGATTGGCGCGACGAGTTTGAATTTATCGTCATCGACACCGCGCCGGTGATGCATTTTTCAGATGGATTGGCGGTAGCGAGCCTGGTCGGTCGCGTAGTGGCCTTGAGCCGCGCGCAGCATACGCCTTACAAAGACATGCAAGATATGTTACGGCGGCTGGCAGCCACCCGTTCACAAATTTTGGGCGCCGTGATCAGCCATTTCTGATTTTTATACCGGCGCCTCGCAGGACGCCGATGGCACATCTAAATTTCGAAACGGTTTTATGGCCCAACAAAAATCCACTCGCATACAATCCAACGGCATGGCTTGGCTACGCGACGACCGTCATTCCTGGTTCTTAGCCGCCATGATGTGGATGCTGATCGTATTGATGATCGTGCCCGAAGGTTTCGATTATCAAAGTCTCACCGCAACCAGCGCGCCGGCGGTCGGCGGCCCGATCAGTCGCCTGTTATGGCTCGGCCTGCTGACTGTCGGCGCAATCATCACCTTGTGGCGCGCGGGTTTGGGGTGGTTGTTAGTGCGCATGACGAATCCTTATTTCCTGTTGCTGATCGTCTTGGCGGTGGCTAGCGTGGCTTGGTCCATCGATCCTGCTTTAACTTCGCGCCGCCTCATCCGCTTATTTACCTTCGTGCTGGTATGCACGGCATTCGTATTAATCAGCTGGCATGGACGCCGTTTCCAAAATGTGTTGCGCCCGATTCTGACTATCATGCTTTTCGGCTCGATTATTTTCGGCCTGTTGTTTCCGGCGCTGGCGATCCATCAACAGACTTCCGCGGAACTCATCGGCGCCTGGCGCGGATTGGCCAACCATAAAAATGGTTTAGGCGCGCTGGCATGCATGGGCTTAATTTTTTGGTTTCATGCGTGGCTGACTCGCGAAGTCACCACTTTACCGGCGCTGGCCGGCGCAGCCCTAGCCGCCACCTGTTTGCTGTTGTCCCGCAGTTCTACCTCGCTGGCGACCGCTTTAGTGGTCATGGGTTTACTCTTAATATTCTTGCGCTCGCCCCAGGGATTTCGTCCCTATATGCCCTATTTGGTCGGGTTTTTAGTGTTGACACTCCTTATATATGCATTCGCCATCCTCAACCTGATTCCCGGCATGGCCACCCTGATGACCCCCATCGCCGCACTGACCGGCAAAGATACGTCGCTCACCGGCCGCACCGAAATTTGGGCGATTATTTCGGAACATATCCGCTACCACCCCCTACTCGGTACCGGCTATGGCGCTTATTGGACAGCGGGCCCAGTGGCCGGCACCGATTCTTATGAGTTCTATTGGCGCATGGGCACTTTTTATCCCGGCTCGGCGCACAACGGTTATTTGGAAATCCTCAATGACCTGGGATGGGTCGGCTTGCTCGGTTTGATCGCCTATCTCATTACCTATGTGCGCCAATCCATGCAACTGATGGGAATAGATCGCAATCAGGGAGCGCTGTATCTGGCGCTTTTCTTTCAACAGGCCATCACCAATTTATCCGAGACCCACTGGTTCAGCGTATTGAGCGTCGATTTTGTCATCATGACGTTGGCCACCGTGGCGTTGGCGCGCGGTCTATTGGAATATCGTCTGCGTCAGGTTTTTGGCGAACCGCCGCCGGTCGCATCGCCCTTCAGCGGCATGGTCTTGCCGCTGCCGCAAAAATCTTTAAGCCGCGCCAACAGCGGAGCTTAATACCATGACCGCCGCCAACATCCGCCCCGAGTACGCCACCGGCGCTATCCCTTCCTTGGACGGCATTCGCGCGGTCGCCGTGGCGCTGGTATTCCTGGCGCACAGCGGTTTAGAAAAAATTATTCCCGGCGGCCTCGGCGTCACCATTTTTTTCGTGCTCAGCGGTTACTTGATCACCACGCTCATGCGCATCGAACACCTGCGCAGCGGCGCCATCAATTACCGCGGTTTTTATTTGCGACGCTTGCTGCGCTTGATGCCGCCGTTATTTATCGTCGTCGCCGTCACCGCCGGGCTTGCGGCGTTCTCCATTATCGACGGCGAGTTCACCCCGACCGGCATGGCGGCGGCGTTATTTTATTTCGGCAACTATCACGTCATCGCGCATGATTTTCACGGCATGCCCGCGGGGCTGGGCGTGGTCTGGTCCTTGGCGATCGAAGAGCATTATTATCTTTTTTATCCGCCGTTGGCGGCGCTGTTATTGCGCGTGGGACGCGTTGGCTTATCCGTCACGCTGTTATCGCTGTTTTGTTTTGCGGTTTTAGCTTGGCGTTATTGGCTGGTGTTTCACGGCGCATCCGAAGACTATCTCACGATGGCCACGGACACGCGCGTCGACGCTATTCTTATCGGCTGTCTCATGGCGCTGTGGCGTAACCCATGGTTAGATCCCGTGCCTGCGCGCCGCGCGACCAACGACTGGAGCATCGCCGCGATCTGCATCGCGGTATTGGTCGGCACCTTAATATATCGCAATGAAGTGTTTCGTCTCACGGCGCGCTACAGTTTGCAAAGCTTGGCGATCGCGCCGCTGATTTATCTGGCGGTGGCGCGCGCCGATCGCTTGCCGTTTCGCTGGTTGAACGCGCGTCCATTGGTTTATATCGGCAGCATCTCTTATACGATTTATCTTTCGCACCATATGATTTTGTTAGGCTTGGCGAAACATTGGCCGCAACTGAGCTGGATATGGCTGACGTTATTAGGCGCATTAGTCACGTGGGCGGTGGCGGAACCGATGCGTCGCTGGGTGGAACTGCCTTGCGCCAAACTACGCAAACGCCTGCACCGTAAAGTTATCGCCAGTGCGCCGGCGTCCACGCTGGCTTCCGTAGGTGCGCCATGAAATGCGCCGAAGCCATGACCCCGCACGACGTTTCGCCGGAAGCCGCCATCGACGCCATCCGCGATCACGGCGGCACCGTGTTGCTGGATTTGGATGAAACATTGTATTTGCGCAATTCCACCGAAGACTTCATCGACTCGGCGCGTCCGCGTTTGTTGGCGCTGCTGTTGATGCGTTTACTGGATGTCATTAAGCCGTGGCGCTGGACCGGCGGTGAAGCCACGCGCGACGTGTGGCGCGTGCGTTTAATTGCCGCGTGTTTTCCGTGGGTGCAAAATTGTTGGAAAAACCGCGTGGCCAAACTGGCGGAACGCTTCACCAATTTACGTTTACTGGCGGCGCTGAAATCGCCGGGCAAAACTCCGATCATCACCACCGTCGGCTTCCAGCCGATCGTCACGCCTTTGGTGGCGGCGCTCGGTTTGCCGCACGCGCGCATCGTTGCCGCGCGCTTATCGACATTCACCGACCGTTGCCAAGGGAAATTGCACATGACGGTGGACGCGCTCGGCCAAGACACGGTGCGGGACGCGCTGGTGCTGACCGATTCGCCGCAAGACTTAAGTTTGCTCGATGCCTGCGCGCACCCGCTACGCACGGTGTGGCCGGAAGCACGTTATCGCCGCGCCTTGAACAATGTTTACCTCCCCGGTCAATATTTGACCCACGTCAAACGCCCCGGCGCACGCTATATCGTGCGCGGCATCTTGCAGGAAGATTTTGCATTTTGGGTTTTAAGTTCGATTGCCTTGGCGAGCTTGCCGCTGTTGCACGGGTTGGGTTTGCTGTTTCTGTTGGTTTCATTCTGGGCGATCTACGAACGCGGCTACGTCGACAACGACTTGATCGCCGCGCGCTACGAAGCCGATCCTAAATTGAGCGCGGCATTTCAAGATTCACCGGTGGCCACGCCGCGCTGGCAGCCGTGGATTTGGGCTTTGGTTTGCGGTGCCATCGCCATCGCGCTGCTGCGCTGGCCGCAAACACCGGTGGCCCGGGACTACATCGTTTGGACCGCGGTGCTGCTGGCGACGCACGTCTGGTTTGCGCTATACAACCGTTTCGATAAAGGCACGCGTGTGTGGATGTTCGCCGGTTTGCAATTTGCGCGCAGCGCGGCTTTCATCGCATTGGTGCCGATCGGTTTCATCGGCGCCGCCGCGCTCGGCGCGCACGTGCTCGCCAAGTGGGTGCCCTATTACATTTATCGGCTGGGCGATAAACAGTGGCCCGAAGCGCCGTTCCATTTAATCCGTCTGCTGTTCTTCGTGGTGTTGGCGGCGATGCTCGGATTTTCCCAAGGCTTCGACTCGCTCGTAAGCAACACCGCGCTGGCGCTGCTGGCGTGGAATTTATTTCGCGCGCGCCAGGAATTGAGCGTCGCTGTCACCGCGGCCACGCGGCTTGACCGCAAGCATAACCAGGCGCCCTTATGAACATCAGCCTGTGTATCGCCACTTATCGCCGCAACGAGCGACTCGGCGCCTTGCTCGATGACCTGGTCAAACAACAGCTGCTTCCCGAGGAAGTGGTGGTGGTCGACAACGATGCCGCCGGCAGCGCCCGCGACGTCGTTGAACGGCGCCGCGCGATGGGCGCGCCGTTTACGCTTGTGTACGACATTCAACCGCAAAAAAATATTTCGTTAACGCGCAATCGCACGGTGCAATTGGCGCGCGGCGAATGGATTGCGTTTATCGATGACGATGAACGCGCACCGCCGCCGTGGCTGAAACTATTGGCCGATAGCGTCGTGCGCTACCACGCCGATGGCGCGCTCGGTCCGGTCGATCCGGTCGTGCCCGCCGACGCACCGGCGTGGATCCGTCACGGCCATTTCTACGCCTGGGCGCGCATGCAAACCGGCGACGTCGTTCCTATTAATAAATTGCGTTTCGGCAATGTACTGCTGCGCGGCGCGCTGCTGCGGCGCACGCCGACCCCCTTCGATCCGGCTTACGGTCTCACCGGCGGCGAAGACGGCGACTTGCTCGGACGCCTGGCGCAAGCCGGCGCGCGTATCGTGTGGTGCGACGAAGCCATCGTGCATGAACCGATTGAATCCGCGCGTTTGCGTCTGCGCTGGCTGTTGTTGCGCGCCTTGCGCGGCGGCCAGGATTTTGCGCGCCACAAACTAAGCGGAAGTTACGGACAGTTAACCTTGAGCGGGCGCGTGCGTTTGTTCTTGCGCGCGCTGTTGCAATCGGCGGCGGCCGCGGGATTGGCGTTGTTAGCCTGGCCGCGCGGACGACATCGCGCGGTGTATTGGCTGCTGAAGTTGTCGGCCAATCTCGGCAAGATGTCGATTTTTCTCGGTTGGCATTATCGTGAATACGGAGGCAAGGCCACATGACGACCATAGCGGATCTGATCTTGTTTGCGCTGGCCTTGCCGGCGACGGCGGTCAGTTTATATTTATTATTGCTGACCTTGCGCTCGCAGGCGCAGCCAGCGGCGCTGCGCTCGACACGCCGATTACGCTTCGACGTCATCGTGCCGGCGCATAACGAGGCCGCGATCATCGAAGCGGTGGTGGCGAATCTGCGCAAACTCGATTGGCCCGCCGACGGTTTTCGCATCATCGTCGTCGCCGATAATTGCACCGACGCCACCGCCGAGTTAGCACGCAGCGCCGGCGCCGTGGTACTGGAACGCCACGACGCCAAACTGCGCGGCAAAGGTCATGCCTTAAACTTCGCTTTTCAAGCAAGCCAAGCGCACGGTTGGGCCTACGCCGTGGTCGTGGTCGACGCCGACACCGAAGTATCGCCGAATCTGCTGGAAGCGTTTGCCGCGCGCATCGAAAACGGCGCCAAGGCAATACAGGCGCACTACGCTGTGTTGAATGCGCAAGTATCCTGGCGCACGCGTCTCATGAGCATCGCCATGGCGGCGTTTCATCAATTACGTTCGCGCGCGCGCGAACAGATGCAGCTCTCCTGCGGCTTGCGCGGCAACGGTTGGTGCATCACCCATCGGCTGTTGCACCAAGTTCCGTATCGGGCGTTTTCCATCACCGAAGATCTCGAATACGGCATCGATCTCGGCCTGGCGGGTTATCGCGTGCATTACGCCGACGAGGCGCACGTCAAAGCCGCGATGGTGTCGGACGAGCAAGCAGCACGCACGCAACGTCAGCGCTGGGAGGAAGGACGCTTTCAACTTATTCGTGCGCGAACCTGGCCGCTGTTGCGTGCAGCCATGCGTGGTGGCGGCGGCGTTTGCTTGGATTTGGCGCTCGATCTGTTAGTTCTGCCCTGGGCGTATGTGGCGGCGAATATCGCGGCTTTGATTATCCTCGCGAGTGTCGCGCTTTTATGGGAACCGACCATGGATATTTGGTTGTCGCTGGGTATTTTCTGCGCTTTTAGTTTAACGCTGTATGTATTGCGCGGATGGCAGCTGAGCGGCGTGGGTTTGCGCGGCCTCATGGATTTGCTGCGCGCGCCGTTTTTTGTGCTGTGGAAAATTCTGTTGATGCTGCGCACGCACGCCACCACGGAGTGGATTCGGACCAAACGGGAACAATCGTGAGCCAACGTCAGCGGCATTTTGCCTTCGCGCGCCTATTGAGCAGCGCGGTCATCAGCCAAGGTTTACTTTCCATCGCCAGTTTTTCCATCGGCTTGATCTTGATTCGCAGCACCACCGATGTGCAATACGGTTATTATATTTTGGCGTCGAACGCCATCTTGTTGCTGGCGTCCTTACAAAATGCGTTTTTCAATCCGCCGTTATCGATCCGTTTAAATCGTCTCGATAGTCAAGGACGCGGCCAACTCGTCGGCGGTTTGTATCGCGAACAGCGGCGAATTTTTTCCACCGGCGCGGCGGTCACCGTAGTTCTGGCCTTGGTGTTGTGGTACATCGGCGTATTGGACGTTTATACCGGTCCGCTGGTACTGGCGACCGTGGCCGCGACGTTGGCTTTTTTGCACCGCGAATATTTTCGCATGGTGCTGTTTGCGCATCGCCGTCCCCAGGACGTGCTGCGCACCGATGTCTTCTACGTATTGTTAACGGTGGTCGGGGTGTCGGTGGCGGTATTAACCCCGGCGCCGGCGGTGACCGCGGTGTTCATGCTCAGTGTCGCGGCTTTGGTCAGCGGCGTCTTTTTGGCGCGCACCTTACATCGGCGCGAGCCGTGGGATATGCGCGGCGCGCCCGGCATTCTGCGCGAGATCGTGCCACTGGCCATGTGGTCCACGGGCGGCGCCGCGATTCATTGGGCGTTTAGCCAAGGATACATTTACCTCGTCGCCGGCACGCTCGACGTCGCCGCCGTGGCCGCGATCGGCGCCACGCGCCTGTTGCTGATGCCGATGAATTTACTTTCCACCGGCATCGGCTCGCTGATGTTGCCGTTGTCGTCCACCTGGCTGCATCAGCACGGCGCATCGGTGTTGTGGCGGCGTCTGTGTTTACTCGCTCTGGGATTGGCGCTGGCGATGGTCTGTTACTTCGCCGTCCTATGGTGGCTACGCGATTGGATTTACGCCGTGGTTCTTAAAAAACAATTCGCCCAGCGCGATGCGTTGTTAATATTGTGGGGCGTGATTTTCTTGATGATCGTGGTGCGCGACCAATTGGTTTATTTACTGGCGGCGCAAGCCCGCTTCCGCGTTCTCACCTTGCTCACCCTGGCCAGCGCCGTGGTATCGCTGGGCGCAAGTTATGTGGGCATGCTGCGCTTCGGTGTAGCCGGGGCCTTGCTGGGAATAGTGCTCGGCGAATTGATTAATGTAATTGGTATCGTGATCCTTTCCTTTCGTACCGGACAGGATCCGCTTCCCGCTCCCGCTTAAAAAATATCGCTATCCACATATCGGCGACGCGGTAAATATCGTTGTACAAATTTTTTAGGCCGAATTTTTTAAGCCCATTACGCGCTTGACCTTGCCGGGTTTTCCCGGCTGCTTATCGAAAGGCATGGCCGCGATCAATTCCGCCGCCGATAAAAATTCACCCTCGCCTTGACGCACCAAGTGGATCAACTCGGCGATGCGCCGGCGTTCTTCGGCGCTGACCTCCAGCTGAATCTTGTTGTCGACTTCGGTGGCCTCTTCTCCGCTCACGTCGCGCCGCGTAGGATTGAAAAGCACCGGAGCTTGCGCTTTTTTAGCGGAGAAATGCCGGCGCTTCCAATCTCCGAATACACGCCGCCAAAATAAAATACTGCCTTTGCGATATATTTGCACGATACGAGTTTCGGTCATCTGCGCCAGCCAGCGCAGCTTGTAATAACTAAAACCGGAGAGCAAATTAAAAAACGCAAATCGTCCTTCGATGGCCTGACGCACTGCCATTAAAAGCATGGCCGAACCCGGCGCCAAACGGCTCACGCGCTCGTCGTAAACGATGTGCAGCGCATACAGGCCTTTTAAATAGGTACCGGTAATGAGTCCGGCGATGGGGATACCATCGAGCAGCAACACTTGAATCGAAACCCGCATCGGCTGTTTGCTGTCGAACAAACCTTTAAAATATTCGATGCGTTCGGGATGGCGGCCGATATCCGCTTGCGCTTTGGATTTCCAACTGTGCGGCTCGATCAAGCGATAGAGTTCAAACAAGGTTAAGGCCGTGGCCGGATGCGCGGAAGCCACAAATTCCACCTCGCCGGCGTCAAACAAGCGGCGCATCAGCCGCCTGAGGTTGGTGCGCGAGTTGCGCGACAGCGCTTTAAAATATTCCGCCAGCGTGTTCCATTTCAAGTGGATGGTGCCGTTTTCCATGCTGGGCCATTCGCGCACCAGGTAATTTTTCAGATCCAGCGCGGCCGGCGGCGGAAACAGCGGCGACGCGGCATCTTGCTGTTGAAACTCGAGAAAGCTCCATTCTTTTTTGCGGCTTAATATGTAGGCATAAAAAGCTTCGCTGACGCGCTGCAAATCTTCCGCTTTGGCGACTAAGTGCGGACGATCGGTGTCATGCGTGACTAAAAAACCGAGGGTGTAAGTTTTAACGCCAAAAACTTTTTGCGCGACTTGTTTCAGCGCTATATATCCGATCAACCGGTCGGCGTCGAACGCCGCCAGAAACCACAAACACAAGTCTTGGCCGTTGGGAAAGTCTTCGTCGTGACGAAAAAAATTTTGGTAAAACTCGAAGGTAGAAAACGGATCGGGGCGCGCGGACGCACGATTTAGCGCGTTAACTTCATTACGGAGGAATGCAGCTTTTTCAAAAGAATCGAAGCAGCGTACTTCTATCAATTGCCGACCTTTGACGCAACACACGGCTCACCCAGCGGTACCACGCCGCCCGGCGCATCGGCGTCGACGCGCAGCGTGGGGATATGGCGCTTAACTTGCGCCGGATCGAGACCCACTTTGGCGGCCAACCGATGAATCACCGTTTTCGCGATTGCCCCGGCTCCTTGTTCGCGCGCCGATAAATTTCGCAGCCCGAAGCGCACGCGCAAGAAACGATTCGCGGTATACACTCGCGCGCGCCAGCGACTTTGCGCCGTGAAGTGTTCGGTCGACAACGAAACATTGACGCTGTCCAAATTGGTGACTCGATGCGGCGCATTTTGCGCCCACGCGGTCCATTGCCCCGGTTCCAACTCGTAAACGATTGCGCCGTCATCGTAGGATTTTTCATACGATAAATATTCGTGGCGCACACCGGCGTGAATGTCCTCCAAGACTTCGCGCGTCATATAACGTTCGTCGAGCGCCGGATAGACCCACACGCGTTTACGTCCGCGGATGTGCCACAGCACCGAAGCCGGCGCATCTGCATGGTAATAAACCAGCGCATGCGGCGAGGAAATGATTAACGATCCTTGGCTGAAGTCGGGCGCGAAACCGGGAATTTGCGCCGCGAGCTGCGCATAAAGCTCATCGATGAGCTGGCGATAGCCGCCGTCGGCGCGATCGACGCGGGTGATGTTAAGCCAAAAGCGTCCCTTTTTTACCGCGCGCAATAAATCGGCGCCGCTGACGCCTTCGTTCAGCGCCAGCCGATTTTCTTCCGCACGCGTGGGATCGGTGCCCATGGTCAGCGCGTATAAATTTTTGCGCGGAAAACGATCCAGCAAATCGATCAGCGCCGCATCGCTGAACATGTCGGATTCATGCAAGTTATGCTGCGCCACCATCGGCCGCACGCCGAAATCTGCCTTGCTTGCTTCCGCTAATTGCACGCGCGGTATAAATGACAGATTCGTTTTGGCGCCGACATTCGGGTCAACGGCTGGATGCGGCGGAAACAAATTCGATATAGGTTCCCAGACTTGATCGGCCATGCTTGATTTCCGTTCAGAAAGTTCCATGCGTATATACCTACATTAGGGATAAGAAAAATGCAGAGTGTTGTGGGGACGATAATGCACTGAGAAAACAAGTGAGTCTGTTCGATAACGTACTCACACAGCCTTGTTTTAAGCTATTTGCTTTGTCTCAGCCGAAAAAATTGACGAGCGCGGCTATTCAATATCGCGCGACACGATTTCAGCGCGTTTGCGTTGGGTGATGTCGAGACCGGTGCCACAATATCCGATAAAGGCGCCGGTTTCATCGTAAACCGGTTCACCACTAATATAGTAATAACCTAATCGTCCATCTTTATGCATGACCGCGTATTCGAAATCACAAAATGACCAGCGCTCGGCCAGTTGCGACTTAAGTTGAATCCACGCGGACTCGGCGAGCACCACTTGCGCCGACGGATCCCACAGGAATTGGCCCAACACATGTCCGGTGTTACGAATATCGCCGGCCACTTTGGTAAACCGGAAGTCGCGATCCTGTTCCCATATCCAATCGGAGGAAAGCTCGGTCAGACGGCGAAAGCGCACTTCGCTCTGGCGCAGGATATTTTCCGCGCGTTGACGATGAAAAAATTGGCCGAGCTGTTCGCCGATATGTTTTACCGTTTGCAATAGACGCTCATCCGGCTCGCGCACGATTCGGCTGGCGAAGGCCAGCACACCGATGACTTGGCTTTCCGCGACGACCGGAAAAATAAACGCGCCGTCTAAACCGGTTTCGTGCGTCAGCGCTATTTGCGATGCGCGCGCGTCTTGCGTGCCGTTAACCACCCATAACGGTTGGCCGGATTCGCACACCCGGCCCATCAATCCGGCGCGCGGATGCGATACCGCGCCGCGCGATTTTTGCAGGAACTGCAAAACCGCCGGCGCCGGCACGCTCCACGATTCATCCAGATAAAACACCTCCGCCGCGGGATCCAGGCGAAAATACCGGCCGCAATCCCACTGCTGGGTTTCGCCGATGGCGCGCATCACGGCTTTTAACGCCACGGACGTATTGTTGGCATTGACCAAAATACGGGTCACGTCGTATTCAAGCCGCAACAATTGCTCGGTGCGCTTGATGTCGGTGATGTCTTCATACGACACGATGGCGCGCGCCACGCTGGCTTCATTTAAGTGCGTCACCGTAGCCATGAACCAGCGCGCGGCGCCGGCGGTGAAATATTCATAACGAAATAGTTGGCGTTCGCCGTTAATCACTTGGCGTATGCCCGCGACCATGGCGATGGCGTCCACTTGATCATGGCCGAGAGTCTGGCCGCATGCGGTCAAATAATTTCCGCCTTCGGTGACACCCGTGCCGATACCCATGCCGTCGCGGCTGGCGGCAAAAGCCCGCCACGCGTTGTTGGCGGTAATAATTACGCCGCTAGCATCGAGCACACACACTTGCGCCGCGAGGCCGTCGAGGGTAAGGCGCGCAAAACGATCTGATTCCGGCGCCGCGGTGACCGCTAATTTATGCGCGGTGATATCGCGCGTGATGCCGCGATAGCCTTTAAACTGCGCTTGCAGATCGAAAAACGGTTCACCGCTCAAGCTGATGATGCGCAGTTGACCGGCGGAGTCCAAGTATTGAAATTCCATGTCGCGGAATACGGCGCGCCATTCCAGCTGGCGTTGGTACGTCGGCCAGTCAATCTCATGACTATTGCTAAATGGCAGCTCCCACAGCGTCTTGCCGAGTATGGATTCCTTTTTGGACGGTTCATTGCCGATGGCGACGCCATTGTGTAAAACAAAACGGTAGTGTTCGTCCTGTTCCCAAAATCCGTCCGAAGCCAGCTCTATCAGGCTGCGGAAACGCGCTTTGCGTTCGAGCAAGGCCGCTTGCGCATCGGGTAATAAAATGGCGCGGCCGCTGACGGGGTCGAGGATGGCGTCCACCTGACCCGATTTAATCGCGCTGCTTTCATGCGCGCCTTTCACTAAACGTAGGATATTTGTCTCGAAGCCTGGGCCCGCAGGCGGGCTCGCCGATTTCTGCTTGGCTACTGAAAGAGTAGGTTTCCTTGGTTTCATAGGTTTCCTGGGTGGCATGCCTGCATGCAAGTTCTAAATATTGTTATGGGCGCTTGGCAAACAATAGCGCCTTGCGGTTCGATACATTAGCTTCCTGCGCTCTCCGCGAGAGCACCGCAGGGGAAATTTTTTATCCAAAATTGACGGCCCCGCGGCGTTCGCTTTTATCCTCTTATGCCGAGCGCGCGCATCACGCTGCTCTTGTCGCTGAGATTGCCGACGATCTTGGCGATCGGCGACGGCGCCAACTTGGCCAAACTGGGGGTTACGAGTATGCCGTCAGCCAAAGCGCGCAACGGTTCCTCGAGCACGTCGACGATCTCCAATTTAAAATTGTCCTGTAAAAACTCGTCGCAGATGATTTGCAGATTAGCGATGGCCAGCAGCGAATTGGGCGCGCTGTTGGCCACGTACAAACGCATCACCAAGGCTGCCGTCAACCGCGAGCCGAGCGACTTAGCGAGAGTTTTTTTACGACGCATCGCGCGCCTCTTTGCGGCTCTTCTTGCCGTTGACGCCATGGCCGGAGCCGTTGGCGCCTTTAGGTTTGCCGTTAGTAGGCGTCAACACCGCGCGGCCCGTCAGGTCGGCGCTGCGCATGCGGCGTAGTTCGTTTTCTCTTTCGCTGGATGACAGGGTACGCGCTTCATCGTCACTGGAGTACAACTCCAGTTCTGCGCGTTGGCGCTGAAGATCAAGTTCCAGAGCCTTGATACGCACGCGTATGTCGGCTTCGGCGAATTGCAGCTCGCGTTGTTTAAGATCGACGTCGGCGCGGCGCTGTTTCTTGGTGGCTTTTACTTCGGTTTCTTTTTCCCAGCGCAAAGTGCCCATCAATACTTCGCCGCCGGCGGTATAGACATCCGCCAGCATCGGCCCGGCTTCGCTTAAGACCAGCTCGCGCACTTGATTCGAGTGCCAGGTGCCGCGCGATTTGATAATGGTCAGCGCGCGGTTGCGTTCGCCGCTGCGCACAATATAAGAAAGATGAATCCAGGTATCGGCCACCATGGAAATCTGCAGCTCGGTGGCCTCCGATTGCGGATCGTCGCCCTCGCTGATGGCGGTCAGCATCACGGTGATTCCTTTGTCCTTGGCCATATAGATAAGCCGATTGGCCACGGCGCGGGCCGCGGCTAGTCCGCCGGCTTTGGCTATCGCCGAAAACGGGTCGATCACCAGATAGCGCGGGCGATGCTCGCGGATTAACATTTTGAGTTTTTCCAAATGGTCTTCGGCGCCGGTGGATTCAGTGCGCGCCGAGTACATGCGCAACAGTCCGGACTTGACGTGCGGTCTGAACTGAATGCCGACCGAAGCTAAATTGCGCATGATGGGTTCGGCGCCTTCATCGAAACTCACGAACAAGGTGCGTTCGCCGCGCCGGCACGCGGCTTCGGCGAACTTACTCACCAAGGTGGTCTTGGAAGTTCCGGGCACGCCTGTGATCAGGGTGCTGCTGCCGCGAAACAGCCCGCCGCCCAGCATCGTATCCAAGCGCTCGAAGCCGATGGAAATCCGCTCGGTCGACGCTGCGTGCTTGATCTCGGCCGGTTCGGGCGCGCCCACTTCCATTCCGGAAATGCCAAAGTTCACCGGATATTCGCCGGCTACGAAATCCGAGCCGCGGTATTTTGTTATCTGCAAGCGGTGCAATGAAACGCCATGCTCCAAACGGCGGCTCAAGCGGATTACACAATCCATCATGAACTGCATGAAACCGTAATTGATCGTGCGATTTCCATCTTCAATTTTAGCGGTGATGATGGCGTTCATCCGGTTTTGCGCCAACCAGTCGCGGATGCGATAAATTTCGCGCATTTCCGCGACCGGGTTCTGCAATAAGGTTAGCAGTACGTCAATGCCGTCGAACACGATCCAGCGCGCGCCCATGGCTTCTTTCTTGGCTTTAAGCATTCCCAACATGCCGCTTAAGTCGAATTCACCGGCTTGCACCACGTCGGGCGATAGCTGCGCTTCCAGGAAAAATATTTTTTTCTTAGCCAGCGCCGGCAAGCCCCAATTGAAGCAGGTCGTGTTATCGATAATTTGGCGCGCAGTTTCTTCGAAGGCGACAAAAATCCCGGGTTCATTGCGCTCGCGAGCGGCGTTGACCAGCGTTTGCAGGGAGAAAACGGTTTTACCCGAACCCGGTCCGCCCAAGACCAGGGTGGCGCGGTTGGGAATTATTCCGCCTAAACTGATGTCATCGAATCCTGGAATGCCCGTGGCCATTTTAGATAGGGGTGGAGCATTCGGGGACGACATGGCTGTTTTAATTGTTTTCATACTTTAATCCTTTCCACAGTACTAATTCGTTTTGGCGCGCGTGCCGGAGCTAAAGTTTTCGCGGGAAGCAGGCGATCGTATTCTTTCTTTACCACCGCATAACATTCGCACACTTGCGCCTCCAAGCCCGGCCGATCGATGACGGTGATGCGGCCGCGGCTATAGCGGATCAAACCTTGGGCTTGTAATTTTCCCGCGGCCTCGGTAACGCCTTCACGGCGCACGCCGAGCATGTTGGCGATCAACTCTTGCGTCATGGTCAGCTCGTTGGTCGCCAGCCGATCCAGACTCAGCAACAGCCAGCGGCACAGTTGCTGGTCCACCGAATGGTGCCGATTGCACACCGCGGTTTGCGACATCTGCGTAATGAGTGCTTGGGTATAACGCAACAGCAAAATTTGCAATTCACTATGACGTTCAAATTCGTTTTTCATCGCCTGGCCTTTCAGCTGAAACGCTTGGCCGGCGCTTTGCACCAAGGCGCGGCTCGGCGTGGTGCCGCCGCCCATGAACAAGGCGATGCCGACC
>JACQBD010000029.1 GCA_016194665.1 Gammaproteobacteria bacterium
TGAAATAACAATTGCTGTGGCCCGGCACTGTCAACCGGCGACGCTAAGGTCTGCTTACTCAGTTTTTCCTTTTGCACATTAAGCGCCACGGGTAGATGAATGTAATCCGGTGTTGGCAAGCCTAGTAAGCGCTGCAAATAAATTTGTCGTGGCGTGGATTCGATAAGATCGGCGCCGCGCATAATTTCGGTAATCCCTTGCTCACCGTCGTCGACCACGACGGCGAGCTGATAGGCAAAAAATCCGTCGGCGCGACGCAAAACAAAATCGCCATAGTCTGATGCGAGATGGCGATACATGCGGCCTTGCAGCGCGTCGGTGAATTCGACTATTTGATCTTCCACTTGCACGCGCCAAGCGCGCGGCGCGCGTCCGGGCGCTAATCCTGGACGGCAGGTGCCAGGATAAATTAGGCCGTCTATGCCCTGTATACTTGAATCCGCGATCTCGCGCCGGCTGCAAGCGCAAGGATAAACTAGCCCGCGGTGCTCGAGCGCTTTTAATGCCGCCACGTAGGCATCATGACGTTGGCTTTGATACAGCACCACGCCATCCCAATACATGCCGCAAGCTTCGAGCGTGCGCAGAATATTATCGGCCGCACCCGGCGCTGCGCGCGGCGGGTCGAGGTCTTCGATGCGCACCAGCCATTCGCCGCCGCGACTTTTGGCTTGCAGAAAACTGCCAACGGCCGCAACCATCGATCCAAAATGCAGCGGCCCCGTCGGCGAGGGTGCGAAGCGACCGCGGTAAGGTTTAGCAGAATTTGAGGAATCCATGATAATTGCCGCGATTCTAATCGATGATGTTTACCCGAGCACGACTTGTGTTTAACCTTGGCAAACAATGACCGCACCGGTTTCATCTTTGCATACCAGCACACAAAGTTTGCGTGCAAGACTAGCGCCGAAATTGCGTGAATTCATGCCGCGTGAGAGCGTGCTAAGCGCAGAGGAAAACCTGCGGCCCTACGAATGCGATGGGTTATCCGCGTATCGCCAAATTCCCGGCATCGTCGCGCTACCGAATAATATCGAACAAGCCAGTCGTATTTTGCGCTTGTGCCATCAAGAAGGCGTTCCGGTAATTGCGCGTGGGGCCGGAACTGGATTATCCGGCGGCGCTTTGCCGTTGGAACAAGGGCTATTGTTATCACTTTCGAAGTTCAATCGAATTTTAGAAATCGATCCGCTGAATCGCACCGCCACCGTCGAACCGGGCGTGCGCAATCTCGCCATCACCGAAGCCGCCGCGCCTTACGGCCTTTACTACGCGCCCGATCCTTCGTCGCAAATCGCCTGCTCCATCGGCGGCAACGTCGCGGAAAATTCCGGCGGCGTGCACTGTCTCAAATACGGTTTAACGGTTCACAACGTTTTGGGAATTAAATTTCTCACTATCGATGGAGAATTAATTTCACTCGGCGGCAAAGCGCTTGATAGCCCCGGTTACGATCTGCTCGCTCTCATGAACGGCTCGGAAGGTTTGCTCGGCGTGATTGTCGAAATCACGGTCAAGCTTTTGCCTAAACCGGAACGCGCGCAAGTCGTGCTCGCGGCGTTCGACGATATTAAAAAAGCCGGCGACGCCGTGGCCGCGATCATCGGCAGTGGCTTCGTGCCGGCAGGATTGGAGATGATGGACAATTTGGCGATTCGCGCCGCGGAAGATTTCGTCAAGGTCGGTTATCCGGTCAATGCGGCGGCGATTCTTTTGTGCGAACTGGACGGCACGCATGAAGAGGTCTCCGTGGGCGTAAAACAAATACACGACCTGTTGCAAAAACAGGGCGCCACCGAAGTGCGCACCGCCAAAACCGAAGCCGAACGCGCGGGCATGTGGGCCGGCCGCAAGGCGGCGTTTCCCGCGGTCGGGCGGCTGGCGCCCGATTATTACTGCATGGATGGCACGATTCCGCGCAAATATTTGGCGCAGGTGCTGACACAAATCAGCGCTTGGTCGCGCGAGTACGGTCTGCCGGTGGCGAATGTGTTTCATGCCGGCGATGGCAACTTGCATCCTTTAATTCTCTACGATTGCAACCGGCCCAATGAATTAAAAAACGCCGAGGCGCTTGGTGCGAAAATTTTGGAACTGTGTGTCGCGGTGGGTGGCACCATTACCGGCGAGCACGGCGTGGGCATCGAAAAAATAAATCAAATGTGCGTGCAGTTTGCGCAGCCTGAATTGGCGCAGTTTCATGCTTTGAAAGCCGCCTTCGATCCTAAAGGCTTGTTGAATCCGGGCAAGGCGGTGCCGACCTTGGCGCGTTGCGCTGAGTTCGGGCGCATGCACGTACACGGTGGCAAATTGAAGTTTCCCGATATTGAACGATTTTAAAAATTAATAAATCGTTGGCTTAGGCGCACAGCATCTAAGCCAACCTATATTCAAAAAGTGATGTCATGGCTGACGACAAAGACATTTCGCAACAATTGGCCGACGCGGTGCACGCCGCGGCTGCGGCGTGCCGCCCACTGGCCATCGCTGGCGGCGGTACGAAACATTTTTATGCGGGCAAAACCGACGGTGACAAACTGAATGTCGCTGAACACCGCGGCCTGGTCTCCTACGAGCCGACCGAGCTGGTCATCACCGCGCGCGCCGGCACGACGCTTGTTGAAATCGAATCTGCGCTCGCACAACATAATCAAATGCTCGCCTTCGAGCCGCCGCACTTCGGCGCCGGCGCCACGTTAGGCGGCGCTATCGCTTGCGGTTTCTCCGGACCGCGCCGGCCATACGCCGGCGCGGCGCGCGATTTTGTTTTGGGCACGCGCATTATCAACGGCAAGGGAGAAATATTGCGCTTCGGCGGAGAAGTGATGAAAAACGTCGCCGGCTTCGATGTGTCGCGTCTCATGGTCGGCGCGTTTGGCACGCTCGGTGTGTTGCTCGACATCTCACTTAAAGTGTTGCCGAAACCAGAACATGAAATCACACTCGGCTTCGCGATGCCCATCGACCTGGCGATTACCGCCATGAATACGTGGGCCGCTCTGCCCTTGCCGCTGTCGGCCGCATGCCACATGGGCGATACCTTATATATACGTCTTTCGGGTCATGAGATGGGCGTGCATGCCGCGCAGGTCAAACTGGGCGGAGAGCGACTCGAAAAAGGTGATGAGTTTTGGCGCGAGCTGCGCGAACACGAGCGCGGATTTTTTCAAGATAACACACCGTTATGGCGACTGTCGGTTGCGCCTGGCACTGCGCCGATAAATTTACCGGGCAAGTGGGTCGTCGACTGGGGCGGCGCGCAACGCTGGCTGAAGACGAATGCGCTGCCTGAAGAAATTATTCGGACGGCAAAAATCGCCGGCGGCAGCGCGATTTTATTTCGCGGCGCCAAGCCTCCTACACTTTTCACGCACGACCTAGACGCTGCGCTAAGAAAGTTACACCGAAATATCAAACAAGCTTTCGATCCTTTCGGCATCTTAAACTTTACCGCCGGCACATCGATCGCATCGATTTAACATTTATTTAAGGAGCCCGTATGCCTCTACCCCACATGCAAATCCCCGGCAAACCCTTGGCGCTCATCGAGGAATTCAAAAA
>JACQBD010000169.1 GCA_016194665.1 Gammaproteobacteria bacterium
CCCTACTAGGAAAAGTCAGAGTATGTGTGAAGAGTTTCTAGATCCAGAGCGCGCACAGCGAATGCTTAACTGACCCGCACCATATTTGTGCCATAGAAAATTTCTGCCATCTCATGCGTGAGACGTTGAGTGACCACCTTGGTATCTTGCGGCGACAGATCGGCTTCGCGCACGCCAAAAAGATAGTTGTCCAGCTTGGAATCTTTCAACATCATCTTGGTGTGGAAAATATTTTCCTGATAAACATTCACATCCAAAGCTTGATAACGCGTCAGGGTATTTTTGTCGACGTAGTTTTGAATTGAATTAATTTTATGATCGATATAGTGCTTGGTGCCTTTGACGTCGCGGGTAAAGCCGCGCACGCGGAAATCGATGATGACGATGTCGGATTCAAAACTGTGGATCAAATAGTTCAAGGCGCGCAGCGGCGAAATTTTGCCGCAGGTCGACACGTCGATATCGGCGCGGAACGTGGCGATGCCGTTGTCCGGATGCGACTCGGGATAAGTATGCACCGTGATATGGCTTTTGTCTAAATGCGCCACCACCGATTCTTTATAAGGTCTTTCCGAATCCAGCGCCAAACTGGTTTGCGCGCTGCGCGTTTGGCGGTTATGCGCGGCGTCGGGCAAGGGGCCGGGAGCTTCGGGATTGAGCGGTTCTTCTTGAATCGGCAATTCGGAGATGAGCATGGTCACGCTCGCGCCTTGCGGATCGTAATCTTGGTGCGCGATGTTCAAAACATTGGCGCCGATGATGTTCGCGACTTCGGTCAAAATGGCGGTGAGGCGTTCGGCGTTATAAGCCTCGTCGATGTAGGCGAGATATTCTTTTTGCGCCTGCTCGCTGGGGGCATAGCAAATGTCGTAGATGTTGAAGCTCAGCGTTTTCGTGAGATTATTAAAGCTCTCGAGCTTTAATTTCTTAAGCGGGCGAAACAGATCCAATTCCTGATACCTCCGGCGCAACGTGTATGAAGTACTCATTGCTTATTATCGGTCATCTTCGGCGTGAATCAATATTTTTTTTGGTTTTAAACCAGCGCCGATACCGCGCGTACCGCGTCGTGATAAGCCGGGTCTTGGGCCAATTGCACGCGATCGCGATTTTGTTTGCCGCGCATGCGCACCAGCCGCAAGTGTGACGCCGGCTCGTCGTAATGTCCCACGCCGGCCAGGACTTTATCGGCGGCGGTGCTGTCGTTACACACTAAAATCATGTCACATCCCGCATTCAGAGCAGCTTTGGCGCGAGCCACGACGTCACCCGCCTGCTTCGCCCCTTCCATCGAAAGATCGTCACTGAATATGACACCCTGAAAGCCCAGTTGTGCCCTTAAGATTTTTTTAAGCCAGATAGGGGAGAATCCTGCCGGCTGCGGGTCCACGCGCGTGAATACGACGTGTGCCGGCATGATGCCTTCCAGACCGTAATGAATCATGCGCTCGAAAGGGATGATGTCTTCAGCCAGGATATCGGCCAAGGGACGCTCGTCGATCGGCAAGGCTACGTGCGAATCGGCAGTGACATGCCCGTGACCGGGAAAATGCTTGCCGGTCGCGGCCATGCCCGCATGATGCATGCCGACCATATAATAATGCGCGATATCGGCGACGGTTTCCGGGTCGGAGTGAAACGCGCGGTTGCCGATCACTTGGCTGACGCCATAATCCACGTCCAGCACCGGCGCAAAACTGAAATCCACTCCCACGGCGCGTAATTCGATAGCCATCAACCAGCCGCTGGCCTCCGCCAAGCGCCGCGCGCGCTTGGGATTTTCTTCGTGAATTTGACCCAAATGCCGCACCGGCGGCAGCGACGTGAAGCCTTCGCGAAAGCGCTGCACGCGCCCGCCTTCGTGATCGACCGCGACGAGCAGCGGTGACTGACGCAAGCCGTGAATTTCGCGCACCAAGGCTTCGATCTGTTCCGGCGACTCGTAATTACGCGAAAACAGAATGACGCCACCGACCAGAGGATGCTGCAAGCGCTCGCGATCCACCGGGCTTAGCGTGAGCCCTGCTATATCGAGCATGACCGGACCAAGCGTCATGGCTTAAGCGCGAATGAATACGCGCGTACCGACCGGCACGCGTTCGAATAAATCGATGATTTCGCTGTTGCGCATCTTCACGCAGCCGCGCGAACCGGGAACACCCATGGGGTCTTCGTCCGGGCAGCCGTGAATATAAATATAACGGCGCATGGTATCGACTTGGCCCAAACGATTTTTGCCTGGTTCGAGTCCGCTTAGCCAGAGTATGCGCGTCAGAATCCAGTCACGCTCCGGATAAGCGATGCGTAATTGCGGGGAATAGATTTCACCGGTGGCGCGGCGCGAAATAAATACCGCGCTACTGGCGGCGCCGGCGCCGATTTTGGCGCGAATGTAATGCGCGCCGCGCGGCGTTTTCTCGCTGCCGTAAAGCTCGCCTACGCCGTTGCGCGCGGTGGAAATTTTCGTCTGCATCAGTATTCGTTCTTGTGCATCGCGCAAAGTTAAACTTTGCGTGGCCACGTCTACTTCGATGGAATAGGAGCTTGGTTTCATGGCTGGTTTTTGATGAACAGCGCCATGGACTCGACATGATTGGTGTGCGGAAACATATCCAGAGCGCCGATGGCAGCTAAACGATAGCCGAGCTTTTCTACTAAATATTGACTATCGCGCGCCAGCGTAGCCGGATAACACGAGACATAGACGATACGCGTTGGCAAAGGTTCAGCGAGCGCCTTGATAGCTTCCATGGCGCCGTTGCGCGGTGGATCGAGCAGCAGTTTATCGCAGTGGAAATCCACCCACGGCGGCGGCGTGGCTGACTCCTGATAGAGATCGTTAAGCATAAATTCAGCGTTGGTAATTGCATTTAATGTAGCATTTTGGCGCGCGCGCTCAACCAACGCGGCATCGACCTCTACGCCCAATACTTGCTTGGCTTGCCGGGCCAAGGGCAAGGTGAAATTTCCCAATCCGCAAAAAAGATCTAAGACTTTGTCGTGACGCTGGATGTCCAGCAGTTTAACCGCCTGTGAAACCATCGCCTGATTCACCGCGCTGTTGATTTGCACAAAATCCGTCGGCCCAAAACGGATTTCAATATTAAATTCCGGGAGTCGGTAATACAGCGGCGCCGGATTATCCGGCCACAAACACACGAGCGCTGTCGGTGTGCTCGCTTGTAAATAAATCTGGATGTCATGCTGCTGGCCAAAATCACGCAACAGTTGTTTATCGTTTTCAGTCAGCGCCACCAGATGCCGAAAGATGAATGCAAATATTTTATTTTCGACAGCGCCGTCGCCGCCGGCGATCTCTACTTGCGGGATGCGGTTAGGACAAGAAAGGCTGCTTATTAGCAGGCGCACTGCCGGCAACAAATTAGATATTTTAGGGTCAAGCACCAGGCAAGTATTTAAATCGGCGATAAAACTTTTGCGTTTCTGGCGAAAGCCAATTACCACTTCGGCGCGATCGGAAATTTGGCGCACGCCCAAACGCGCGCGCCGGCGATACGCCAAGCTTGGACCTTTAATGGGTTCCAGCCAAGTTTCCGGCGTGACCTTGCCGAGACGCGCAAGTTGTTCGGCTAAGATTTTTTGTTTGGCCTGAATCTGAATTTCCGGCCGCAGATGTTGCCAGCCGCAACCGCCGCAAATACCGAAATGCGGGCACGGCGGCTGTACACGGTTCGGACTGGATTCAAGAATGTCGATGACTTCGCCTTCATCGTAACTCTTATGTTTGTTGAGATAACGAAAATGCACGCGCTCGCCGGGCAAGGCACCGTCGATGAAAATCGCCTTGCCCTGTAAACGCGCCACGCCTCTGCCGTCATGGCTGAAGGATGCGACCGTGGCGCTGGCGGCATCGCCGCCCGTGGCGGCGCGCGCACGAGATTTTTTTTTCATCGCCAGCGCAGACATGCAGTAAGCAAAATTATTTCCACGCAGCGAGGAAAGCATTGAGATGCGGTTTATTCGCCTCGCGCAAAGTTTTGCGCGCCAAATCGGTTTCGCGCTGCCAACCGGCGCCATCCAAATTGCCGCGCATCAATTCAAAGCGCAGATAGATAAGATAAGTATTGAGCGCGTCGGTTTCGCAATAATCGCGAATCTCGCCGATTTTACCTGCTTGGAATTGATCCCACACTTCGCTGCCATGCATCCCAAGTTTGCCAGGCAGGCCGAGCAGCTGCGCGATTTCGTCGAGCGGCGCGGTGGCGCGCGGCTGATACGCCGCCAGCACGTCCATCAGATCGGTATGCCGTTCGTGATAACGGCTGAGATAATTATTGTAACGAAAGCTTTGATCGTCAGCGCCATTTTCCCAGTAACGCGCGGCGGAAATTCCATGCAACAAAGAACGGTAATGCAACACCGGCAAATCGAAACCGCCGCCGTTCCAAGAAACCAACGTCGGTGTATAGCGCTCGACGCCGTCATAAAATCGCCGAATCAATTCCGCTTCGGTAGAATTTGCTTCTCCCAACGACCAAACGCGTAAGCTGTCGTTTTGCCGCAGCACCGCTGAAATCGCGACGATACGATGCAAAGGATGGCGCAAAAAATCCGAATCGCCGGTTTTCTCGCGGCGCTTGGCGAACATGGCTTGAGCGGTGTCTTTATCGTTCAGTCCTTCCAGTCCGTAAAGACGACGGCCGGCATCGACGTCGGGAACCGTTTCAATGTCGAATGCCAAAATATTCATGAATATTAAATTCTCACTAGAGATAATTATTATTCGGGAAACACGCCAGTGGAAAGATAACGATCGCCGCGGTCGCAAATAACGGTGACAATTACGGCCTGATTAACTTCCTGCGCCAAACGCAAAACCGCATGGGTGGCGCCGCCGGAAGAAATACCGCAGAAGATGCCCTCTGCGCGCGCCAAGCGGCGTGTCATTTCTTCGGCCTCTTTTTGGGTCACTTCCATTACGCGATCGACACGATTGGCGTCATAAATTTTGGGTAAATATTCTTTGGGCCAGGCGCGAATGCCGGGGATGCTCGAGCCTTCCGTCGGTTGTACGCCGACGATTTGAATCTGTGGATTTTTTTCTTTCAAGAAGCGCGACACGCCCATGATGGTGCCGGTGGTGCCCATGGAGCTGACAAAGTGCGTGATTTTTCCTTCGGTGTCGCGCCAGATTTCCGGGCCGGTGGTTTCGTAATGCGCGCGCGGGTTGTCGGGGTTGGCGAATTGATTGAGCACTTTACCTTTGCCGTCACGCTCCATTTGTTCGGCTAAATCGCGTGCGCCTTCCATACCTGCCTGTTGCGATACTAATACAATCTCGGCACCGAATGCTTTCATGGTCGAACGGCGCTCAACGCTCATGTGCTCCGGCATGACGAGCACCATGCGATAACCTTGCATGGCCGCGGCCATCGCCAACGCGATGCCGGTATTACCGCTGGTGGCTTCGATCAGCGTGTCGCCCGGTTTAATTTCCTGGCGCGCTTGCGCGTGCCGGATCATGGACAGCGCCGGACGATCTTTTACCGAGCCCGCGGGATTGTTGCCTTCGAGTTTGGCGAGAATGATATTACTGGTTTTGCCCGGCAAGCGCTGGAGTTGCACCAGCGGCGTGTTGCCGACAAAATCTTCAAGACGTTTCATGCTGGCAATATTAACCTGTGCTTAGCGGTAAATCGACCTGCTGAACAGCTCTTCTGGATGACACGGGGTCAAACTACCGCCAGGGATTCAGTAACGGACACCGGCGCATCAGCCGCGTTTTCGAAATGTTCGATGATCAACTGCAGCGAACGATAGCCTTGATATTCATTAACATCTAATTTGTAGGCGGCATGAATTTTCGAATAGTTAGCCGCCACCCCATGACGCACACAATTAAACGCGATGGCTTCGAATGTAGCGGTATGGCCGAGCGCGCCCAGCGTAAATTTAAGGTGTTTCTCGCCGACTACGCGCTGTTTGAGCACTTCGAATTGGCCGTCGAACAAAGGCTCGGGAAAGTTTTGACCCCAGGGGCCGGCTGCGCGCAATAGCTCGGCAAACGCGAGCGTCAATTCCTCGGTCAACAACGCGCCGTCGCTGACGACGCGGCCCTGCAAATCTTCCTCCGCCAGATGGCGGCAAACTTCTTCATCGAAGGCGACGCGAAAGGCGTCAAAATTAGCGCGCGCGAGCGTGAGGCCGGCCGCCATCGCATGGCCGCCGAATTTTTGCAGCAAGCCGGGATGGCGTGCGGCGATGCTATCCAAGGCATCGCGAATGTGCAGACCCGGCACCGAACGCGCCGAACCTTTTATATCGTTTGCGGCGCCGAGCGCAAAGGCAATAACGGGACGATGCGTATGTTCTTTTATGCGTGCGGCCACCAAGCCAATCACACCTTGGTGCCAAGATTCATCGAACAGACACAAACCGCGCGGCAGCGTCGCGGTGTCCAAACGCAAACCTTCAATCGCCGCGAACGCTTGTTGTTGCATGGTCGCTTCGATTTTTCGGCGTTCGCGATTCAGCACGTCCAATTGTTCGGCCATGGCTTGGGCCCTGGCTGGATCGTCCGTCAACAAACATTCGATGCCCAATGACATGTCGGTCAAGCGTCCGGCGGCATTCAGCCGCGGCGCGACGGTGTATCCCAAATCCATGGCGGACACGCGCGCGGGCGCGCGTCCGGCGACGTTCAGTAACGCGGCGATACCGGCGCAGGCTTTATTTTGATGAATGCGTTTAAGACCCTGCGCTACCAGAATTCGGTTGTTTGCATCGAGCGGAACCACGTCCGCGACTGTGCCTAAACATACGAGATCCAATAATTTCGCCAGATTCGGTTCGTCGATATTTTTTTGCGCGAACCATTTTAGTTCGCGCAAGCGCGCACGCAGCGCCAGCATGACGTAAAAAATAACGCCGACACCGGCGAGATTTTTACTGGGAAACGTATCGCCCGGTTGGTTGGGATTGACGATCACCTTGGCGTCGGGCAATTTTTCACCCGGCAGATGATGGTCGGTAATCAATACGTCGATGCCATGAACGCGCGCCGCCGCGACGCCTTCGACACTGGAAATGCCATTGTCGACGGTGATGATTAATTGCGGCGCTTGTTGCGCCGCCAGCGCCACGATTTCCGGCGTCAGTCCGTATCCATATTCAAAACGATTCGGCACCAGATAACGCACGTCCTGTGCACCTAAGCTGCGCAGCGCGCGGATGGCCAAAGCGCAACTGGTCGCGCCGTCGGCGTCGAAATCGGCGACAATCAAAATACGTTGTTGCTGTTGCAAAGCTTCGACGAGTCGGCTTACCGCTGGCTCGATATTCAGCAAGGCAAACGGTGAAATCAGGCGATCGAGCGAGCGTTCCAATTCTTGCACCGAGCTGACTTTGCGCGCCAGATAAATGCGGCGTAATGCCGGATGCAAATCAGTTAAATAATTTTCCGCTGGCTCGATGGAGTTGCGGCGCACGACTTTGCGGTGTGTGAGCATGAGGGGTTAGTTATAACCGACCGGTAAACAGTGCATATTATTTTTCTTCCCCTCTCCCTCCGGGAGAGGGTTAGGGTGAGGGGGGTAATTGCCGTAAAACTCCCCCTCATCCTGTCCTTCTCCCGGAGGGAGAAGGAACTCAAGGAATGCCGCGGTGCGCACGATTTACTCTTCTCCTTAGTTAAGATGAGTTTGGTAGGCTGCCAAAGAACGACGTCGCCGCC
>JACQBD010000148.1 GCA_016194665.1 Gammaproteobacteria bacterium
ACTGGGATTTAACCAACCTCAGCTGGTATCGCTGGGTCGTGGACTATGGCAAAGAACGCCAAGAAAGATTTCTCGCTTCATTGGGTCTAGACGATATTTCTTGGGGCCGCGTGCTCGGTCTATTGTTGCTCGGCGTGTTGTTGTTCGTGCTTGTTTATGCCGCGCTGTTGCGACGCCCAAAAAAATCCGTCGATAGGACCCACGCACTTTATCTGCGCTTGTGCCGCAAGCTGGCGCGCGCCGGTGTGGTGCGTGCAGCGCACGAAGCGCCGTTGGCTTTCGCACAACGATGCGCCCGCAAATATCCGGATATCAATGTGAGCATACAGCGGATCATCGAACGTTATCTGCGCCTACGCTACGGTGAGCGCATCGACGCCCAGGAGCTGCGCGCTTTTAAGCGCGCGGTCAAGGCTTTCAAAATCTAAAATTTAGGAAACCTAAAATGAGACTCCTCACCGCAAAGACGCAAAGAGCGCAAAGGTTTTTTTCGATCAAATGCGCCTGTTTTTCTTTGCATCCTTTGCGTCTTTGCGGTGAGCGGTAATATATTTAGAGTTTCTTTATATTATTTTCCGATACAAAAACTGGAAAAAATCCGTCCCAATAAATCGTCCGAGGTAAATTCGCCGGTGATTTCAGAAAGCGCTTGTTGCGCTAAGCGTAATTCTTCGGCCAACAATTCGCCGGCGCGCGCTTGTTTCAGCTGCGCTCTGCCTTGCGCCAGTTGTGTTTGCGCGCGCTGAATCGCGTCGAGATGACGGCGCCGCGCCATGAACGTATCTTCGCCCGTGGGCTGATAACCCATGCAGTCTTTTAAATATTGACGCAAGCCATCCAAACCCGCGCCGGTTTTTACCGACAACGAAATTTCCGCGATACCGGCGCGCGTGACGACGCCGGGCGCGCGATGGGTTAAATCAATTTTGTTGCGTATCACGGTGTAAGGCAGTTTCGCTGGCAAATATTTCGTTACCTGTTCAGACAACTCGTCCGTGACGTTATCTTCCACGATCATCAAAATCCGATCGGCGCGCTGCATTTGTTCGCGCGCGCGCGGCGTATGCCTTCGGATTCGATGGCGTCGGTCGATTCGCGCAAGCCGGCGGTATCGACGATGTGCAAAGGCATGCCGTCGATATGTACGCGCTCGCGTAACACGTCGCGCGTGGTGCCGGGGATGGGGCTGACGATCGCGGTGTCGGATTGTGCCAGGGCGTTTAACAAACTCGATTTGCCGGCGTTCGGCGGCCCGGCGAGCACCACGGTCATGCCGTCGTGCAGCAAACAACCTTGGCGCGTGGACTCCAGTAAACGCGCGATGTCGCGCTCCAATACATCGAGCTCTTGCAGCACGCGCGCATCCGCCAGGAAATCGATTTCTTCTTCGGGAAAATCCAGCGCCGCTTCGACATACATGCGCAGCCGAATCAAAGCTTCGACCACCGCGTGCACGCGTTTGGAAAACTCGCCGGCGAGCGAACGCAGCGCCGAGCGCGCCGCCGATTCCGATCCGGCTTCAATTAAATCCGCGACCGCTTCTGCCTGCGCTAAATCCATCTTGCCGTTTAAAAAAGCGCGTTCGGAAAATTCACCCGGGCGCGCGGCGCGCGCGCCGAGCTCGAGCGCGCGGCTGACTAACATGTCGAGCACCACGCGCCCGCCGTGACCGTGCAACTCGAGCACGTCTTCACCGGTAAACGAATGCGGCGCGGGAAAGTACAGCGCCAGGCCTTGATCGATCGCGTGGCCGGCGGCATTTAAGAAATTAGCAAAACTGGCATAACGCGGACGCGGTAGTTTGCCCAATATCGCCCGGGCTATGCGCGGTGTCTGCGTGCCGGAAATACGCACGATGCCGATGCCGCCGCGTCCCGGCGGCGTGGCCACGGCGACGATCGTGTTTAAATCGTGGGGGGATTTTTTTTCGTGGCGTTGGTGCAGACGTGCCACGGTCCGTGACTACTTTGCCTTGCTGGTCTTGCCTTCAACAATGCGTGTGATCCGCCACTGTTGGGCAATGGAGAGAATGTTATTCACGGTCCAGTACAACACCAGACCGGCGGGGAAGAACAAAAAGAAAACGGTGAACATGAACGGCATAACCATGAATACTTTTTGCTGAATCGGATCGACTGGCTGCGGATTTAATTTTTGCTGCACGAACATGGAAATGCCCATGAGGATCGGCAAAATATAATAAGGATCTTGCGCCGACAAATCTTTGATCCACAAAATCCACGGCGCTTGACGCATCTCGACGCTTTCCAGCAACACCCAATACAAGGCCAGGAAAACGGGAATTTGAATAAGAATAGGCAGACATCCACCAAGCGGATTTATTTTTTCGGTTTTGTACAACTCCATCATCGCTTGATTCAATTTTTGACGATCGTCGCCGTAGCGTTCTTTCAGCGCCTGCATCTTCGGCTGCATCTTGCGCATATGCGCCATGGATTTGTAACTCGTGGCCGATAGCGGATAGAACGCGGCCTTAATGAGAATGGTGAGAAGAATAATCGACCAGCCCCAATTGCCGAGAATGTTGTGGATGTGTTCGAGCAGCCAGAACAAGGGTGCAGCGATGACGGTGAGAAATCCATAATCGACCGTGAGGTCCATGCCTTCGGCAAGCGTCTTGAGAATTTTTTGTTCTTTGGGGCCGGCGTATAAACTTTCGCGCAGCACGCCGGTTTGTCCCGGCGCTACTTTCGTAGGATTAATATTTTTAAGCCCCAGCACGTGCCGCGAATCGCTTAGCACGTCGGAGTAAAACTCGTTGCGCTCGTCTTTGGGCGGCATCCATGAGCTGACAAAATAATGTTGCAGCATGGCAACCCAACCGCCGGTGGTTTCGCGCTTCAGCGGACTTTTTGCCATTTCATCCAGCGGAATTTTTTGATATCTATTTTCCGGTGTATAAATCGCCCCGCCCGTATAACTTGGCGCAACATTAAACAATCCACCTTGGGCGGTGTGTGTGCGTTGGAATTGGCCGTAAAAATATCCAGTCCATTCGCGTTGGCTGGCATTTTTTATGACGAACTCAACATCCACTACGTAGTTACCGCGATGAAAAATATACGTTTTGGTGTATTGCACC
>JACQBD010000149.1 GCA_016194665.1 Gammaproteobacteria bacterium
GGCGAACCGCCGCCGACGCTGATCGATTATCTTCCCAAGACGGCTTTGCTGGTGATCGACGAATGCCACGTGACGATTCCGCAACTGGGCGGTATGTATCGCGGCGATCGTTCGCGCAAAGAAACCTTGGTCGAGTATGGATTCCGTCTGCCGTCGGCGCTGGATAACCGACCGCTGCGCTTCGATGAATTCGAAAAATTAATGCCGGAAACGATTTTTGTTTCGGCCACACCCGGCCCTTATGAATTAGAAAAATCGCAGGGCGTGGTGATTGAGCAAGTGGTGCGGCCCACGGGCTTGATCGATCCGGAAGTGGAAGTGCGCCCGGTCGCAACGCAAGTGGATGACTTGTTGTCCGAGATCCGCGCGCGTACCAAGGTTAACGAACGCGTATTGGTGACCACACTGACCAAACGCATGGCCGAGGATCTCACCGAATATTTACACGAACACGATGTGCGTGTGCGCTATTTGCATTCGGATATCGAAACGATTGAGCGCGCTGAAATTATCCGCGACTTGCGCGCCGGCGTGTTCGACGTGCTGGTGGGTATTAATCTTTTACGCGAGGGCTTGGATCTGCCCGAAGTTTCCTTGGTGGCGATTCTCGATGCCGACAAAGAAGGTTTTCTGCGGTCCGCGCGTTCGCTGATTCAAACCATCGGCCGCGCCGCGCGCCATCTGCATGGCAAAGCGATTTTATATGCCGGGCATATTACGGCGTCGATGCGTTTTGCCATCGATGAAACCGAGCGTCGCCGTCAAAAACAAACGGCGCATAACGAAACGCATGGCATTACGCCGCAAAGTGTAGTGAAAGCGCTGCGCGAAATTATCGACGGCACCCAAAGCGTTAAATTCAACACCGGCGCCCGTTCCATCGCCAAGAATATCGCTAACTTGGAAGCGGCCGAAGAAGAAGCCAAGTATGAAGCCATGCCCGCGGGCGCTTTGTCTAAGTTGCTGAACAAACTCGAGAAGCAAATGTATACGCACGCGCGTAATTTAGAATTCGAAAAAGCTGCTGCCTTGCGCGATAAGATTCAGACAATACGTTCCCGCAAATTCGGCGTTATCGAGGGCAATGCAGGTAAAGCCTGAGCGATTGCGTTCGTCTTTATTTAAGGAATGGATTACAAAATTCCTGCCATCTTAACATCGTAAAATCCCTTGAAATTCAAGGAGCAAATGTTGGTCGTCTCCGATCTGGCCTAATCCTTGCACTTTCTCGCGCAGGCCGCGTTGCGGTCAATACAAGCGCGCGATAAAGGAATTCTCTATGAAAAACTTTCTCAAAGTTACGGCGATATACGCGGCATTTTTTTTAAGCTTCGGTAACTATGCCTCAGCAGCTACGGAACAAAAACTGACCTGGGCCGGTTGCGGCATATCCAAAAACGCCTTCATGGCGGAGATGGCGGCAGCTTACAAAAAGAAAACCGGCATCGAAATCGATTTTAAAGGCGGTGGCGCCACCAAGGGTATACGCCAAGTGTCTTCACATGAAGTCGACATCGGCGGCACTTGCCGGCATTTGATTGAGGATACGGAAACCTTGACCACGGTGCCGGAAGAACGCCGGGTGCAACTGACGCCGGTAGGTTGGGATGCTTTGGTCGTCATCGTGCATAAAGGCAATCCGGTGGAAAATGTCACCATCGAGCAGATACGCGATATCTACACCGGCAAGCTGACGAACTGGAAACAAATCGGCGGCCGAGACGCGCCGATAGAATTGTATGTCCGCAAAGGCAAGATATCGGGAGTGGGCCGCACCTTACGCGAATTGGTTTTTAATAATTACGATCAAGAATTCGTTGCCAAATATGTCGTCGAGGAATCGTCCAACCTGGAAAAAGACATGGTGTCGAATCCTAACGGCATGGGTATAACGGGTATTAGCAGCGCCCGCAAAATCCAGGACATTGCAAAAATTTTGAAACTGGATGGCAAGGAACCGACGTACGACAACATTAAAAGCGGCGCTTATTTATTGTATCGTCCGCTGTACATGGTCACGCACATGCAGGAAAAAAATCCCGAAGTCAGAAAATTCCTGGCTTTTGTGATGGGCTCGGAAGGCAAAGAAGTCATGCGCAAAGCCGGAACCGTGCCATACGAAGACGGCATCCAGCTGTGGTTGAAATACCTCGATCAGCAAAATAAGGCCATCGCCAAGCAACGTCAGCAAGCCGGCCTGCCGGTTTCCAAAACGATTCCGAAGTCAAAGCTGAGCAATAAAGTGCAAAAAGACCAAATATCCGCTCGCTGAACTTGTTCCGTATCGCTGAGTTATGCTATTTTCGCCCCCGCTGTAGGCGCGTAGCTCAGTGGTAGAGCACCACCTTGACATGGTGGTGGTCGGTGGTTCGATCCCACTCGCGCCTACCAAAAATTAATCGTTTGTGATTTTGCCGCGGTTGCGGTAATTGTCATATTGTTAAACCCGTTTACGCGGCCATTCGTAGCGGTCGCCACTGACGCTAGGGTCATATCAATGCCAACTATCACACTGCCCGACGGCAGTCGCCGTGAATATCCTCAAGCTATCAGCGTTGCCGACATCGCCGCGAGCATCGGCGCCGGCTTAGCACGCGCCGCGCTCGCCGGACGCGTCAACGGCAAACTCGTGGACACTTCTTTCCGCGTCGAGAACGATGCCGAAGTATCGATCGTCACCGACAAAGCACCCGAAGGACTTGAAGTTATCCGTCATTCCACGGCGCATTTATTGGCGCAAGCGGTGAAAGAATTATTTCCCGAAGCGCAAGTCACCATCGGACCGGTAATTGAAAACGGTTTCTATTACGACTTTGCTTTCAAGCGCGGATTTTCCGATGACGATCTGGTCAAGATCGAAGAAAGAATGCGCGAGATCGCCAAGCGCGATTACCCGGTCACCCGCACGACTATGCCGCGCGATGAAGCGGTAAAATTTTTTCGCGACATGGGCGAGGAATACAAAGCCAAAATCATCGCGGATATTCCCTCGAGCGAACCCATCTCGCTTTATCGTCAAGGTGAATTTATCGATCTGTGCCGTGGCCCGCACGTGCCGAGTACCGGCAAACTCAAAGCGTTTAAGCTCACGAAAGTCGCCGGTGCCTATTGGCGCGGCGATTCGCACAATGAAATGTTGGCGCGCATCTACGGCACGGCCTGGCCCAACAAAGAAGCGCTGGATGCTTACTTACATCAAATTGAAGAAGCGGAAAAACGCGACCATCGCAAAATCGGCCGCAGTCTGCATTTGTTTCACATGCAAGAAGAAGCGCCGGGCATGGTGTTCTGGCACGAGCGCGGCTGGCGTTTCTATCAACTGATCGTGCAATACATGAGCGAGCTGTGGCGCGAACACGGTTACCGCGAAATCCGCACCCCGCAATTGGTGGATCGCTCGCTGTGGGAGAAATCCGGCCACTGGGAAAAATTTCACAAGGATATGTTTATCACCGAATCGGAAAAACGGCTGTACGCCGTCAAGCCGATGAATTGTCCTTGTCATATCCAAATTTACAATCAAGGATTGAAAAGTTACCGCGATCTGCCGCTGCGTTTGGCCGAGCTCGGTTCCTGTCATCGCAATGAACAATCCGGCGCCTTGCACGGTTTGCTGCGCGTGCGCAATTTCGTGCAGGACGATGCGCATATTTTCTGCACCGAAAATCAGATTCAAACCGAGGTGTCGGCGTTTATCGATTTGTTGCATCGGGTTTACACCGACTTTGGTTTTCACGACATCGTTTACAAGCTGTCGACGCGGCCGGCGAATCGGATCGGTTCCGATGAAAGCTGGGACAAAGCCGAACATGCGCTCGAACAGGCGCTCAACGCCAAACAGCTGAAATGGGATTTACAGCCAGGAGAAGGGGCGTTTTACGGACCCAAGATTGAGTTTTCGCTCAAGGATAGCATCGGCCGCGTGTGGCAGTGCGGCACCATCCAAGTCGATTTCTCCATGCCGGGACGCTTAGGCGCCACTTATATTGCTGAAGACGGAAGCAAGCAGGTCCCAGTGATGCTGCACCGGGCGATTCTCGGTTCTTTAGAGCGCTTTATCGGTATCTTGATCGAAGAACACGCCGGCGCGCTGCCCGTTTGGCTGGCGCCGGTGCAGGCTGTAATCCTGACCATTACCGATGAACAGCAAGATTACGCCCGTCAGCTTGAAAAAACTCTCCGAAAACAGGGCTGGCGCATTGAATCCGACTTGAGAAACGAGAAAATAGGCTTTAAAATTCGCGAGCATACCTTACAGCGCATTCCCTATTTGTTGGTAGTCGGTAAAAAGGAAGCACAAGAAGGTACCCTGGCCGTGCGCACGCGCAAGGGTGAAGATCTGGGCGGAATGACTCTCGAAGCGTTTCAATCCCTACTCACCGAAGAAGTCGCGAGCCGCGGCGTTACTATTTTGGAGGAGCAGAAACATCGCGACGGATAAAGAAGTTCGTGTGAATGGGCGTATCAACGCTCCGAAAATTAGAGTGATTGGTGCTGATGGCCAGCAGGTCGGCATAATTTCCTTAAACGATGCCCTGCGCAAAGCGGAAGAAGCCGGCCTCGATCTTGTGGAGATTTCACCCAACGCGGTACCGCCGGTTTGCCGAATCATGGATTTCGGCAAGTACCAGTATGAAGAAAGCAAACGCAAGCACGCGGCCAAGCGCAAGCAGAAACAAATTCAAGTTAAAGAAGTTAAGTTTCGGCCCGGCACGGACGTCGGTGATTATCAAACCAAGCTACGCAACCTGATCCGTTTTTTGGAAGAGGGCGACAAAGTTAAATTGACGCTGCGCTTCCGCGGACGCGAGTTGGCGCACCAAGAGCTGGGCATGGAAATGCTCAAGCGTTTGGAAAACGATCTGAAAGATTACGGTGTCGTGGAACAGTATCCGCGACTGGAAGGCAAGCAAATGGTGATGGTGCTTAACGCCAAACCTGGTGCTGGAAAAGTAACCGGAAAAGTAACCAAGAGCGAAAAACCGGCGCCTAAAGTTGACGCCAAAGCCGAACCGAAAATTAAATCAGAACCAAAAACGAAAACGGCGTCTTAACCGTTTAAGTTTTTTAACCTGCGACCGAACGGGCCATGCATGTGCCCGCAGGCGCTTAACTAAGGAGTCCAAACATGCCCAAGCTGAAAACCAACCGCGCAGCGGCCAAGCGGTTTAAAAAGACCGCGAGCGGCGGATTTAAACGCGCGCGTTCGCATCTGCGCCACATCCTCACCAAGAAAAGCTCTAAACGTAAACGTCATCTGCGCGGAACCACCATGGTGCACGGTTCCGATGTCGCCGGTCTGCGTCGTTTATTGCCGAATAGCTGAGGAGAATAAAACATGCCAAGAGTCAAACGTGGAGTTACCGCCGGCGCACGCCATAAAAAGGTGTTGGCGCAGGCCAAGGGTTATTACAACGCGCGCCGCAAAGTATATCGCGTCGCCAAGCAAGCGGTGGCCAAGTCCGGTCAATATGCTTATCGCGACCGGCGCGTGCGCAAGCGTGAATTTCGCGCATTATGGATCGCGCGCATCAACGCTGCCGCGCGTGAATGCGGTTTGTCTTACAGTCGGTTTATGAACGGATTGAAAAAGGCAACTATCGAAATCGACCGCAAGGTTTTAGCTGACATTGCGGTGCACGATAAAAAGTCTTTCTCCGTTCTGGCCGACAAAGCCAAGACGGCGTTGGCTGCCTAACGCCATGGCGGCCTCAAGCTGCCGGTGATGTCTTATCACTGAAAGGGAAAGGCCGTGGCCTTTCCCTTTTTTTGTTGGTTCATGAAGCGAGCTCAAGCGTGACCGAAACGACAAATTCCGTCGAACAACAATTGACGCAACTGCTGGCGCAAGCCGAGACCGCCACGACGGCCGCGACCGACGCGGCCGTGGTCGAAGACATTCGCGTTAAATATCTCGGCAAGAAAGGCTTACTGACCGAGCAATTAAAAATGCTCGGAAAGTTATCGTCGGAAGAACGCCCGCGCGTCGGCGCGCTGGTGAACCAAGCGAAAGAAGCGTTACAAGAAAAACTCGCGGCGCGTAAACAGCAGTTAGAATCGAGCGCGCGTGACCAGCAACTGGCGAACGAAGTGCTGGACGTGACTTTACCCGGACGCGGCGTGCGTCAGGGCGGTGCGCATCCGATTACGCGCACTTTGGAACGGCTGGAAACTTTGTTTACGCGCATGGGGTTCGAAGTCGCAGACGGCCCCGAGATCGAGGACGATTATCACAACTTCGAAGCGTTAAATATCCCCGCCAATCATCCGTCGCGGGCTATGCACGATACTTTTTATTTCGATGCGCATCGCTTGCTGCGTACGCATACCTCGCCGGTGCA
>JACQBD010000150.1 GCA_016194665.1 Gammaproteobacteria bacterium
GACAAAACGGTGATTTAAAAAAAATCAGGTTGTCCTGTGCAACCGTTAAAAAATTTGGTGGAGCTAGCCGGGATCGAACCGGCGACCTCATGCATGCCATGCATGCGCTCTCCCAGCTGAGCTATAGCCCCTACGAAGGGCCGCTACTTTAACCGTCCGTATACAGGCGGGTCAAGCCACAACCGTCTGATTCCTTATATATTCCAGCGCCGCATCCAGGCGTTTCAATGTTTTATCGCGGCCCACCAGCGCCAAGGTGACATCGATCGGCGGCGACACCGCGCGGCCAGCGATAGCCACGCGCACGGGCTGGGCGATTTTGCCAAGTTTTAGGCCCAGCGCTTCGGCCACGCCCGCCACCGCTTCATGAATCGCTTGCGCTTCCCATAGGGAAAGCGCGGTCAAACGTTCGCGCAGCAAAATCAGCGGCTTTTCGGCTTCCGGCTTTAAGTGCGACGCGGCATCTTTAGTGTCGTAGGCTTCAAAATCTTTGTAAAAGAATACGCTGTTCTGCGCCATTTCCACTAAGGTTTTGGCACGTTCGCGCTGAACTTGGATCACCTCGAGTAGATCGGGGCCGCTCGTGGGGTCGATACCGAATTTGCCTAAGTGATAGCTCAAATGATGAGCGATATGTTTCGGATCGCTATTCTTAATATAGTGTTGATTCAGCCATAACAGTTTTTCCGGATTAAACGCCGCCGCCGAACTATGCACCTGCGTGACATCGAACAACTTGACCATCTCATCGATGGAAAAAATTTCTTGATCGCCGTGCGACCACCCCAGACGCACCAGATAATTGAGCAAGGCTTCCGGTAAAAAACCGTCGTCGCGATACTGCATCACACTGACCGCGCCGTGACGCTTGGAAAGGCGCGCGCCGTCCGCCCCTAAAATCATCGGCACATGTGCATACACCGGCGGTGTGCGACCCAAAGCCTTGAGCATATTCATTTGCCGCGGGGTGTTATTCAAGTGATCGTCGCCGCGAATAACATGCGTGATATTCATATCCATGTCATCGACCACGACGGTGAAATTATAAGTCGGCGTGCCATCGCCGCGCGCGATGATCAGATCGTCCAGCTCGCTGCTCTGAAATACCACGCGTCCGCGAATCAAATCCTCGACCGTGACTGCGCCATCGAGCGGATTTTTGAAACGCACTACCGGTGAAACATCCGCCGGTGGGTTCGCCACCCCATGCCGGCATTTTCCGTCATAGCGCGGCTTTTCTTTGCGCGCCATTTGTTCGCTGCGCAATTGCTCCAAGCGTTCTTTAGAACAAAAACAATGATAAGCCTGACCGGCCTTGAGCATGTCCTGAATGACTTCTTTGTAACGCGGGAAACGCTGAGTTTGATAAAACGGTCCCTCGTCATACTCCAAACCGAGCCAGGTCATGCCTTGCAGAATGGCATCCACCGACTCAGCGCTGGAACGTTCCAAATCGGTGTCTTCGATCCGCAGAATGAATGTGCCGCCGTGCTTGCGTGCATACAGCCAGGAAAAGAGCGCAGTGCGCGCCCCGCCAACATGCAAATAACCGGTGGGGCTGGGTGCGAATCGGGTGCGAACAGTCACGGGGCATGGCCTAAAGGTGTTCTGGGGCGCCCATGGTAAAGAAAAACGCTGACAAAATCAGCTGAATTGACGCTGCTTCCCGGCAAGCTTAAACTTGCGCGCTCGATTTCCTATCGGGCGATTAGCTCAGCGGTAGAGCACTGCCTTCACACGGCAGGGGTCGCAGGTTCGAACCCTGCATCGCCCACCATATTCGAAAAGTTAAATATTCCATATATTTTGGTCGCGATTCCCGATGACGCGACGACGTAATCGCTGGCTTATATATTGACGGTTTCCGGTTTAGTGAACACTGGCAACTGATCGGCGCGAGCTTCTCTACGTAGCTCATTTCGCGCATGCTCTGCCGCACTTATGGCTGGGCCCAGTTTGAAACCGAGATTCTTGGCAATTTTGTTCCAATTCATTCTTCTACCTCTAAGTGATCCGATTTTTTTGAGCGCCGCGATAAAATCCGGATAGGTTTTTGGATCGGTATGCGCTAAATGTTGGGCCATGGCTAATTCAACGGTGAGTTCACCCCAGCCTATTTGGCTTGAGTACAATTCCGCAATTAGCTCCGATTCAATTTTAAATTCCCGGGTCAACGTTTGAATTTGAATATTTTGTCGTGCTGAAGCGGCCTGTCCGTCAATTTCTTTTTGCACTCCTTGCATCCGGGCTTCATCGGCTTCAGCGCGGATCCACACTGAAAAACCCAGCGCAAATAAAAATATCACGCCGCCTATTATTGCTAGTGAAATTTCACCTTCCATAACAGCTCCATGTATCGATTAGGCAGCTGCATTAACGCATGAAGCGCACGGAACTGCCACAACCGTACAGCGGATGAAATCGACCTCTCATTCTGTAACAAAAAATAAATATTACATTCTTTATGCTGAAATTATTTTCGGTTAGCCATTTAATATTCATTCTCCATGGGGGTTATAAAAAATGTGTTTACCTGTTTACTCAAAAAAATAATACTGCTTTTTTAATATGTAAATTATTTTTTTCACGATGCAAAGTATTTACATTATAAAACTCATATTTCAGCGCTCTTTTTAATCTTCACCTAATAATCAAATTCTGATTTCTTCTTATTGTTCTTTTGCTTCGTTAACGGATTTTCAAACGCCGGCAATGATTGGATATATTCGGCAATAGCTTGAACATCATCCTTGCGCAAGTAGCGCAATCCATTGTCGATCACATCTGCCATCAAATCACCGGCATAATCGCCATCGGGTGTCGCGCCGGTCGCTAAATAATAAGTAAGATCGCTGCGGCTCCAGCGACCGATGCCGGTTTTTTTGTCGGGAGTAATATTTGGCACCACGGCATTCTCCGGCCCGTCGCGCGTGCCGCTATAAAGCTTGGCTTGCTGTAAATTCCCTAACACACCGCGCGGTGTGTGGCATTCGGCGCAGTGCGCCACGGCTGCCAGATAAGCGCCGCGATTCCAGGACGCGGGTTTATCGGTGCGTACCTGATACGCGCCGGGGGTGAAAAATAATTTTTTCCATACCGCCAGCGCAGGACGGAAACGAACATACCAAACAAGATCGTGCGATTTATTTGGTTGAGCGACGGGTTTTACGCTAAAAAGATAAGCCTTGAGCGCGCGCAGATCGTCGTCGGTGAGGCGCGTGTAAGAAGTGTAAGGAAAAGCGGGATAGTACTGTTCGCCTCGGGGGCTGACGCCCAGACGCAGTGCGCGAATGAAATCTTCATCGCTCCAACGGCCAATGCCATATTGAGGATCAGGAGTGATATTCGGCGTATAAAAAACACCGAAGACTGTCTTCAGGGCGCGACCGCCCGCGAGCAACGAAGATTTATTTTTATCATCGGTGTGGCAAGTGACACAGCCGGCGGCGCGAAAAATATATTCGCCCTGCTTGACCGAATCGGGTGCGGCCTCGACGATCGAGACCGCACCCGCTAACAATATGGCGGCGATCCATCTACGCTCCGCCGATTTCATAATGACCGAGATAAAAATCTTTACTGCGCTTCATCCTTCTTGCGAAAATCTTTGTGGCAAGCTTTGCAGTCATCGGCAAGCGCTTTGAATTTTGGTCCATAGACTTTTGCATCACCCGTCTGCACCGCCTTGGCTAAGGCATCGGCGTCAGCGCCGGCTTGCTTGGCGAGCTTCTCAAAGTCAGCGTTCTTCTGCCATATGGCGTCGAGCGCTTTAGTCTCGCCGCCAAAATCCGAACCCTTGGGAAATAACGCCGGAATATTTTTATTGATGGCTTGAAGCGCGCGTGCGTGGTCTGCCAAATCCTTTTTGTAATCGACTTTGCCTTGAATGACGGCGCCCATCGCCGCCATGTGTGCGCCGTTAGCCTTCATCATATTTTGGCGATATTTAATAATGTCTTCGGGTGAGCTTTCCGCTTGCAGCGCGAAGGGGGCGGCGAGGAACGTCACTACAGAACCGACGATAAATGCAATTTTAGCAACAGCAAATTTCATATTATTCTCCTTGTTCTTGAGATTGCGGCTTAAACAAAAAAATCCGCCGTTTTCGGAATAAATACTGTAAATATGACGCGAATGAATAAAAAAAATTCCAAAAACTTAATAAATAACTCTAAGCCTCCCATTCTTCCAACGGAGACGAAGGTTTATGTTTGTCGGATATCAAGCGTTTGGCTTTGGTTTCATCTTCCGCGAAGCTGATGCGGAAACGAGTGGGATCGGTGGGCGACTCGGCGATGCGCAGCTGCCGGCACAGCTCTTTGGCCTCGGGATATTTGGCGAAGGAATTGACCAGTTGCAGCTTTTTTTCCGGTAAAACTCTAAACACAAAGTAAGGCATACAGGATTCCATGCGATGAAAGCGGGCAAATCCTACTCCGGCCGCGAGCGCTTGTCATTATTCGCCGACATGCAGCAACTGGCCGCGCACCCGCGCCATGTTAAAAAACATGACAAAGGATAAAAAGCCGGCGCTGAGATAAATGATGTTAAGCCCCACCGCCGAGAACAACAGATCCATGCGCAAGACATGATCGAAAAGCACCGAGCGCATGCCTTCGAACACATAGCTGGAAGGCAATATCGCCGCGACGTGTTGCAGCCAGGTCGGCAAAGTCGAGATGGGATAATACACGCCGCTGATGGGTTGCACGGCAAAGATAGCCACCCAGGCCATGCTCTCGGCGCCGAGACCATAACGCAACACGATGCCGGATACCAGCAAGCCGATGGACCAACCCATGACAATTAGATTCATGAAAAAAACCAACAGCGGTAAACCTATGCTGAAGATCGAATAATGAAATAACGGAATAGCGATCAAAGCCGCGCCGCCGACGCCGATCAAAGTGCGGATCAAGCTCATGGTCAGCAGTGCGCAAGCGAGTTCATACGGACGCAGCGGACTGACGAACAAATGTCCCAGATTGCGCGACCACATTTCTTCCATGAACACCAACGACACACCAAGCTGGCTGCGGAACAAAACGTCCCACAATAAAACGCCGGACAGCAACACGCCGGAGGCCTGCGCCACCCACGAACTATGACCCACTAAAAAAACCGTGATGAAACCCCAAAGAACCATTTGTACCGTCGGCCAATATACGAGCTCCAAGATGCGTGGCCCGGAGCTGCGCAACAAATACACATGCCGGAAAACCAAGGCATAAATACGGCGCAAGGACGGAACCAAACCGGTATGCGCACGCGCAATGCTGGTCTTGAGCGGGGCCGAAGTGTCGGTCATTTTTCGGCTACCTGCGCTTGCGGTGTAGGTGCTTCCAAGCGGCGGTCGCGCGCGATATCGATAAATACTTCTTCCATGTTTTGGCGTCCATAACGTTTCAGCAAAGCCACCGGCGGGCCGCGGTCCACGAGCTTACCGGCGCGCAGCATGATCACATCGTCGCATAAGCGTTCGACTTCCGACATATTGTGCGAAGCCAGCAATATCGTCGTACCGGTACGTGCGCGATAGGCTTCGAGCATGCCGCGCACGTAATCGGCGGTGTCGGGATCGAGCGAAGCCGTGGGTTCGTCAAGCAATAATAATTCCGGTTCGTTCAATAACGCCTTGGCCAATACCACGCGCGTCTTTTCGCCGGCGGAAAGTTGGCCGTAAGGACGATCCAGAAAACGCCCGATCTGAAGTTCTTCGCTCAAAGCTTTGATGCGACCGCGAACATCGTAAAGGCCGTATAAGCGCGCGTACACCGTGAGGTTCTGGCGCACCGTTAGACGCCGCGGTAAATCGACATACGGCGAAGAAAAATTTAACCGCGGTAATACTCGATAACGATCACGCAACATGTCCACGCCGAAAATCGAGACGCTGCCGGAAGTCGGCAATAATAAACCCAGCAGCAAGGAAAGCGTGGTGGTTTTGCCGGCGCCATTGCCGCCGA
>JACQBD010000122.1 GCA_016194665.1 Gammaproteobacteria bacterium
ATACAGCCATGCTCCAGCCGCTAAACCGAATAGCAGTTTGGAAAAAAACGTCACGGAGTATGGCATCAAATTGACAAATACAGGATTCAATCGCGGAAGAACAACAAAGAAATTGATCGTCCAAACAAATATCAAGAACAGTGCCGCCGCGGCGGCGGTGTATTTGGGCGCATGCTGGCGCGTTAGCGGTTGCCATATGAGCGCGCCGAAGACGAAGGCGAGCAGAATAGATAAAACCAGATGAATGGCAACTCCCAGCCAAGGCGCGAACGCGGCATCGGCCATGGCGGGAATGACGCTCGCCGTTATCTGGCGCGCCACTTCCGTAGCGTCGACTGGCGATAATTGCGCGTATAACGCCACCCACAAAATTTCCGCCACGCCTCCCAGAACGCCCGCGATTAACAGGGCGTTGAAAGTATTGGAAGAGGCAAAACTGTTTTTTGTTTTAAATCGTGGGGCAAACGCGAGCGTAATATTCCAAGAGGTCATTGTCATTCTCCGTTGTTTAGCCGTTCTAGAATAACGGCGCTGTTAACGGCGATTATTGATCCAAGTCAAACAAATCAACGCAGCGCCGCCGCGCCTTGGTCGGCCAGGCGCACCTCGTTCATCAGCGGTTGGCCCTGTTCAAAAATACTGGCGTTGGCGAGGGTGGTTTCAGCGATGGCCGCGAGCGCTTCGTGCGTCAAGAATCCTTGATGTGAGGTGATGAGCACGTTGGGATAAGTCAGCAGCCGCGCGAGCAAATCGTCGGAAAGTATTTCATTCGAGAGATCCTCGAAGAATACGCCCTCTTCCATTTCATACACGTCCAGACCGACGCCACCGAGCTGGCGCGATTTCAGAGCCACCAGCAACGCTTCGGTGTCGATCACCGCGCCGCGACTGGTATTGACGAGGACCGCGCCTGCTTTCATGCAAGCCAACGCCTTGGCGTCGATCAAATGTCGGGTTTGCGGCGTTAATGGCACGTGCAATGAAACTATGTCGGATTCAGTTAACAATTGATTAAGTTCGGCATATTCGAATTCGAGCTTCTTTGCTAGCGCCTTGTCTTCGTTGGGATCGTAGGCCAACACGCGGCAGCCGAAACCGCGGGCGATGCCGATAGCCACGGCGCCGATGCGTCCCACGCCGACACAGCCGAAGGTTTTGCCATGGAGTTCGAAGCCCTCCAAACCATTAAGCGAAAAGTTAAGCTCGCGCACGCGCGCATGCGCTCTATGCACCTTACGCACGACGCACAGTAACAAGGCAAAGGCATGCTCGGCGGCGGCATGCGGCGAATAAGCGGGCACGCGCAGAATGGTGATGCCAAGACGCACGGCCGCGGCCACGTCGATGCCGTTGTAGCCAGCGGCGCGCAAGGTGATGAGCTTGACGCCCAAGGCTTTAAGCCTGATCAGCACGCGCTCATCGACGCGGCAATTGACGAACGGACACACGGCGTTGAAACCCGCCGCGAGCTCAACTGTTTGGATAGTCAAACGCGGCTCGAGAAACGCCAACTGGTGTTGGTGCTCGTTGTTGGCCGCTGTTAGCGCCTGTTGATCGTAGGGATGCGTATCGAAAACCGCGATTTTCATGATGCGCTGTTTTTAACCCTGTTTATGTTTTTTGGATTTCAACGATACACCAAGCTCTTCCAAGGTGTAAGACGCGGCGTTTTATTCGCAGCGGGGCGTCTATCGTGCCCATGCTCAATGCCAAATGCGAGCCGGTCGCAACGGAACATGATCTGTGTCAAGCAAATTACCCTTACTCCTGGAAGATACGGCTAGGCAATAGCGCTAAAAAAGGTTATTTTCTTAGACATGACTTACTCATGTAACAACAGAAATATCTTTATCTTCTCTCACCGCTGTATTCTTTGACTGAGCAATCTCTGGTCATATGGCGATGATCCCTAACTCCACTATCAAAATATTTTTAACAAAAAAATGGATTATGGCGTTGGCCATAGCGTCACTGGTGTTGATTGCTTTTGGCGTCTACTGGTTTCAACGCAGCAGTGACGCCACCGAAACCTTCAAGGTAAAACGCGGGGATATCATTGAAGCGGTGTATGGTTTGGGCACGGTCACGGCCAACCAGTCTTATCAAATAAAACTGGGCGTCACGGGCACCATCACCGGACTTTACGTCGCGGAAGGCGACAAGGTGGAGCGTGGAAAAACTTTGGTGACCATCGATCAAGGCGCCGCTTTCGCCGCGCCCTTCTCCGGCACGGTCACGTCGGTTCCGTTCAAGCAAGGCGAAACGGTGTATGCCCAAGCACCTATCGTTACACTGATCAATTTAAAAGACCGTTATGTCGTGGTGAGTCTGGAGCAAGAAAGCGCGCTGCGGGTGCACGCCAACCAAAACGCGCGCATCAGTTTTGAAACTTTGCGCGGACAAACCTATCTAGGCAAGGTGCGCGCGATTTATCCGGATCCGCAAAATAGCCAATTCTTCGTGCGCATCGAAATCCCCGACCTGCCGGAATCGATCCTGCCGGGCATGACCGGCGACGTCGCGATTGAAATCGCGCAACGCTCGGGTGTCTTGCTGGTTCCGGTGAGCGCGGTGCAATCGGGCCGCGTGATCCTGCGATCCGGGCATCTGAAAAAGAAAGTGCAAATAAATATCGGCGCCATCGACGGACGCTGGGCGGAAGTAACGGGAGGCGATCTGCACGAAGGCGACGACGTCATTCTTCCGCGCAAATAAACGACGAACTGAAACATGTGGTTCTTGGCTCTGAAGCAACTGCTGGCGCGAAAAAGGCAAACTCTTTTTGTCATCGGCGGCGTGTTATTGGGAACCGCGGCCTATGTATTGATCTCCGGCATCATGCTCGGCTTTCAGGGGTATTTGATAACGAAATTGATCGATAATGATGGCCATATTCACATCGCGGCCAAGGAAGAAAACATCACCCGCTATTCGCTCGACGAAGCTTTATTCGGCGGGCAAGTTTTGGTCGATTGGAAAAAATTTCCTTCCGGGCGGCGCGATCACGCGAAAATCGAACACCCCAGCGGTTGGTTTGAATTGCTCGACAACGATCCGCGCGTGCTCGCCTATTCGCCGCAAATTAACGTGCAAACCTTGGCGCAACGTGGCGTCATTTCCATTTCTGCGCGTGTCGTCGGCGTCGACCCGACCAAGCAAGAGCGTGTGACCAATATTAATAGCTACATTCAAAACGGACGTTTATCCGATATCGGCAAGGCCGGCAACCGCATTATTTTGGGCAAGCAGCTGATGCTGAAACTGGGCGCGAACGTGAATGAAAATATCACGCTGTCCACGGGCAAGGGCGCGGCGCTCAGCTTTCGCGTGGTGAACTATTTTGAAACTGGAACGCGCGCGGTCGATCAAGGCGTCATTTATGCCGCGCTCGCCGACGCGCAAAAATTGAACCGCACCCCCAGTCAGATCACCGATATTTCCGTGAAGCTGGCCGACGTGACCGAAGCCAAGAACGTAGCTAACGGTTACGCGCGTTTCAGTACGGATTACGTGCAAAGCTGGGACGAAGAAAATCAAAGTGTGTTTTCGGTGTTTCGCATGCAGACCGCGATCCGCTACATCATGAGCCTGTCGATTTTGCTAGTGGCGGCGTTTGGCATTTACAACATTCTTAACGTCATCGTCACGCAAAAACGCAAGGAGGTCGGCATCCTGCGGTCGATGGGCTTTACCGGGCAGGACGTTTCGCGGCTGTTCTTGTATCAAGGCATCGTTTTCGGTGTTTTCGGCGGAGTATTCGGCGTCATCATCGGCTATGGTGCGTGCCGCTTGGCCGGCACTTATCAAATCGGCGATCCGCTCGGCACCGGCATCAGCAGCTTGGTGGTGAGTTACGATATCCAGATTTACTTAAACGCCTTGGCGCTGGCCATCGGCGCATCGGTGGTGGCCGGCTGGGTGCCCGCGCGCGGCGCAGGTAAATTAAACCCCATCGACATCATTCGCTCGGACGGCTGAGACATGGGCATCGACGCGCGAAATATTCATAAATTCTTCGGCACGCCGGGGCAAGAGGTTCTTAAAGGCATCGACTTGCACATCGACGAAGGCGAGTTTGTTTCCATCAACGGCCGTTCTGGATCGGGCAAGAGCACTTTGTTGTATATCTTGAGCTCGCTCGACCCCGCGAGTGCGGGCGAACTCGAGCTGGATGGAAAAAATATCCACGCCATGAGCGACGAGCAGCTGCATCGTTTCCGCAATGAAAAAATGGGTTTCGTGTTTCAATTTCATTATCTGTTGCCCGAATTGACGGCGATCGAAAACGTATTGATGCCGACGCGCAAAACCAAAAGCGAGAATGCCAGGCGGACGCGCGCCATCGATTTAATGAATGAATTCGGCTTGAGCGATAAACTTAAGCGCTTGCCCGGCGAGCTGTCCGGCGGCGAACAACAGCGCGTGGCCATCGCCCGCGCCTTGATCATGGAGCCAAGTTACATTTTCGCCGACGAGCCCACGGGCAATCTCGATAGCATCAATGGCGATTTGGTGATGCAGATTTTCAGGCGCATTTCACGTGAGCAAAAAACCACCGTCATCATGGTGACGCACGATCCCGACTACGCCGCGCTCGCCGATCGCAGTGTGCATATCGCCGACGGTCGTATCGTGGTGTGATTACTTACAGAGCAGCGCTGGAAACGTGACGGCGCGATAAACCGTCAATATATAACTAAAGGTGGCCTAATATCGCTCGTTTTACTCTGACGAAGACGATCTTGGTAAGCGCCAATAGTGAAGTTTATGGCGAAATAATCAGGACCTGGATAACATTCATCTTGCCGTAAGACGCCAGCGTATTGACGCAGTGAAATAGGATTATTCGCACGACCCTGATGTGTTTTTTCATACACAGCGACAATGTAAAACAACCCATGCCTGGGATCATGGCCACGAAATGACGTGTGCATATTGATATGGGTTAAATGCCTAACTCAGAACAACATAAGTCCTTTATTCCCTCCGGCATTTCCTCAAAACGTCCGTGGATTACTTTTGGCGTGATATTGTCGCTGGCAATCGTCGCCGCGGCCGCGGCGGCGATTGCCGCATTAATGGAGTGGCATCGGCCGACGATGCTGATATCGGCGGCTATCCTCAGCGTCGCGACGTTGGCGGCATCCGCGGGCTTGCTGTACTTTCAGTTTACCGTCCAACGCAACGCCGATCGCACATTGCATGATGTCAAAACACGCATCAGGGACATCGTCGATTCAGCGATGGACGCCATCATCACCATCGACCATCAGCAACGTATTGTGATGTTCAACAACGCGGCCGAAAACGTGTTTCGTTGGCCAAGTCATGCCGTCATCGGTAAACCTCTGGATATATTGTTGCCCAAACGTTTTTCCACACTGCATGGCCAACATGTTCAGCAGTTTGGAAAAACCGGCGTTACCTCGCGCCGCATGGGCGTGGCCGCGGTCTTAACCGGCCTGCGCGCCAACGGCGAAGAGTTTCCCGTGGAAGCGTCGATCTCGCAATTTGGCGAAGGTGAACGGAAACTTTATACCGTGATTTTGCGCGATGTAACGTTGAGAGTGCAGGCCGAAACAGAGTTACGCCAATCGAAACAAGAGCTGCATGAGCTCGCGGCGGCGGCTAACCAGTTGCGTGAGCATGAGCAGCGGCGCATCGCGCGCGAGCTGCACGATGAGTTGGCGCAGGCGTTGACCGGACTCAAAATGGACATCGGTTGGATCAAAAATAAATTACCCGAGGCGACACCACCCATTATTGATAAACTTAAATCCATGGAACACTTGCTCGATAACACCGTCGCTGCCACGCGGCGCATATCTTCGGCATTACGTCCGATGATGTTGGACGATTTGGGTCTGGTGCCGGCGATAGAATGGCTGGTACAAAATTTTATTCAACACACAGGTATCCGCTGCGAACTTGCCATCGCCAGCGCTAAACTGGATCTGCAGGACCCAGAGGCGACCACGGTGTATCGCATACTGCAAGAGTCGCTAACCAACATAGCTAAGCATGCCAAGGCATCTAGCGTCGAAATCACGCTGGCGCACAGCCAAGGAGAAATTGCCATCGGCGTGCGCGATAATGGAGTGGGTTTTTTGTTTGAAAGTCCGCGCAAGCTAAGTTCTTATGGTTTAATCGGCTTGCGCGAACGCGCTTATATACTCGGCGGCAAAGTGCAAATTGAAAGCGCTCCCGGCAAGGGAACCTATATTGAAGTTCGTCTGCCGCTAGCGGGAGGCAGCGAATGATTCGAGTCGTGATTGCCGACGATCACCCGATTGTGCGCGCGGGGCTTAAGCAACTGTTAGCGGGCCCGGATTTTTCTATCGTCGGCGAGGCCTGCGACGGTCAAGAAGTGATGCAACGCGTGCGCGAACTTCATTTTGACGTATTGCTGCTCGACATGTCGATGCCGAAGAAAAGCGGCATGGAGTTGATCAAGCAGGTCAAAAGCGAAAAACCGAAACTGCGTGTGCTGGTGTTAAGCATGCATGAGGAGCAGCAATACGCGGTGCGCGCGATTAAAGCAGGCGCTTCCGGCTATCTCACCAAAGAAAGCGCATCCGATCTGCTTATTCAAGCAATCCGCAAAGTCGCGGCCGGCGGCGCCTTCATCAGTCCCGCAGTGGCCGAGCAACTGGCGCTGGCGGTCATGCCCGAAGCCGGCGGACTGCCGCATAAGACGCTTTCTGACCGTGAATATCAGGTTCTTCAGTTGCTGGTCGCGGGCAAATCGGTAACCGATATCGCACAACAGCTCAATCTTTCGGTTAAAACCATCAGCACGCATAAAGCCCGTCTGCTGGAAAAAATGGGCATGACCAGTACCACGGAATTGGTTCGCTACGCTATTACTCATCGTCTGGTTGACGACGCCAATACCGGCGCATAAAAAGCTGCAACTAGGATTATTCCTACCCTTCGATTCAGACCGCCCCTACCCCTCTTTTAAGTGCGCGCCGATGGGATTGTGTCCCTCGCCCGTTGATACTTCCGTTCATGAAAAAAATATCCATCATGAGGTCGCAGAAATTTCACGCAATAAGCTCATTGAATACAGCATGAGATCGTTTGGTTATCTAGCTATGGAACTCGCCCCCATCAAAAATGTTTTTGTCGTGGAAGATTTTCTGCCGGTGCGCGCACGCTTAATAGAAATGTTAAATGAAATAGAGGGTGTGCGCATCGTCGGCGAAGCCGCAACCCCGACGGACGCGGTGAACGGCATTTTACGCACGCATCCGCAATATGTGCTGCTCGATTTTCAACTTGAAGGCGGCACCGCAACAGATATCTTGTGTAGCCTTCGTTCCAGGTTTCCCAAAACGATTTTCATTGTATTGACCAATCACGTGCAGCCGCAATTTCGCCAGGTATGCATGGAAGCCGGCGCCGATTTTTTTCTCGATAAAAGTTCGGAGATCGATAAAGTCAAAGACGTGCTTGCAGGGATGCAAGCAGACACATAACCTAACGATAGGAGATTATCATGAGAAATGCCGTTGCCGCCAAACGTGTTGTCATTGACAGTCAATTCGTCGAACCGAGCAACCGGCGCGCGCATTTTGGTAACGTGGAACGTTGCCCGACTTTATGTTCGAGTTGCAATTTAAAGGAAATGTGTCTTCCGTGCGGTATGAAGAGCGCCGGCTCCAAAGTATTGGACGATCTTTTCTACAACCGTCGGACCGTCAAGCGCGGAGCCTCGTTGTATCGTGCTGGCATGCCGTTCGACTCGCTATTCACAGTACGCAGCGGTTTCTTTAAAAGCTATGCCGTTACCGAAGATGGGCGTGAACAGGTAACGGGCTTTCAGATGGCGGGGGAAATTGTAGGCCTCGACGGCATTGAGACTGATTCGCACAATGTCAACGTCGAAGCCCTGGAAGACAGCGTGGTGTGCGTCATTCCCTTCGCGCAGCTGGAGGAGCTAGCCAGCCGCGTGCCGAGCCTGCAACATCAACTTCATCGAATGATGAGCCGCGAGATCGTGCGCGATCAAGGCGTGATGATGTTGCTCGGTAGCATGCACGCCGAAGAACGCGTGACCGCTTTTTTGCTCAATCTGTCGCAACGCTTCAGCGCGCGCGGCTATGCCTCCGCTGAATTCATGCTGCGCATGACGCGTGAAGAGATAGGCAGTTATCTAGGTTTAAAGCTCGAAACCGTAAGCCGTATTTTTTCTAAATTACAACAATCGGGATTGATTGGGCTCGATAAAAAATGTGTGCGTCTGCTCGACTTGGCGGCACTCAGAGCGATACTAGGACGGACGTGTCAACCCTTGAGACAGATTGATATTCATAACCATGACAACATTAAGGCAGTCCGCGCCTAATTCGGTCAGCGCCACTCATTCCGAGCTATTTGTAAAAGCCCTAACATGCGTCGCCAACGCTATTTTCATTACGGATCATCAAGGACGTATCGTTTGGGTCAATGAGGCATTCAGTCGTTTAAGCGGGTATTCATGCCAAGAAGCCACGGGTCAAACGCCAAGTTTCTTAAAGTCTGGCCAACAGAGCCTGGCTTTTTATCGTGAACTTTGGCAAACAATATTGGCTGGAAATGTTTGGCGCGGCGATGTCATCGAGCGCCATAAGGACGGTAGCCTATACACCGTCGACGAAGTGATCACGCCTCTGCGTGACGACGCCGGCGCCATCACTCACTACGTAGCCGTACAGCACGATATTACACAGCGTAAACAAGAAACCGAGCGCGAGCACTATCTTGCCTATCACGATCCTTTGACACGGCTTTCCAATCGCGCTTTGTTTTTAGAGGTGCTGGAACAGTCGATCGCTAACGCCAAACGCACGGGTTTACCGTTGGCGCTGCTGTATGTCGATATCGATAATTTCAAGCAGATTAACGATACCCTGGGGCATAAAGCGGGCGATCAACTGCTCGTGGCCGTGGCCAATAGACTGCGCGCCGCCGTTCGTAAAACCGACATCGTGGCGCGCTTAGGCGGCGACGAGATCGCCATCTTGCAGACGAATCTTTTCGATGTGAATATCGCCACCACGCTCGCGCAAAAATTACTTCGGGTTATTTTGCAGCCCTTCGTACTGGAAGGTCAAAAGATTGAGGCTTCTATCAGCATTGGCATTGCATTTTACCCCAATGATAGCGAGAACCTTGAAGATTTACTCAACAAGGCGGATCAAGCGATGTACCAGGCGAAGAGCGACGGACGAAATCGCTATCAAATGTATAAAAAAATTTCGACGAATAAATTACTTTCAAAAAAACAGCTAAGCGCTACCGCGGCGGATGAGAATGACGCCCTGCGCCGTAGCTCTATACTTTCAAAGGTTGTGGCCGATTTAGTTCACGATCAAAATGACGATGCATTTAGGCTCGTTACCTCCAGACACGATCCGAACCGGTCCAAGTCTTGACGGCTATCGAGTCATGGGATTGCTAGAACAGGAACTCATTCTATCCGCATTGCTGAATCCCGCCGTTTATGGCGAAAATATCGACAAGGTTGAAAAAATCGAGACGCATATCTCCTGTGTTTTTCTCGCCGGAGCTTATGCCTACAAAATAAAAAAGGCGATCAACCTGGGATTCCTTGATTTTAGCAAGCTCGATGCGCGCCATTACTATTGTCAGGAAGAGTTGCGACTCAACCGGCGTTTCTCGAAAACACTTTATCTTGATGTAATCGGCCGCGCCCACCTTATGCAAACCCGCCCTGGAAAACTTCGCGCAAATAAAGTCGACGCCGAATCACGAGCACGAACGAACTGTGCTCGATGAATTGGAGAAATGGACCGGGGATCAATGCAACAAACTCGAAGGAGTTTTCGAAAAACGTAAACGCCAAGCCCGCATACGCGAATGCCATGGCGACTGTCATCTTGGAAATTTGGTAGTGATAAATGGCGTCGTCACCCTGTTCGATTGTCTGGAGTTCGACCAAAACCTGCGTTGGATTGATGTGATGAATGAAGTCGCTTTTGTCTATATGGATCTGCTGGATCGAAAGCAAGCCAAATTGGCGCGACGTTTTTTGAATCGTTATCTGGAGCTGAGCGGTGATTATGGCGGTTTATACGTACTGCGCTTTTATGTGGTGTATCGCGCGATGGTTCGCGCCAAGGTGCATTGCTTGCGCGCCAATCAATCTGGCATAGGGACCGATAAAGCCGCGAGCTTGCTGGATCAATATCGTGAATATCTTATTTTGGCTAAACAGCATATCGGCGAGTCATTTCCTGCCATCATTATCACGCATGGTTTTTCCGGCAGTGGCAAGACGACATTGACCCAATTTTATTGGAATTTACCGGTGCTGTGCGCCTGCGTTCGGATGTGGAGCGTAAGCGCTTGCATGGTTTGCCGGCGCTAGCACGCACTGGCGCAGATAGTAAACAAGGCATTTACACCTCTGAATCGACGACACTTACCTATCAGCGCTTGCTGCAGCTGACGGAGTCCATTATCAACGCTGCTTACCCAGTTCTTGTCGATGCCACTTTTCTTAAGCATTCGCAACGCGACGCCTTTAGGCGATTGGCCATACAACTTCAAACGCCATTTATCATTATTGATTTTGCCGCGAGCGAGAATACTTTGCGACAGCGCATTGCCGAACGTCAACAACAAGCTAACGATGCGTCGGAAGCCGACGTTTCAATCTTGGAGCAGCAACTGCGAACCTGTGAACCGTTACAAGTGGATGAGCTAGCTGTTTCCTTGCGGTATGACACGGAGCAACCGCTTCAAGCATCTAGCCGTAAAGAATCATGGACGTCTATTCTAAAAAAATTGGATTTAAGTGATAGCTGACCCACAGAAAAAATCTTAAGCAGCCATTACATCCTAGGCAGGGAACCCCAGGGCGATTGCTTAAGCCATTCCATAAATTTTTCCGGAGGCAGCGGATGGCTCATGTAATATCCCTGCGCTGAATCGCAACCAAGCCCCTTGAGCCGATCCCACACC
>JACQBD010000123.1 GCA_016194665.1 Gammaproteobacteria bacterium
CCAGCGCGTTAAGAAATTTCTGTATCGCCTGAATACGCAGCTCCACGTCCGGCATCTCCCCCAGTATTCGCAGCCGATTCGGCCCATCGAGCCGATAAGTGCGCGGCTCGGACTGCAGCAAACGCAACACCGATCCCGGGTCGATATCCGGCTTGGCGATAAATTCAATGCGCACCCCGCGCGGACCGGCGTCGATTTTTTTAATGCCCAAGGGCGTTGCTTGAATTTTTATTCCCGTGGCACGGAACAGCAATTGACCCGCCTCTGGCAGTACACCGAAACGGTCGATCACTTCTTCCTTGAGTTCTTGCAGTAGCTGCATATTTTTGACAGCCGAAATACGCTTATATAGAACCAGCCGCATGTGTACATCGGGCAGATAAGTTTCTGGTAACAGCGACGCGGCGTGCAGATTTATTTCCGCGCCGCTGTGCAGCGCCGTATCCGTTTCCGGTAAATGCCCGGATTGTAAAGAGCGCACTGCGCGATTCAACAACTCCGAGTAAAGCGTAAATCCCACCTCGTCGATCATTCCGCTTTGCGTTTCTCCCAGCAGTTCGCCGGCGCCGCGAATTTCCAAATCGTGCGACGCCAGCGCAAATCCCGCTCCCAATTCTTCCAGTGATTCAATCGCCTCAAGCCGTTTGCGTGCGTCTTCAGATAATGAACGACGATCGGGAACAAGCAGATAGGCGTAGGCACGATGATGCGAACGGCCGACGCGGCCACGCAGTTGGTGCAGCTGCGCCAGACCGAATTTATCCGCGCGTTCGATAATAATAGTGTTGGCGGTGGGCACGTCAATGCCGGACTCAATGATGGTCGAGCACACCAAAATATTGAAGCGCTGATGATAAAACTCCAGCATCACTCGTTCTAATTCGTGTTCCGGCAACTGCCCGTGGGCCACGCGCACGTCGGCTTCGGGGATGAGCTCACGCAACATTTCGGCGGTTTTTTCTATGGTGCGCACTTCGTTGTGCAGATAATAAACCTGGCCGCCGCGGCGAATCTCGCGTAGGCAAGCCTCGTGCACCACGGCGCGATTCCATTCGCTGACGAAAGTCCGGACCGAAAGCCGGCCTTCCGGCGCCGTGGTAATCAGCGAGATATCGCGCAAACTGGCCATGGCCATGTTCAAGGTGCGCGGAATCGGCGTGGCGGTCATGGTTAAAATGTCGGCTTCGCTGCGCAGCTTCTTCAGGCGCTCTTTTTGGCGCACGCCGAAACGGTGTTCTTCGTCCATACCAATTCCACGCGAAACGGCAAACCGGCAAACCGATCCTGAAAATTTTGGAAATGCTGTTGCGCCAAGAGGGTTGTAGGGACCAACACGGCTACTTGTGTCTTGCCCATGACCGCAAGAAAAGTCGCACGCATCGCCACTTCGGTTTTACCAAAGCCAACATCGCCGCATACTAATCGATCCATCGGTTTGGCCGACTGCATGTCTTTCAACACTTCCAGAATGGCGCGTTCTTGATCGGGTGTTTCTTCAAAAGGAAAAGCGCTGGCGAACGACTGATAATGTTCATCCGGCGCCGGGAAAGCATAACCTTCGCGCGCTGCGCGCAGCGCGTATATTTCAAGCAATTCGGCGGCGGCATCGTGGGCTTTTTCGAGTGCGCGGCGTTTGGCTTTTTCCCAAGCTTCACCGCCCAGCTTATGCAGCGGCGCGTGTTCCGGATCGGTGCCGGTATAGCGGCTGATGAGATGCAGCGACAAAACCGGAATATAAAGTTTATCGCCGTCGGCATATTCCAGCGTAAGAAATTCCCCGGGTCCGTCGCCGATGTCGAGGGTTTGTAAACCGAGATAGCGGCCGACGCCGTGATCTTCGTGCACCACCGGATCGCCGATTTTTAATTCCGCGAGACTGCGGATGATTGCTTCCGGTTCGCGCTCTACCCGCAAACGCCGGCGCCGTTGCGCCGCGCGTTCGCCATAGAGTTGTGGTTCGGTGATGATGGCGATGTTCGGTTCTTTCAGCAGTAAACCTTTTTCTAAATCTGAAATACCCAGCCCGAGTTTCGTCTGGCTTTGTAGAAACGCGCTCCAGCCTGGCATGTCTGTCGGCATTAAGGCATGTTCTTGCAGCAGGCCGCGCAAAGTTTCGCGCCGGCCGGCGGATTCGGCGACGATCAATACTTGCCCTGAAAAATTTCGTAAATAGCTGAATAATTCGTTATAGGGATTTTCAGATTTATAGTCGACAGGAAGACTCGCCGGCGGGCGTGCGTTGTAAATAATAGTTTGATAATTTTCGTTTCGTTGCTGCCTTTCGGTGTTGGCTTCATATTCCAGCAACTCCACTTGTGGCCAAGGCTGCAAGCGCTCGGTGAATTCATCGGCGGTAATAAATATCTCTGTCGGCGGTAACAGCGGGCGTTCGATATCGTGACGCATTTCTTCATAACGCTGTGAGATTTCATTTTGAAAAGTGGTGGTAGCGTCGATGGTGCCGATGTCCAGCACGCACAGCGTCGACGTGGGCAGATAATCGAAAATAACTGCCATGCGATCGAAGAACAACGGCAGATAATATTCAACGCCCGGCGAGCTATAACCTTTGCTGATGTCACGATAGAGCGAAACTTTTTGCGGATCGCCTTCGAAGCGCGTGCGAAACGCTTGGCGAAAATGTTGAATCGCTTCTTCGGTCATGGGAAATTCACGCGCCGGCAGCAATTGAATGGAATTTATTTTTTTACCGGAGCGTTGCGTGGCCGAATCGAATTCACGCATGGTTTCGACTTGGTTGTCGAACAGATCGATGCGGTAAGGTTGATGACTGCCGGCGGGAAATAGATCGATGAGCCCGCCGCGCACCGCGAACTCGCCGGCTTCCATGACTTGCGACACGCTGCGGTAATTGGCGTGCGTGAGTTGTTCGCGCAGCTTTTGAATATCCAGACGGTCGCCGACGTTTAATAAAAAGCTGTGCCCCGCGACGTATTCCGTCGGCGGCAGACGGTGCAATAACGTCGAGGCCGAAGTCAGCACCACGCCGCGCGTTAAGTTCGGCAGGCGATACAGGGTTTCAAGCCGTTGCGAGATGATGTCTTGATGTGGCGAGAACACATCGTAGGGCAAGCATTCCCAGTCGGGGAACGGCAGAATCGGTAAGTCTGCCGCATAAAAACGAATCTCGTCTTCCAGCCGTTGTGCGGCCAAGCTGCTGGCCGCCACCACTAATAAAGGACCGCGATGAATCTGCGCCGCGCTCGCGATCGCCAAGCCGCGGGCGCTGCCCGCCAGATTACCCCAGGCTAATTTTTCACCGGCGCGGGTAGGAAGAATAGGTTTAAGCGGTGAATTCAAAGAAGCTGATACTTAATATAAGAAAGCGCTAATAGGTTTAAGCCGTGAGTCCGGCAAGAGCGGCTATTCTACCCCAAGCTTAAGTCCGGAATGGGGAGGAGTGCAATTCATAAAACCCTTGTCAAGCAAAGTAGTTATATGGATAATCTAATCCATAGCAGTAAAGTGGTCCATAAGTTATCAACGCTAATGCAACTTACCTTAGGAGGGTAAATGGCCAAACGTCCGCGCTTTAAGGTTGGCGAAACGGTTTTTTATCCATCTGCCGGTGTTGGCATTATCTTAGCCGTCGAAGACATCTACCTCTCAGGCCGCGCCGAACCTTGTTTCGTTATTCGCATTCAAGATACGCAGATGACCGTGAAAGTTCCCAAGTCGAATCTTGAAAAAAGCGGCATCCGTCCGTTACTCGACAATAAAAAACTCAAAGAGCTGTTCAAGATTTTATCCGCTAAAAGCAAACGTCGCGTCACCGGCGGTAACTGGGCCGAGCGCTGCAAAGACATCGAGCGGCGCATCAATTCCGGTTCCTGTCTGGAGTTGGGCGAAGTGGTGCGCGATCTGACGCGTTGGAAAAAACAATCCGGCCTGTCGTTCGAAGAATCCATGTTGCTCGAAACCGCCAACAGCTATTTGGCGCGCGAAGTCGCCGCGGTGCAAGGCATAGCCACCGAAGCCGCTAAGCACCGCATTCTCAGTTATATTGAAGAACACGCCTGATTTTTTTAAGCGCGGGACCGGACCTTATAGTAGAGATTCCCTCTCCCTGCGGGAGA
>JACQBD010000119.1 GCA_016194665.1 Gammaproteobacteria bacterium
GCCCGGGCAAAAATATATCGTGTGCAATTCGGATGAAGGCGAACCCGGCACTTTCAAGGACCGCGACATTCTGCGTTTCAATCCGCACGCCTTGATCGAAGGCATGGCCATCGCCGGTTATGCCATCGGCGCCACCGTGGGTTACAACTATATTCGCGGAGAATTTTGGGAGCCGTTCGAGCGTTGCGAAGACGCGTTGAAAGAAGCTTATGCTGCCGGTTTGCTCGGCAAGAATATTCTCGGTTCGGGCGTGGATTTTGACTTATACGATCATTTGGGCGCGGGCGCTTATATCTGCGGTGAAGAAACCGCTTTGCTCGAATCCCTCGAGGGCAAAAAAGGTTTGCCGCGATTCAAGCCGCCGTTCCCCGCGAATTATGGATTGTTCGGCCGGCCCACGACTATTAATAATACCGAAACGCTGGCCTCGGTCCCCGACATTCTCAAGCACGGCGCCGATTGGTTTTTGAACATGGGCAAGCCCAACAACGGCGGGCCGAAAATTTTTTCGGTGTCGGGGCACGTGAACAAGCCCGGCAATTACGAAGTGCCGCTGGGCACGCCCTTCGCAAAATTATTGGAGATGGCTGGCGGTGTGCGCAACGGTCATAAATTAAAAGCGGTGATCCCCGGCGGTTCATCGGCGAACGTGTTGCCGGGCGAGATCATGATGGAAGTCACCATGGATTACGACGGTATCGCTAAAGCGGGTTCGATGCTGGGTTCGGGCGGCGTCATCGTCATGGACGAGACCACTTGCATGGTGCACGCGCTGGCGCGCATCGCGCATTTTTATTACGAAGAATCATGCGGTCAATGCACGCCCTGCCGCGAAGGCACCGGTTGGATGTCGCGCGTGATCCACCGCATCGAACACGGCCAAGGCCGGCCGCAGGATCTCGACATGCTGACCGATCTCGCCTCCAACATCGAAGGCCGCACCATTTGCGCGCTGGGCGATGCCGCGGCTTGGCCGGTGAAAAGTTTCATTAAACATTTCCGCAGCGAATTCGAATATCACATCGAACACCGCGCGTGTTTACCTGGCACGGAAGGGACCGCTCCATGAAGATGAAATTCTTGGCGTCCGTAACAAAATTGAACCTCGCCACCAAACCCCCTACCCATGAACCGGCGGCCGAAGGCCGCCTCGGCTCGCCTCCCTCTCCCGCGCGCGGGAGAGGGAATGAGGGTGAGGGAAGAGAACGCACGGTTCATGGCGCCAATTCGCTGCTATGCCGTTTGGCCGTGCGGTCTCTCCCTGCGGGAGAGGGCAGGGGTGAAGGGAGTCTGACGATTCGCCGTAAAAATATCCCCCTCATCCTGTCCTTCTCCCGCAGGGACAAGGGACTTTATTTTTCGGCATCATGGTATTGCGCATGAGTGCCACCCCGGAAACCATGAAAGCACCGCCGGTGACCACCGTGACCATCGAAGTCGACGGCCGCAAACTGCAAGCGCGCAAGGGCGCGATGTTAATTGAGGTCACCGACGCCGCCGGCATTTATATTCCGCGTTTTTGTTATCACAACAAATTGTCGATCGCCGCCAATTGCCGCATGTGTCTCATCGATGTGGAAAAAGCGCCCAAGCCCTTGCCGGCGTGCGCCACGCCGGTGATGGAAGGCATGGTAGTGCATACGCGTTCGGACAAGGCGCGCTGCGCGCAAAAGGGCACGATGGAAATGCTGCTCATCAATCATCCGCTCGATTGTCCGATATGCGATGAAGGCGGCGAGTGCGATCTTCAGGATCTGGCGCTCGGTTACGGCAAAGACATTTCGCGCTATGCCGAAGTAAAACGCATCGTCAAAGACAAAGACATCGGCCCCTTGATCGCCACCGAAATGACGCGCTGCATTCATTGCACGCGCTGCGTGCGTTTCGGACAGGAGATCACCGGGGTCATGGAGTTCGGCGGCTTGAGCCGCGGCGAGCACATGGAAATCCGCACCTTCCTCGATCGCAGCGTGGATTCGGAATTGTCCGGCAACGTCATCGATTTATGTCCGGTGGGGGCGCTCACGTCCAAACCATTCCGCTTCACCGCGCGCGCCTGGGAATTGCAGGATCGCGAATCGGTGAGTCCGCACGATTGTGTGGGCGCCAATATCATCGTGCAAACTTTGCGCGGACGCGTGATGCGCGTGCTGCCGCGCGTGAACGAAGCCGTGAACGAATGCTGGATCGCGGATCGCGACCGCTTCAGTTACGAAGCCTTGAACGGCGAAGATCGTTTGCGCGTGCCGATGATTCGCCGCGGCACTGTGTGGGAAGAAACCGATTGGAACACGGCGCTGGAATTTACCGTCGCCGGCCTGAAGAAAACGCTGGCGGCGCATGGCGCGGATAGTCTCGGCGCCTTGGCGGCGCCGACTTCGACGCTGGAAGAATTTTATTTGTTGCAGAAATTAGTGCGCGCGCTCGGCAGCGGCAATGTCGATCATCGCCTGCGCCAAATGGATTTCAGCGACGATAGCGCCGCGCCGTTGTTCCCCGCGCTCGGCCGGTCGATGGTGGAATTGGAAAAACTGGATGTGGTGTTGCTGATCGGCGCCAATCCGCGCAAAGACCAGCCGCTGATCAATACCCGTTTGCGCAAAGCCGTTGTAAAAGGCGGCGCACGCGTGTTCGCGCTCAATCCGCTCGATTACGATTTCAATTATCCGCTCGCAGGTCAGGTGGTCACCGATCCGGCGCGCATGCTGACGGCGCTCGCGGGTATCGCGCGCGCTTTAAGCGATCTTAAAAAGACGCCGTTACCGCCGGCGTTCGCAGCGCGATTTGGCGATGTCAAAGTAGGCGTCAGCGAACAGGCCATGGCCGAAGCCGCTCACTCATCCGCAAGCCGCAAGCATGCGCGCTCTGGCGCAATGGATCGCCGATCGCTGCGGCGCCAAACTCGGACAACTGGCCGAAGCCAATTCCGCCGGCGCTTGGCTCGCGGGTTGTGTGCCGCACCGCGGCGTCGCCGGCAAGAGCGCGAGCGTCGGCCGCTCAGCTAATAGTATGTTGCAGCAGCCGCGCAAAGCGTATTTATTGTTCGGCGTCGAACCGGAGTTCGATTGCCTCGACGGCGCCACCGCCGCCGCCGCGATGCGCGCGGCGGAATTTGTCATCATGTGTACTTTATTCAAACCCTCGCCGTATCGCAGCCGCGCGGTGGAATACGCCGATGTGTGGTTGCCCTTGGCGGCATTCACCGAAACCGACGGTACTTTCGTCAACACCGAAGGACAATTGCAAGCGTTTCGTGCGGCGACAGCGCCGCAAGGCGAAGCACGCCAGGGCTGGAAAATTTTACGCATGCTGGGAAATTTATTGGCCGTGCCCGGCTTCGAGCAATCGAGCATCGATGACGTGCGTCGCGAAATAAATTTGACGAATACGCCGCTGCCAAATTCAACGTTTCCGTTTTCTTTGAGCGCCGCGCCGGCAGCGCTGACGCCGGGCGCGGATCAATTGATGCGCATCGCCGAAGTTCCTATTTATACCGTCGACGCCATGGTGCGGCGCGCGCCGGCGCTGCAAAAAACCGCGGACAATCCCAAGCCCGCCGTGCGCATGAATGCGGCGCAGGCGAACAAGCTCGGTTTCAAAGACGGCGACATGCTACAAGTCACTATGCCGCAAGGTAGCGCGCGGCTGGAATTAAAAATCGACGCGCGCGTGCCCGAAGCTTGCGTGGCGATTCCCGCGGGTTATCCCGAAACCGCTTTGCTCGGCGCGCACGGTCCGGCCACTGTGAGGTCGGGCGCATGAGCAAATTCTGGTTCGATATCTGGAATTGGTTTCCGGCGTGGTCGCAGATCGCGCTCATGAACGTCGGCAAGATCGTGCTCATTTTGGTGCCGTTGTTATTATCCGTGGCTTATCTGACTTTTGCCGAGCGCAAGATCATCGGCTACATGCAAGTGCGCCTGGGCCCGAATCGCGTCGGCCCTAAAGGTTGGTTGCAACCCATCGCCGACGTGGTGAAATTGTTGTTGAAAGAAGTCATCGTGCCCACCAAGGCCAGCCGCTTTTTATTTGTGTTCGCGCCAATCCTCACCTTCGCGCCGGCGGCGGTGGCATGGGCGGTGATTCCGTTTACGGATAAATTATGGCTCGCGAATATCGACGCCGGCTTGTTGTTTATTTTGGCGCTGACGTCCATGGCGGTGTACGGCGTCATCATCGCCGGTTGGGCGTCGAATTCGAAATATGCCTTCCTCGGCAGTCTGCGTTCGGCGGCGCAAATCGTGGCTTACGAAATCGCCATGGGCTTTGCCTTGGTCGGCGTGCTGATGGCGGCCGGCACTCTCAACTTGCGCGAAATCGTGTTGCATCAGCAAGGCGGAATTCATCAATGGTATTTTCTGCCGCTATTTCCCTTGTTCATCGTGTATCTGATTTCCGGCGTCGCCGAGACCAATCGCGCGCCGTTTGACGTGGCCGAGGGCGAATCCGAAATCGTCGCCGGTTTCCACGTGGAATATTCGGGCATGAGCTTCGCGCTGTTTTTCCTGGCGGAATACGCCAACATGATTTTGATCAGCGCGCTGATTGCGGTGATGTTTTTCGGCGGCTGGCTGTCGCCGGTCGATGGCATGCTCTCGAAAAATATTTTAGCCATTCCCGTGAT
>JACQBD010000120.1 GCA_016194665.1 Gammaproteobacteria bacterium
AGCGTCGGCGGCGGTTCGCCGGGTTTGCGGCCGGAGAGATAGCGTGAGTAGTTTTCAATACCGGAGCAATAGCCGACTTCACGCATCATTTCGAGATCGTACAGCGTGCGTTGTTCCAGACGCTGGGCCTCGACCAATTTTCCGACGCTGCGTAATTGATCCAAACGTTCGTGCAATTCTTGTTTAATATGCGTAATCGCATTGAGAATGGTCTCGCGCGGCGTGACGTAATGCGACGAAGGATAGATCGTGGTGCGCGCCAATCGGGCGTTGATTTCGCCGGTCAGCGGATCGAATTCGGAAATATTTTCGATGTCGTCGCCAAACAGCTCGACTCTGATAGCCAACTTCTCGGACTCGGCGGGAAATATATCGATCACATCGCCATGCACCCGGAACGTACCGCGATGCAATTCAATGTCATTACGCGTGTACTGCATTTCGGCCAAACGCTGCAACATGGCACGCTGCGCCATGGCACTTCCCTGACGCAGATGCAAAATCATGCTGTGATAGGCATCGACATCGCCCAAACCGTAAATCGCCGAGACCGTGGCGACGATGATCACGTCTTCGCGTTCCAACAAGGCCTTGGTCGCCGACAGCCGCATCTGCTCGATTTGTTCGTTGATGGAGGCGTCTTTCTCTATATAAGTATCCGACGAAGGCACGTAGGCTTCCGGCTGGTAATAGTCGTAATACGACACGAAATATTCCACGGCATTGCGCGGGAAAAAATCGCGGAATTCGGCGTAGAGCTGCGCCGCCAGCGTCTTATTCGGCGCCAGCACCAAGGTCGGGCGTTGAATTTCTTGGATGACGTTGGCCACGGTAAAAGTCTTGCCGGAACCGGTGACACCGAGCAAGGTCTGATAAGCTTCACCGTTGCGCAGTCCCGCTAGCAACGCGGCAATGGCTTGCGGCTGATCGCCGGCCGGTGAAAACGGCTGCGCGAGTTCAAATTTCTGATTCATGCACTATCGTTTTTCCGTGTGGTTGCGGGTATATTACCGCGTTTTTCAAATATTGCTGCCCGAGGATCCGTTGTCTGCCATCCGTCTATCGAACCGCGTTAATCGCATAAAACCTTCTCCTACTCTCGCCGTGGACGCCAAAGCTAAAGCGCTCAAGGCGCAAGGCAAGGACGTGATTAGTTTGGGGGCGGGCGAGCCGGATTTCGATACCCCGGATCATATTAAGGAAGCAGCGATCCGCGCCATCCGCGACGGCTTTACTAAATATACCGCGGTCGACGGCACGCCCGCTTTGAAGCAAGCGGTGATCGGCAAATTCAAACGCGACAATGGTTTGGATTATACGCCGGATGAAGTATTGGTTTCGGTCGGCGGCAAACAAAGTTTTTTTAATTTGGCGCAAGCGCTGCTCGATAAAGACGATGAAGTCATTATCCCTGCACCGTATTGGGTTTCTTATCCCGACATGGTTTTGTTGGCGGACGCGAGTCCCGTCATCATCTCCGCCGGCATGGACCAAGCGTTTAAGATTCATCCCGATCAACTCGATCGCACCATCACACGCCAAACGCGTTTATTGGTGATCAATAGCCCGTCGAATCCGACCGGCAGTGTTTATACGCGCGCGGAACTTGGCGCGCTCGGCGAAGTATTGCGCCGACATCCACACGTCCTTATTGCCACTGACGATATGTACGAACACATTCTGTGGGCCGACGAAGCCTTCAGCAATATTCTCAACGCTTGTCCCGATCTTAAGGATCGCACGATAGTATTGAACGGCGTCTCGAAAGTGTACGCCATGACCGGTTGGCGCATCGGTTACGCCGCCGGCCCCAAACCTTTGATCGCGGCGATGAAAAAAATTCAATCGCAAAGCACTTCCAATCCCACTTCGATCGCGCAAGTGGCGGCGGAAACGGCGCTGAACGGCGACCAAGCTTGTCTGGTGCCGATGGTGCGCGCGTTTAAAGAACGCCACGACCGCGTCGTCGCGCGTTTAAATAAAATCCGCGGCGTGCATTGTCTGCCGACGCAAGGAACTTTTTATGCATTTCCGGATTTCAGCCAAGCCATCGCCGCGACGGCCGGTGTCAGCAACGACGTCGAGATGGCCGAGTACATTCTCAATAAAGCTGAAGTCGCGCTAGTACCCGGTTCCGCCTTCGGCGCCGAAGGACACCTGCGATTATCCTACGCCACGTCCATGACGCTGCTCGACAAAGCCTTGGATCGGATAGAAAATTTATTGGGCAAAAATTAATATCTAAAGCTTTAGTTCTCAGTTTTGCAAAATATAAAACAATGTGGGCATAATAAATTTCATCATAAATAATTAAAAAAAATACTGGATCTGACGCAGCCCGGCGTTTCTGCATCAGAAATAAAAACGAGAACCTAAATGGAGTTTGGGGTGGGAAGTTTTTGTTACCCATCGAAGTTTTCGCACGGAGGCTTCAGGCTTTGCCTGAGACAGGCCGGTTATTCTCTGTATGACTTAATCATTACTTCGGCGGTGGCGGGTGTCGTCAGCATTGGCGCCACTAGCATGGCGAGTCTTCTACAAAGCACGCGCATGACATCTGAAATAAATGAACTAATGACACAGCTTAATCTCGCTCGCAGTGAAGCGATTAAGCGTGGAACTACCGTAACATTATGCAAAAGTGCAAATGGAAAAGTCTGCACAGATAAGGCGGAATGGCATGACGGTTTGATAATTTTTGTGGACGAGAACGCAAACCATCAAATAGATGGCAGCGAGAATCTCATATATGTAAAGCCAGGACGGCAGGGAAATGTATCATTCCGTTACGGCGGAGAAAAAGAACTCTATTCTTATACTACCTATCATCCTGAGGGCTATGCCCGACCAAACGCCACCTTTACTTTCTGTAATGACCGCAGTTCGACGCAGGCTAAAGCGGTTATCATCAATACTGTTGGCCGCCCACGCAGCTCAATAAAAGATCCCGATAATAAGCCACTCAATTGTTCTTGGGTAACTCCTTGACCCTACCCGCCTTACCCCATAACATACGCGCCCTTCGACTATTCCCCGGTAGCTCAGTCGGTAGAGCAAGTGACTGTTAATCACTGGGTCGGCGGTTCGAGTCCGTCCCGGGGAGCCAATATAAACAAGCTGTTAAACATTTCTTCGTCAAACCCTCTCTTCTCTTGGTACAATTTACAGCGCGTTAAGACGCGCAATTTTTCCAGCAGGAACGCAGGAATCATTCAAAAATAACAACGAATGTATGTACGATGTTTTGGAAAATATCAGTCAAGGGTAGAGGCGTAATTGTCTGCGCCAAATCATGTATCCAGCCCATATTAATTTTGGGCACTGTATTCGGTGTGCTTAATTCTCCCGCGTTTGCGTTTTTGCCCATGCAAAATTTGCAAGCCCCGCCGACAACTCAAGCCAGCTCTGTCCCACGCATTTCTCATCGCTATGTCCCGGGGCAGATGATTGTTAAATACAAATCTTCAGTCACTCTATCGGTGCGCGAAGCAGTAAAAAATCGCGTTCGATTTAAAGATATTACTCTTGATCGCAGCGATTCACTGGACAAACTTCATAAAAAATTTTCGGTGCGCAAGGCCAAGCCTATATTTCGTAGCGAAGCCGAAGAAGACGCCATTCTGGGTCCAAAAACTTTAACTGCGCTCAAAGAAATTCATCATCGCCAACTCGCACAGGCCAAAAATAATCTATCGATAGCGGCAGCAATGACACCACCGGCATTCCAGAACGATGCAGATATTAGTCATGTCTACGTCCTCGAGTTATCGCCGAACGTTAAAATTGAAACGGCGGTGAAGGATTTCGCCAATGACCCGCACGTGGAATATGCCCAGCCGAACTATATCGTGCGCGCGCAATTTACTCCTAACGATCCCTTTTGGGCGACGTCGAAAACCTGGGGGCAATTGAGCCGAGACTTATGGGGGCTATCGTACGACAACACCGAACGGGCTTGGGATATTTCACAAGGCGCCGGCGTGACAGTGGCCGTAGTGGATTCAGGCGTGGATTACAATCATCCAGATATCGCCGCGAATCTCGTGAGCGGATGGAACTTCATTAACAATACCGATGACACCATGGATGATTTCGGTCACGGCACACACATCGCCGGAATTATTGCCGCCACTGGCAATAATAATATTGGCGTCATTGGCGTCGCTCCGCTCGCGCGAATCATGCCCATCAAATTTTTGGATCAATTCGGCAGCGGCAAATTTGACGCTGCGGCAGCGGCTATCGTTTATGCCGCGGAACATGGCGCGAACGTAATCAATAACAGCTGGGAATGCGACGAACAATGCCCGAATAATCCGGTTATCGAAGATGCGGTGCGCACCGCTTATTCGCTGGGCGCAGTGATCGTGTTTTCTGCCGGCAACGCTAGCGACGATGTTTTTTATTACAGCCCGCAAAATATGCCGCAAGTTATCTTGGCGGCCGCTACCACTCCCCATGACAAACCCAATTTTTTTTCCAACCATGGTGGTGATCTCGATATTTCTGCGCCCGGCGGTGGCGCGCTCATGCCATTATTTTTTAATCCTTACGACCCCAACGCGGTAAATATTCTTTCACTCAAAGCAGCCGGGTGTAATCCGGCCATTTTCTGTCCAGCTGAGCTGATCGTGGGCGGCGACTATGTACGGCAAGCCGGCACATCCATGGCGGCAGGATATGTTTCCGGATTAGCGGCGCTTATTTTGGCAAAAAATCCTGAGTACACAGCGGAACAAGTGAGACAAGCAATTCGCATTACCGGCAAAGATATCGGTTCAATAGGTTACGATACGGCTACTGGTTATGGACGTATCCGGCCGGTACTCGCTTTGAAAACGGCCACACCATTGGCGGCTCTTATCACGCAACCTTCCAGCATCACAGCGACTGGCATTACAGAAATCGCGACAAGGGGTATTACTGGAGGCCCTGGATTCAAAGATTGGACGCTCGCTTACCGTAAGAGTCAATCCAATTCGGATTGGAAAATTTTAGTTAAAGATTCGAAAACAGCGTCCGCTATCGATCAAGATGCATTGCTGACTAATTGGAAGATTCGTTCCCTTCAAGATGGCCCGTATACTTTAAAATTAACTGTGCGCAGCACCAATGGTCATGTTTACGAAGACCGTCAAGCTATCCTCATCGATCAAACCGCGATTCAATTAACCGGAGCGCAAATCTTCAACGGCGGAAATTTATTTAGAAGCGACGTGACTCTGTTTGGCACAGCCGCGCCAACCAATTTTTTAAACTACCAATTGCAAGTACGAAACAGCAGCGGCGTTCTCCTGGTCAACCCCAATATTACGCTGACTCAAGGTGGCGCTCAGAAAATCTATAACGGTGAGCTGGGAACCTGGCATACGTCAGGAGCACCAGCCGACAATTATACGATTGAGCTTATTGTGAATCTGAAAAATGGTTCCAGTGTCGTCAAATCCACCGAAGCTTTTATATACGATCCGACAGTGCATCCCGGCTGGCCGGTAAACTTAAGTTTTCCTTCCGCGCAAAACTCCTCCATCGACTTGCTCGATCATTTGACTGTCGCCGATATCGATCGCGACGGTAAATCCGAACTTATTATTGGTTACGGCAACTCGGTGCGAATTTTCGACCATACGGGCGCAGCGCTGCACGGCTGGCCCCAAAGTATCGATCCCGCGGACGCGGGATATTTGATACAACGAAGTCCGGTCGTAGCTGATTTGGATGGCGATGGTTCGCCGGAAATTATCGCCGCTAACAACAACGGCGAAGTGTTTATATGGCGCGCCGATGGCATGTTGCTACCGGGCTGGCCGAAACAATTGGCTGATACGACGCCGACGCTTGTTGCTTCAGCTCTCGATACGGGCGCTATGGTCCGAATTATCCTGACGACCCCTTATGGTTTAGTAAATGTTTTGGATATCGACGGAAACAGTTTGCCCGGTTGGCCCCAGCAACTCGACAGTGGCATATTTGGCGTACCCGCCGTGGGCGATATGAATCATGATGGAACAAAAGAAATTCTCGTTTCTAATGAAAGCAAACTATATGCCTTGGACTACCTCGGCAATCTCTTGCCAAATTGGCCCAAACAAGTCCCTTTCTTAAACTCGAAGTGGAGTGCATATCCTGCGCTCGGTGATGTAACGGGCAACGGAGCACTGAATGCCGTGGTGACTCTGACAGATAGTGTTAGCTTAAACAGCGCTGTTTACGTATTTCAATACGATGGCCAAACTGTTGCGATCATGCCGACAGCAACCCCCTATCCAAATCCGCCTGGACTGGCCGATATCAACGGTGATGGTAAAACCGACATCGTTGTAGGTAATCAGCTCGTATTTGACGGAGGCATCGTGCCAACCGATTATCTCAATGCGTGGAATGGCGACGGTACAATTTTAAATTCTGCTTGGCCCGTGAAAATCTTAGATGTCACCAATGATTCATTTGTTTACAACACCGGTTTTGGATTCGGTTCACCGACGCTTGTGGATGTAGAGGGTAAAGGTCAGATCGATATTGTCGCCTCCTCCGATACGCGTTTGTTTGCTGTCAACGCTTACCGTCCGGATGGCAGCCCCGTGCCAGGCTTTCCTAAACCCAGCGTTACCATCGGCGCGCACCAAAGCAATGCTATCGCCGTCGCTGATCTCGATGGCGATGGATTGCTTGAATTGGCATGGATCGATGCAAATCTAAATTTGTGGGTATGGGACCTGCCGGTGTCGAATTCACCTATTCCCACCTGGCGTATGTTTCGTCACGATCCAGGTCATTCCGCCGCGACTAATTAAAAATAGAATCCGATCGTCAGCATGCTTTTTTAAGCGTTTACTCCAAAATTGTCGCACCCGCTCGGGCAATTTGACCATCTTCCGACGCTCTTACACCGCTAACGCCAATAGCTCCGATAATTTTTTTCTGGTAAGTCAGCGGTATGCCGCCTTCCGACGGCAGAACACCGGGGAAACTTAGTACACGCTGCTGTCCTGCCACCAACATCTCTTCCCAATATTTTGTTGGGCGCTTGAAAGCTACCGCGGATTGGGCTTTACGGATGGCGAGCTCCACGCTGCCGAATTGAGCTTCATCCAAGCGCTGCAGACAAAGCAAATTTCCACCATCGTCGACAATGGCGATCACCACTGGCCAGGAATTTTTAATTGCCTCGGCTTCGGCGGCCGCCATAATTTTTTTCGTCAGCGCTAAACTTAACGTTGGTTTTTCTTTGAGTTCGTTATCGATTGACATAAATCTATTTCTCCATTTTCATAAGTTTACTCATATCGCAAGGCATCGATAGGATTGAGCAAGGAAGCCTTGCGCGCGGGATACAGACCAAAAATAATCCCTACCGATCCGGAAAATATAACCGCCAGCAATACCGAGGTTAAAGAGATCGAAGTCACCCAACCCGCGAAACTCGACATCAGTTGCGTAATCAACCAACCTAAGGCAATGCCTAGCAACCCGCCGACGGCGCTGATAACAACCGCTTCAATTAAAAACTGCGACAAGATATCGCGTCTACGCGCGCCTATCGCTTTGCGCAAACCAATTTCACGCGTGCGCTCGGTCACCGATACCAGCATGATATTCATTATGCCGATACCGCCCACCAACAGTGAAATCGCGGCAATCGACGCCAACAGCACCGACATGGTGCGGCTGCTTTCCGAAAGCGCCGATTGAATATCCGCCATGTTGCGGATTTGAAATGCTTCTTGCTGCTGCGAAAGCGCGATTTTATGACGGTTGTACATCAAACGACGCGTGGCTTCTTGCGTGGCATCGATTTCGCTGGCATCGTTGACTTCAATATCGATGTAATCCACATAGTCTTTGCCCATCAAACGATGCATCGCCGTCAATACGGGAATCACGATGATGTCATCTTGGTCGCGCCAACTCGTGGCGCCTTTTTCGGGTAATACGCCGATAATTTGAAAACTGACTTTATTTATCTTAATCATTTCGCCGATCGGATTTTGCCCACCGAAAAGTTCGCGCACTAAGGTAGTACCGACGATGGCGACGCGACTGCGTTGGCGATTTTCTTCTTCGTTTAAAAATCGGCCTATTTCCGGCACCGTGGCGTGGATGCGCGCATACGCAGGACTGGCGCCCAAAATCTGCGTGCTCCAATTTTTATTTCCATAAGTCACCTGACCTCTGCCTGAAACCGCCGGCGCGGCGTCTTTGACGGCAGATATTTGTTCCTTCAAAGCAACGGCGTCATCCACAGTCAAGCGCGTGGTAGTGCCGGCTTCTTGCGCTACGCCGCCCAGATGAGTCGCACCTGGACGCAAAACTAAGAGATTCGACCCCAAGGAGGCTAATTGCATTTCGATGGCTTTTTGCGCACCTTGGCCCAAAGCTAGCATGGCCACGACGGCGCTCACACCGATTAAAATACCCAACATGGACAACGCGGTGCGGATTTTATTCGCGCCGAGTGTTTTGAAGCCTTGCTGTAAGTGCTCGCGAATTTCGCTTAAACGAAATCGATCGGATGACGTCGGTTGGATAGCGGCAGGCAAAATAATCGACGCTGATTTTTGCTGGGCCAGAATTTCATCCGATTGAATCACACCATCGCGTATGCGGATGAGACGCTTGGCTTGTTTACCGATCTCTTCTTCATGCGTAACAATGACGATGCTGATGCCTTGCGCATTGAGATCTTTCAGCGTCTGCAATATTTCTTTCTGGCTGGCGGAATCGAGATTGCCGGTCGGTTCATCGGCCAAGATCATTCTGGGATTGTTGATCAAAGAACGCGCGATGGCGACGCGCTGCTGTTGTCCGCCCGAGAGTTCATTCGGTTTGTGCAATATTCTTGTCCCTAAGCCGACGCGCTCCAATAATAGCTTGGCTTTATCGAGCTCAAGTCGTCGGCCGGAATAAAGCAGAGGCAAAGATACATTTTCCAACGCGGACATTCGCGGTAACAAATTAAATTGCTGAAAGATAAATCCAATCGCTTCTCTACGTAACACCGCTAGCTCATCTTCATCGAGATGCGCCGCTTCTTTTCCGTACAAACGGTAAGAACCGGAATCGGGCACGTCCAATAAACCCAGCACGTGCATCAACGTGGATTTACCGGATCCGGACGGACCCATGATGGCGACAAACTCACCGGGTGCGATGCTTAAAGAAACGCCACGCAAGGCGTATACAGTGGAATCTCCCATGCGATAAGTTTTATGAACGTTTTTTAATTCAATCATGTGCGCGTGAACGTTTAACGCGGACGTCGCCCGGAAAGCGGAGAAAACGGATTAGTGCCGGCATTACCAGCGGACGATTTTAATTGCGCCACCAAAATTACATCGCCTTCGGCGACGCCGCTGACAGCCACGCGTTTGCCATCGGTAATTCCCAACGTAACTTCTTTTTCGAGCGGCTTGGCATTTTTGTCCGGGGATTTAATCAACACGGTGGAACGACCGTCGCGCGTGCGCACCGCGTTGCTCGGTAATAGCAAAACATTTTTCGCCGATGCCGATGAAAAACTGACATTCGCGGTCATGCCGCTGCGCATGAAGTCAGGGGCTTTTTCCGGCAATACGTCGACGACATAGGTGGTCACGTTATTCACCGTCTTGGCGTCATACGCAATCTGATCCACATGACCCGGAATGGTTTGATCGGGATAAGCATCCAAGACCAACCACGCTTTTTGCTTTAAACGAATTTGCGCGATATCGGTTTCATCCACCTGCGCCTTCACTGTTAGACGATCCGAAATAACGAAGACCGAATCTTGGCCGGTGAAGGTCTGACCGGGTTCAACACTGCGCACGATGATCGTGCCATTGATGGGAGCCAGAATCGGCGTGGCGCGATATAATTCTTCCCAGCGCTTTAATTCTTGCGGCCCTTTGGCGCTCGCGGCATCCAACAACGCCGCTCGTTCTGTGGAACTCATCCACGCTAGCACCTGACTCTTTTTTACTACCTGCCCTTCCTGAACCAAGACATTGTCGATTCGGCCGGCAATCGGCGGTTTTATCTCCAAACGATTTTCAGGTTGCACGGTACCGGTACTAAGAATTACGGCTTCGATATCGCCGCGCGTCACCGCGACCTCGCGATAAGCGGTCTCCGCCGGCACACTGCGCTTCCATCCGAACCAAGCGAGCCCCGCGGCCAACAACAGAATAAAAACCATCAGCGCTATTTTTTTATTTTTTGAAAACCCGACGCGATCGCTCATGGAATAACCCCTTTGCCCTGTATTTGTTCCCAGCTGGCTTCGCTGACGATTCTGTCGCGCTGACTTTGCACCAAAGTTTTTTGCCTGGAAATCAGGTCGTTTTCAATGATGTCCCAATCCTCGAACGAAATAAGTCCGTTATCGTATTTATTACGCGCTATCTCAGCGCGAGCGGTCGCCGCTTCGACAAAACTCTGATCGACTTTTAATTTCTCGACCGCCTCGATATAGCCAGTGGACGCTTGGCGCAGTTTGGTAATTAATTGTTGGTCCACGCGTTCGCGGTTATATGTCGCCGCCGACAAATCGTTCACGGCGCTGCGCGTGCCGTAATAGTCGCGGCCACCATTGTAGAGCGGAATGGAAAGACTGACGCCCACGGAATGACGGTTGTTATCCGGAATCCAATTGTTGCCTTGTCTTGCGCTGGTGCCGGTTAGATTCAGGCTTGGATAGAGCGGCGACTGCGCCAAGCTTACACCCGCCGTCGCGGATTTTTCTTGCGCGCTGACTTGACGATGATCGGGAGTTTGCAATGCTAGCTGTTCTAAATCGACAACGGTTTCAGGTTCTTTGAGAGGGATGCTTCCCGCGATCTGAACTTCGCTGCTAGATTTTTTACCCAGCGCATTGGCCAGTTGTTCTTGCGCCACTTGCAACGCGTGCTGTGCCTGTAAGTTATCCAGCTTTGCTTGACTCAAGGACGCCCTGGAAAGCAAAAAAGATCCTTTATTTTCTCTACCGCCTTCGAAACGCAGTTCCACCAGGCGCATGTTTTCTTCGCGGCGGCGGATGATATCATCGGTCAGCTTCAAATAATTTTGCGCATATAGCAGCGCCGCGAACGCGGACTTTAAATCGAAACTGACCTTGGCTTTGATAGAATCGAGGTTCGCCTGCGCGGCTTCTTGATTGGCCGTTCCCTGTGCCAGCTTAGCTTTATCTTGAAATCCCGAAAAAATATTTTGCGTGGCAGTGACCGCGGCGGAATAATTAGCCGTGCTGCTGGAAGCGGCTGCGGGAACCGAAGTGTTCTCGTCGGTATAATTAACGCTGGCGGAAACCTGCGGCAAAAACCCGCTGCCAGCCGCTTTGGTTTGATATTCTGCCGAACGCAAGCTGGCTTGCGCCGCCAACAGTTCGGGATTGTTCTGCGATGCTTGAGTTACGCATGCTTCCCAAGTAAGTATCTCGCCCGCTTCGACCGCTGTAATCGATATGAGGCCAAAAGCCAAGATCGCTAATATTTTATTGCGAGTCACCGCACTATTGACCGGCGCCGATGACGATTGTTTTGTGAAGTAAATGGATAATGGCGTGCATTTATAATTTTTTTATCATTTTGAAAATACATGTGCTTAGAGTCTTCTTAAAGAAATATGCGCTTTAATCATGTCGTGGCATTTTGTGCGTATCAGTTTTTTCTCGCTGTCCGCGAACCAAAGATGAATCAGGCTAAATGAGAACGCAAATGTATCCAGCGCCATCGCCGCCGGCTCCAGGCCTTGGCGCAACAGGCCTTTGTCTTTCGCGCGGCTGTAGGCGGCGGTCAGTTTAGCCAGCATGTCGTGACCGCATTGCATCATTTGCGCGCGTACGCCGGCAAACTCATACACGTATTCGCACTTCGAGGTAATAATCTCATAGGTCTGGCGCGCTACCGCATCCGTGGCCAATAACTCCATGGTCTCTTGCATGTATGTTTCGATGCGGCTTAGGGGGTCGCCGCGCTCTTCATCTAATAAGGTATGACTGATGCGATCCAGCAAAGGCAAAGCGACTTGGTCACGCATCGCAAAAAATACGTCGGTTTTGCTGGCAAAGTGCCAATAGACCGCACCACGCGTTACGCCGGCTGTCTCAGCTATATGCTCCATGGTGGTGCGGCTGACGCCGCGTTTTACAAAGGTTTGGCGCGCCGCGTCGATGATTTGTTGGCGAGTTAATTGCGCCTCGGCCTTAGTTTTTCGCGCCATGGGTTAGCAGATTTTTATATACATACATTTCTGATTGTATATAATCAGTCACGTATTTGCTAGCGACTATTTAGGGTTGGGACCATGACTAACAATAAAAAATTACCACATCGCTTTTGGCGTCTACAGCACTTCCTGAGCATCGGTTTATTAATGCTAAGTCTGGCCGCTTGCTCGGCCTCCGACAAAGCCGCCAACGCCGGTCCTACTCCCGGCGGCGCGCCGCCGCCCCTGCCCGTCAACGTTATGGAAGCGCAGCCCACGCAAATTCCCGCAGCGCTGGAAGCCATCGGCCAAACACAAGGCGCCAAAGAAGTCGAAGTACGCGCGCGCGTTAGCGGCATTCTCGATAAAAAACTTTATCAAGAAGGCGCGCCGGTCAAAGAAGGTCAAGTGCTTTTCCAAATCGACCGCAGTTCCTTCGAGATCGCCTTAGCGCAAGCTAAAGCGCAGCGCGCCGAACAGCGAGCCAAACTCACGCAAACCGCGCGCGATGTCGAGCGTCTTAAAAAATTACTAGCGCAACAGGCAATCAGTCAGCGTGAATATGACGACGCCACGACTTCATCGTCGGTAGCGCAAGCGACATTGCAAGCCGCCGATGCCAACGTGCGCCAAGCAGAATTAAATTTATCCTACACCGCGGTGACGGCGCCGATTAGCGGCGTCTCCGGCAGATCGGAACATTCCGAAGGCGCCTTGATCACCACCGGCGCCGATAGTCTGCTAACGACTATTTCCGAAGTGAATCCGATTTGGGTGCGCTTTAGTCTGTCGGAAAATGAATTGGCGCAACTTCCCGGTGGGCACGTCACTCCCAACAATGTTAAGGAGCTGGAACTGATCTTGCCCGATGGTTCTATTTATCCTACCAAGGGTCGGCTGAATTTTTCCGCCAGTGAAATCGACACCAAGCTGGGGACTTTGCAATTACGCGCCGAATTCGATAATCCGCAGATGCGTGTGCTGCCGGGACAGTTTGTGCGCGTGCGCGTGATTACTGGACAGCGCGACGGCGTGTTTCTCATTCCGCAAACCGCGGTGATGCAATCCGATCTGGGACGCTTTATTTATGTTGTCGGCGCCAACAACACCGCCGAAATCCGCCCAATTAAAACCGGCGAATGGCACGGCAAGGACTGGGTGATATTAGAAGGCTTGAAATCGGGCGATAAAGTAATTTTGGATAATCTGCTCAAGCTGCGTCCCGGCGCGCCGGTGAAAGCGCAAACCGCCGCTGAAAAATCGGCGCCACCGCCTGCAGGCGGTAAAACCTAGCGGTTAATATTTATGTCGCACTTCTTTATTAACCGCCCGATTTTTGCATCGGTTATTTCCATCGTTATCATTGTCGCCGGTCTGGTGGCGGCGCGCGTGCTGCCGATCGCGCAATATCCCGAGATCGCGCCGCCGACCATTACCATCACCGCCACCTATCCCGGCGCGAGCGCGGAGACGCTCGCCAAAACCGTGGCCGCGCCGATCGAGGAACAACTCAATGGCGTGGAGAATTTGCTTTACTTCAATTCTTCCGCGAGCTCGAACGGCACGGTCACGATTACTGCTACCTTCGAAGTTGGCACCAAAGCCGATCAAGCGGCGATCAACGTCAACAATCGCGTGCAGATCGCCGAACCGCGCTTGCCCGAAGAAGTACGACGCAACGGCGTGGTGGTGCAAAAAAGATCGAACGATATTTTATTGGTGGTTGCGCTCAGTTCGCCCGACGGCCGTTACAACACACTTTATCTGAGCAACTACGCTGCGCTGAACGTGGTCGACGATCTCAAGCGCATCCACGGCGTGGGCGACGTCACAATATTCGGCGCACAAGACTACTCGATGCGAATTTGGTTGAAACCGGATCGCATGGCGCAGCTGGGCATCACCACCAGCGATATCGCCCAGGCGATTCGCAGTCAAAACGCCCAAAACGCCACCGGCAAAATCGGCCAAGAACCGGCGCCTAAAGATCAGATGCTGGTTTACACCGTCACCGCCAAGGGACGCCTGATCGATCCCGAACAATTCGGCAACATCGTTTTGCGCGCCAACGGTCCGAGCGGCGCACTTTATCTAAAAGATGTCGCGCGCATCGAGCTTGGATCGCAAAATTACGATATCACCACCACGCTCGACGGCAAACCAACCATCGGCATGGCGGTGTTTCTGCAAACCGGCGCCAACGCGCTGGAAACGTCGGATTCGGTGCACGCCAAAATGGAAGAAATCAAGGCGAAATTTCCGGACGGCGTGCAATACGTCATTCCTTTCGATACCACGCGCTTCGTGCGCGCCTCGATTAAAGAAGTCGTACACACGCTCGGTGTAGCCGCGATTCTGGTGCTGTTGGTGGTATTTGTTTTCTTACAGAACTGGCGCGCCACGTTGATACCTATCGTTGCCGTGCCGGTTTCCTTAATCGGCACTTTCGCCGGCTTATGGCTTTTCGGTTACTCGATCAACACGCTGACTTTATTCGCCATGGTATTGGCCATCGGCATTGTCGTGGATGACGCCATCGTCGTATTAGAAAACGTCGAACGCTTAATGAGCGAACAACATCTCGCGCCCAAGGAAGCCGCGATTCAAGCGATGCGCGAAGTATCGAGCGCGGTGGTGGCGATTGTGTTGGTTTTATGCGCGGTGTTTATCCCGGTTGCTTTTCTCGGCGGCATCGCCGGCAAGCTCTACCAACAATTCGCCGTCACCGTCGCTATCGCGGTGGTGATTTCCGGCGTAGTGGCTTTGACGCTGACGCCCGCGCTGTGCGCGTTGCTGCTCAAGCCCAGTCATCGTGAGTTGCCGATGTTTCGTCCGTTTAACAAAGGCTTCGCCAGTCTTACTCGATTCTATACCGCCACCGTCGGCAGAACGTTGCGCCACACGATGATTAGCGCGGTGCTATTCGCGCTCGTGATCGGCATTGGTGTGTTTCTATTGGGTCGCATACCCGGCAGTTTTGTGCCACCGGAAGATCAAGGCTATTTAATCAGCGCGCTTATCCTTCCCGACGGCGCCACCTTATCGCGCACCGCCAAAGTCGGCAGTGACATGCGCGAAGCGGTGTCGAAAGATCCCGCGGTCGAACATGTGTTCGTCGTCGCCGGTTTCGATCTGATCGGTGGCGGTAATAAAACCAACGCTGGAACCATGTTTCTACCGTTAAAGCCTTGGGGCGTTCGAGACAAGAACTCGACCGTGTTAGCCGGGCAATTTTTTGGTTTGGGCATGTCCTTACCCGAGGGCATGGCTTTGGTATTTAATCCGCCACCGATTCGCGGTCTCGGTACCGCCGGCGGTTTTGAAGTGTATGTGCAGAGCCGCAACGACAGCGATGTCCGCAAATTAGCCGAGGTCATCAATCAATTCACCGCGGCGCTCAAGCAGCGACCCGAATTGACCGGCATCAATACTTTTTTCCGTCCCACCGTGCCGCAATTATTCGTCGACGTCGATGACGCCAAAGTTATCTCGCTGGGGATTAATTTAAGCGATGTCTACGACACCTTGCAGAGTACGTTAGGCGCGCTCTACGTCAACGATTTTAATAAATCCGGACGCACCTATCGCGTGCAACTGCAGGCCGAACCGCAGTATCGTGCTAAGCCGGAAGACATCGGCAAAGTGTATGTGCGTTCGCAAACGGGCTCGATGGTGCCACTGTCAGCCTTGATTAAAGTAAACAGCATCGTTGGGCCGGAACAAATCGAACGCTACAACGGATTCATCGCGGCCAAAGTATTAGGCAATGGAGCACCCGGCGTCAGTTCCGGCGACGCTATTCGTGCGGTCGAGCAAGTCGCTAGCACGACCTTGCCGCGCGGCTATGAAATAGCCTGGACCGGTCAAGCGTTCCAAGAAAAAAGCGCGAGCAACGCCTCGATTCAGGCGTTTGCGTTTGCCATCGTCATGGTGTTTCTGATTTTGGCGGCGCAATTTGAAAAATGGTCGCTGCCCTTGGCGGTGATTCTCGCGGTTCCCTTCGCCCTGCTCGGCGCGTTGGTGGCGATTTTTATTCGCGGGATGCCGAACGATATTTATTTTCAAATCGGTTTAGTCACCTTGATTGGCTTGGCCTCGAAGAACGCGATTCTCATCGTCGAGTTCGCGGTGCAAAAACACGCGCAAGGCATGCCCGCCATGGACGCCGCGATCGAAGCCGCGCGCTTGCGGTTTCGCCCCATCGTCATGACCTCCTTGGCGTTCGTGCTCGGCGTATTTCCGTTGGTGGTCGCCACCGGCGCCGGCGCCTCCGCGCGCCAATCGATGGGCACCGGCGTGTTTGGCGGCATGTTGGTGGCAACGTTTATCGCCACCATATTTATCCCGTCGTTCTTCAAGTGGTTGGCGGGCAAGCGTGCGCCGAAACAAGTGGAACCGGTTGCCGTCGAAAGAAGGAAATCAGCATGAACGCTTTGCGGCCCTGGCGCTATTTCATTTTGCTCGGCGGAATAATCGTCGCCGGATGCGCCGTGGGACCGGATTATCAGCGTCCCGCTACAGCGCTGCCGGCGCAATACAATGAATCCGCTTCAGCAACAGAGCAAGACACGGTGGCGGTGACGCGCGATTGGTGGAAATTATTTAACGACGCCACGCTTAACGAATTAATGGAAAAAGCACTGCAAAATAATGCCGACGTGCAACTCGCGGTCGCGCGCATGGAAGAAGCCGACGCCGCCCTGCGCGCTACCGGCGCCGCGTTATTTCCTGAAATCGACCTCGGCGCCAGCGGTACTCGTTCGCGTTCGAGCGTGCTCGCCGCCACACCGCTACCGCCGGGAACGCCGGTCATACGCAAAAATATTCGCGCCACCGTTGGCACCGCATTCGAGCTTGATTTTTGGGGTAAACTGCGACGCGCCAGCGAAGCGGCGCGCGCGCAGGTGTTGGCTTCGCGCTACGCCAAAGACACCGTCGAACTGACTTTAGCCGGTCTCATCGTACAAAGTTATTTATCGCTGCGCGCGCTCGATGCGCAAATTATTTTATCGCGCAATACGCTAAGCAATCGCCAAGCAGCATTGACTTTGACACAACATCGCGCTGACGGCGGCATCGCCTCGGAACTCGATGTGCAGCTGGCCGAAGGCGCGCGCGCCGTCATCGCCGCGCAAATTATCGATCTCGAACAACAGCGCGCCTTGGCGCAGCATCAATTGGCTTTTCTAAGCGGCAGCTTCGATCTTAAAGTGAGTGAAAACGATCTGCGTCAATTGCCTGTTCCACCGTTGCCGCCGCCTGGCTTACCTTCGTCTTTGCTCGAATCGCGTCCCGACGTACGCCAAGCGGAAGCGCAATTGATCGCCGCCAACGCTAAGATAGGCGTGGCCAAAGCGGCGTATTTTCCTTCCATTTCGCTGACGGGAAATTACGGCGGCGAAAGCAAAGCCTTGTCCGATCTCTTTAAGCCCGGCGCAAAAATTTGGTCGACGGGCATCGGTTTGAATTTGCCGATATTCGACGCTGGGCGCATCTCCGCGCAAGTCGATCAAGCTCGTGCGCAACAAAAGCAAGCCATCGCCAGTTATCAACGCTCGTTGCAAAATGCCTTTAAAGACGTGAACGATGCCTTAGTAACGGTGCGTCAAACCACGGCGGGCGAAGTAGAATTGGAAGCGCGTCAACGCGCCGCCGAAAAAGCCCTGGCCTTATCCGAAATTCGATATAAAGCCGGGTACTCGGCATACTTAGAAGTGCTGGATGCACAGCGCACTCTCAATGAAGCCAGCTTGGCTTTAGTGCGTAATCGCCAAGCGCGATTGTCTGCGACTGTCGATCTGTTCAAGGCGATAGGCGGCGGCTGGTCTGATATTTAAAAAGTTTCTTTGGCGCTTGCACAAAATATTTTCGGATTTGATTGGGTCAAATAATTAAATCCAATTAATTTGTCTGATGTATAATTGCCGCGATTCCACCCATTCAATCGCCATTATCCCTGCTTGAGTTTTTCCGATGCACAGCGCGGCGCTAAAAAAAATAAAGCGATTCTTTAGCGCCAAGTGGATTCGGCTTAGCTTATTATTTTTGGCGCTGCTCATCGCCGGCTATGCCCTGTATCTCGATATCACCGTACGCACCCAATTTGAAGGAAAACGTTGGGCATTGCCGGCGCGGGTTTACGCGCGCGCGTTAGAACTTTATCCGGGGATGAAATTAAAACCCGAGCAGTTGGAAACCGAGCTGTTAATGCTCAAATATCGCGTCACCACCGGCAATCCGCAAGAGACCGGCGATTTCCAACGCGAAGACAATAGCTTCACGATTCGCACGCGGCCGTTCGTTTTCTGGGACGGCGCGCAAGCCGCGCGCCAGTTACGTGCTGTATTCCACGGCAATCATCTCGATTCCTTGGAGGATATCAATACGCAAACAGCGGTTACATTAGTGCGCTTAGATCCGCTTTTGATCGGCGGGATTTATCCGGCGCACAACGAAGACCGGGTGTTGGTGAAATTAAATGAAGTGCCGCGTGATTTCATCAATGGCTTGATTGCGGTCGAGGATCATAAATTTTATTCGCACCACGGCGTCGATCCGCGCGGCATCGCGCGCGCCCTGGCCACTACCGTGCGCGGCAATGGCATTCAAGGCGGCAGCACGCTGACGCAACAATTGGTGAAAAACTTTTTTCTCACTCCCGAGCGCAGCTTACGCCGCAAATTTACCGAAATCATCACGGCGTCCTTGCTCGAGCTGCATTACAGCAAAGATGAAATACTCGAAGCCTACGCCAATGAAATATATCTCGGCCAGGACGGGAACCGCGCGATCCACGGCGTCGGCTTGGCCAGCCACTTTTATTTCGATCAACCGTCGACACAGCTTAATTTGCCGCAGGCGGCGTTGTTGGTGGGCATGGTGCAAGGACCGGCGATTTACGATCCACGCCGCCATCCTGAACGCGCCTTGACGCGACGCAATTTGGTCTTGCATGAAATGCGTCAGCAAGGTTTTATTAGTCCGCAACAATATGAAAATGCCAAAAACTCGCCGTTAGCTGTCGTCAAAACCGCGCCGGGCGGCACCTCGCGGCATCCGGCTTTCGTCGAATTGGTGCACCGCCAATTACGCCGCGATTACCGCGATGAAGACTTGCGTTCCGAGGGTTTGCACATCTTCACCACGCTCGATCCACAAACACAACAAATTGCCGAGCAAACATTGGCCACGCGCTTAAGCCAGCTGGAAAAAACTCGCGGCATAACCGCCGACACGCTGGAAGGCGCGGCCATCATTAGCAATACCCAAAACGGCGAAATCGAAGCCTTGACGGGCGGACGACATGCGCGTTTCGAAGGTTTCAATCGCGCATTGGATGCGGTGCGCTCCATCGGTTCGCTGATAAAACCGGTGATTTATCTCACGGCCTTGGAACAACCGTCGACCTATACGCTCATCACGCCTCTGGACGACAGTCCTTTAATATGGCGCGAACGCGGCGCCAAAGATTGGGAGCCACGAAATTACGATAAAGTCTCGCACGGCAACGTGCCGCTGCGCATGGCGCTCGCCAATTCTTATAATTTGTCGTCGGCACGTCTTGGATTAGCTTTAGGCGTGCAAAAAGTAATGTATAACGTGCGTCAATTAGGAATCGATCGCGAACTTCCTCCTTACGCCTCTAATCTTCTAGGCGCCGATGGTTTAACGCCGCTCGAAGTCACGCAAATTTATCAAACCCTGGCCAGCGGCGGCTTTCGCGTGCCGTTGCGCGCGATTCGCGAAGTGGTCACGGCAGATGGCAAAGCCTTGCAACGTTATCCGTTATCCGTGCAGCAAGTGGTCGAACCCGCGCCAGCCTATTTAATAACCAACGCATTGCAAACCGTGGTGCACGAAGGCACAGCGGATGGACTTAATAAATATATTTCGCCCGATCTAAATGCCGCCGGCAAAACCGGCACGACCAACGATTTGCGCGACAGCTGGTTCGCCGGCTACACCGGCGACCGCGTGGCCGTAGCTTGGATCGGACGCGACGATAATCAGCCGATCAATATGACCGGCGCCGGTGGCGCCATGACGGTCTGGGGTAGTATCATGGCGCAACTCGACGCCGAACCGCTGCAACCGCCGGTGCCGGAAAATATCGAGTTCGTGTGGGTGGATCCGGAAAAAAATTTGCGCGCCGACGAAACTTGCGCAGGCGCGGTGAAACTTCCTTTTATTCGCGGTTCAGCGCCGACTGAAACCGCGCCTTGCGCCAAAACTTCCCCGGTCAAATCAATTAAAAGCTGGTTTAAGAGATTATTCGAATGAATAAAATTATTTTCGCTCTGGCATCGCTAATCGTGCTATCGAGTTGCAGCAGCGATTTGTTTCGTGAATCGTCCGAACCAGCCTCCAACAATAACGCCGTGGTGGCGTTGGTGAACAGCGCGCATACCGACGCGGCCGCCAACAAATTCGACGCCGCCGGCGCGACGCTTGAGCGCGCCTTGCGCATCGAGCCGCGCAATCCAGCGTTGTGGCAAGAGCTCGCGCGCGTTCGTTTGCAGCAAGGCGAATATCAGCAGGTCGAAAGTCTGGCGGCAAAGTCCAACGGATTGGCCGGCGATAATAAATCCATGCGCGCGGAAAATTGGCGCCTCATCGGTCAAGCACGTCTCAAACGCGGCGACCATCAGGGAGCGCAAGCCGCGTTCAACAAAGCTGCTGAAACCAATTAAAAGCTCGGTTTCCTCGCTGCGATTGGATTGAGAGCATTATTAGCAAGTAGAAAAATAGCCATGCCCAAACTGGCGCCGGCGATGACATCGCTCAAAAAGTGATGGTTCGTCACGATTAGTGCCACCGCTAAAAGTAACAACAGACTGAAACACGCGAGCCTATATCGCGGATAGTAATAGCCGAAACCTGCAATTAAGGCAGTGAACACCGTCATGTGACCGGATGGAAAACATCCGTAGCCTTCACTGGCGTCAAACCAATAAAAAATGGGCGATTGATGATAAATCGCCCACATCCAGGGGTTCGATCTTCCCAATACAAATTGTAAAAAAGATTTAAAAATAAATGCCGCAGGAACGGCGGTGCCGCATAGCTGCAAAAATTGAGTATGGCGATTTTTATAGCCTCGACGTGTAAGTAAAAAATACAGCCCCCAGCTGACCAAAGTAATAATAATAACTACATAAGCCAACAAATCCGGTATGCCCGCTGCCGCCTGCAATAAAGCATCGTTTGCGTGCATCCAGCGATAGAAAAATAATGAAAGCGTTTGATCCCAAAATACATAGCTCAAGGCCATTAATACTAAGGCAAAAGAAAAACCGATAATTAAAATCATTAGGTAGTGGATTCAATATATGTCAGGAAAAAATTTAAGATCTAGACCAAATTTCTAGCGATTGGTTTAATCTGCAAGATTATCTTAAAATCACGCCATGACGCGCATAATATATTTAAGCTTTATATGTATTTTCTTAGTCGCTTGCGCCACACCGGAGGTGGAAATTCTTAGCCAGACCGAGTCGTTCGCACCCACTCACCACGTCGAAGTCCTTTTGGATATGCCGTCCCGACCCTATAAAACCTTTGCCATTCTGGAAGACAATTACGGCGGAAGTCCCGAGGAAATCAACGCCCGCTTGGAACAAAAAGGACGCGATATAGGCGCCGATGCGATTGTCATCGTCAGTGTGAACGATAAGACGGTGACCGATTGGATTGCCGCCAATCCCTATTCTGTCCATGGCGCCTATCGTCTGCACTACCGGCCAATCAAGCATGTCTATCATGCGGTTCGCGCGCGAGCGCTTAAATACAGCCGCTGACCAAAAGGTTCCTGTTCTATCTACGATAGTGCCGAGCCTCCGCCCAGGTGAAATGTAAATTTTCATTTACTGATTCAGCCATTTTCATGAACGGAACTTTCTGCACCGCCGGTCAGAAAATCTAGTCCGCTGGTACTTTTAAGGTGTTTGGGGGATTGTCAAATACCTTAAGAAAAGAGATGCTACGCGGACCAAATCATCACAAGGAAACAGTGCATGAGCCTGGAAACAATCGTCGTTCTACTTCTCGTCTGGACCGTGGCCGGTTTGTTCGCCGCCATCGCTTTTGGAAAAGTGATTCAAGATCCCGACGTCTCACCGGATCAACAAGAACCCATCCCCTCTTCTTCTGGTTCCTTAAAATATTTGCGTCGCAATAAACGCAAATCGTCGGCGCCCGTCGAACACACCAGCCGCGTACGTCATACCGGCATGAAGCGAGCAACCGGATAAATTTAACCTGTTACTCATTCCCCCGCGTTAGTGATAAGCGGGGAGCCCGGCAGTGGATTTTTATTGATATTCCATGAAAGCGTAATGCGTGGACGCTTGCCGAGATAGGCATTCACGGTGTGCACCAGTTGGCTCGGAAAAATAATCATCGTTCCCATTTTCATTCCTGGATAAAAAGGCTTGGTCACGCAACCTTCTTGATCCGGACAGCAACTACTCAAACGCGGATCCACGAAACCGAATTGTCCGCTTAAAGAATCTTCCACGTCTTCGTCGCCGGTTTCCACGCAATACACCACGCTCGCCGTTGAACGCACATGACTGTGCGGCATGCAAAAATCGCCGTTACGATAAATATTGGCCCAGCTGAGATCCACCACCGCATCCTCGCACTCCAAGACGCGCCGAAAAAACGCGCGCGCGCGCAAACTAATCAACTCCGCTTCGGTGTTGAGCCAGGTGTCCAGATGATGAATTTTAGTGCCGCAAGCCCCGCGGAAACTACGCTTGCGTAAACGCTGATGCTCTTCCAGTTCAAGAATTTTGGCGATAAGGCGCGGATGATATTCCTGCACATCCAGAAAATGGGTCGAGCAAATTGTCGGATTGCCGCACGTTTCGATTATTTGATCCTTGGGCCACACTTCGATGGGTTTTAAACCCAGCTGGATCACGTCGTTATCCATTTCAGGTTACTCGCTTAAGAATCAATGCCTCTATTGTGACATGCCGCCAGCCCTTGGGGAAACGGCATAATCGATGCGCAGAGCTAAGCAGCAGACGACCGGTTTATTGCCCATTATGAATGATTTTAAAAATTTAACGGAAATAATTTAATTCGTCTCAAGCGTCACGAACGCCACGGCATGGTCTTTTTCATCCGCTAAACTAATATGCGCCACGGCGATGTTTTTTGCTTGCAGAAATTCTTGCGCGCGGCCATGGAACGCCAAGATCGGTTTACCTTGAGCGTCATGCGTCACTTCGATATCGTGCAGCTGAATTCCATCGCGGAATCCCGTGCCCATGGCTTTGACCGTTGCTTCTTTGGCGGCAAAGCGCCGTGCTAAAAAATTCGCCTTGTTGGCGTTTTTGCGGAAGTCCAACAATTCACCGCTGGTGAGAATGCGTTCGGAAAATCGATCGCCGAATCGATCGAGGTCTTCTTGCATGCGCCCCACGCGCACGATGTCGGTGCCAATACCAAAAATCATTTCGCCGCTTCCAACATCAGTCGTTTTATTTCCCGCACCGCCTCCGACATGCCGGTAAACAAAGCACGCGCAACAATGGCATGTCCGATGTTTAATTCCGATATGCCGGGGATGCCGGCGATCGCTTGTACATTGTGATAGTTAAGCCCATGGCCGGCGTTAACTTGTAATTTCAATCCTAAACCCTGCTGCACGGCTTGCTCGATGCGCACCAGTTCTTGCTGGCGCGCTGCCGGATCTTCGATATCGGCATAACGGCCGGTGTGAATCTCGATAACCGCGGCTCCGGTTTTGGCCGCGGCTTCGATTTGATCGGCGTCGGCATCCACAAACAAAGATACGCGTATGCCGGCGTCAACCAGACGTTTGCAAACTTGAGTAATTTTTTTAAACCCGCCGACAACATCCAAACCGCCTTCGGTGGTAAGTTCTTGGCGTCGCTCGGGCACCATACAGCATTCTTGTGGGCGCACGCGACAAGCAAAAGCCACCACGTCGTCTGCCACCGCCAGCTCCAAATTCATGCGCGTCTGAATCACGCGCCGTAAAACTTCCACGTCTTGATCCTGAATATGCCGCCGGTCTTCGCGCAAATGCAGCGTTATTGCGTCGGCCCCGGCTTGTTCCGCTTCCAGCGCCGCTTGAATGGGATCGGGGTAGCGCGTGCCGCGCGCCTGACGCAGCGTGGCAACGTGATCGATATTAACTCCCAACTTTATCAAGCTTGTGCTCCATCTCTGTTGCGCTTAAAGGAATGCTGCGGCGAAATAATTTGCGGCTGTGCAGCGGTTTTTCGCCCAAATGCCGTGCTAAGGCGGCGCGCATCAATGCTTTAGCGTCGCGCAAGGCGCTGGCGTCTTCCAAAGTTTCTTGCGCCAGCGCCAATAAACTGGCGCCGCGAATGCGTAAACCTTCAGTCGGCCGATGCAGTTCGGGGTTCGCCAAGCGCAGCGGACCGCGCTCAAAAATGTAATCGTACACCACGTCCGCTTCAAGCGGTTTTTTGTCGGCGATATCGTGATCCAAAACCAAGGCATAACCCAGTTCACGCAATAAATTTTTTTCAAAAACCCGCAGCACCGCTTCTTGCAAACTATTATTTCGGCACAAACGTTCGAGCGCCGCCTGATAAACCTCAAATAAGCGATCGTGCGGATCGTGTCGGTGCAGCAAGCGCAGCAGCACTTCGTTCATGTAAAAGCCGCAATAGAGCGCCGATCCTTCAAGTGCCGCGTGCGCGCCGTCGGCTTCGGCGCCGGTCAAGGTCGCCAACTCGCCCTTGCCGCTCCAACCGATCAATAAACGCTGAAACGGTTTTAAAATACCGCGCACCCGGCTGTTCGGCCGCTTCGCGCCTTTGGCGATGAGTCCGATGCGCCCATGTTGCGCGGTTAACACTTCGAGCAATAAGCTGGTTTCGCTGTAACCGTGGTGGTGCAAAATAAACGCGGGTTGTTGATGGATACGCACAATCAGCTCTCGTCGGCGTAGCCCAGGCTGCGCAGGGCGCGCTCGCTGTCCGCCCAGCCTTCACGCACTTTCACCCATAAACCGAGATGCACCTTGGCGCCCAAAAGTTTTTGCATCGCCAAACGCGCGCGGCTGCCTATGGTCTTGAGTCGCTCGCCGTCTTTACCGATGAGAATCGGTTTTTGACCTTCTTTGTCGACCCAGATGGTGGCGTCGATATGAATCGCGCCTTTGGCGCGTTTAAATTGTTCGATGCTCACGGCCGTGGCGTAAGGCACTTCCTGACGCAACCCACGAAATATTTGTTCACGCACGAGTTCGGCGACGAGGAAACGTTCGCTACGATCACTGATTTGATCCACGGGATACAGTGGCGCTTGCACCGGCAAATATTTCAAAATGGCTTTCTGTAAATTATCGACGTTGGTGGTTTTTAATGCCGATACCGGAATGATCTCGGCAAAATTCATTTTTTTATGCGACTCTTCAATTAATGGTAAGAGTTGCTGGCGGTCTTTAAGTTGATCCATTTTATTAATGGCGAGAATAACGGGGATGCCTTGTTGCATCGCCAATTGCAACGGATATTCATCGGCGCGCGTCCAGCCGCTGGCGGCGATAAGCAAAACGATGCAATCAACGCCTTGCAAGCTGGCATTCGCCACCCGGTTAAGGTAACGGTTCATCATGCCTTTATTATCCGTTTGCAGGCCAGGGGTATCTACATAAATTATTTGGGCGCTGTCAGAAGTTTTAATGCCCAGCAAACGATGTCGCGTAGTTTGCGCGCGCGATGAGGTAATACTCAGTTTCTGGCCGACGAGATTATTTAACAGTGTGGACTTGCCCACGTTGGGCCGCCCGGCGAGCGTCGCCAGGCCGCAACGAAAATCGGTTTCAGACATTAGGATTGAGACAAACGCGCGAGCGCCAGCGAGGCCGCTTCTTGTTCGGCATGCCGGCGGCTGTTGCCTTCGCCGCGGACCGGCCCGTCCAAGCTGGCGACGCGGCATTCGACGATGAAATTCTGCTGATGCGCTTCACCCGTGACCTCGCGCACGACATAAATCGGCGTCGGCAGCGAAAGCTTTTGTAGATGCTCTTGCAATTGCGTTTTGGGATCTTTGGGAATGGAATGCGGATCGAGATGCGCCAGTTTATCGCGATAAAGATACAAAATGACTTTTACGGCTTGATCGGCGGAACTGTCTTTGCAGATGGCGCCAAAAATAGCCTCGAGCGTATCGGCCAGAATCGAATCGCGATCGTAACCGCCGCTTTTCAGTTCGCCTTCGCCCAGCGCCAGATAATCGCCGAGTTCGATGGCGCGCGCCAGATCCGCCAGCGCGCTTTTCTTGACCAGACTGGCGCGTAGTCGTGTCAGCTCGCCTTCGGAAAGGTCGGCATAACGATTGTAGAGCTCGGACGAAATGGCAAAACCGAGCACGCTATCGCCTAAAAATTCCAAACGTTCGTAATTATCGCTGCTTTTACTACGATGAGTTAGCGCCCGCGTCAACAATTCCGGCTGCCGGAAGACGTAGCTTAACCGGCGGCTCAGTTCGGCGGCATTGTTTTTATTCCGCGCCACGGACCTCGATACTGTGATCGAAGTTAAGCAAAGCCGAAACGTTAAACGCTATCGGCACCACCGATTCATAACTAATGCGGATGACCTTCATTTTGCCGCGCGCTTCCAGTGTCAAGGTTTTTTCCAAATCGAAATCATCGGCGCTATCGATCTCCAAGCGTTTTCTGATTGCTTCTTTAATCTGCGGCAAAACCATCGAGCCCGCATCCGGTTGCCGGCCTAAACTTTCCAACGCACTTTTTATTTTAAGATCGGTCAGGTAAGGCGGCAGTAATTTAAAAAATAGAAACATAAAAAAAGCGAGCGTGCCGAGGACGAACAACATGCCCCACATCGTTATGCCCGATTGACGTTTACGATTTTGCATCACAACCTCCTTGACAGTTCGATATACGCGTCACTTCAACGAATGACCTGGCCAATGCGGTTCCAAACAATGCGTTCCCAAAACCATTTAGGTTGATCGGTCATATCCCAGCTGAACCAAATCAGGAAAGCCCGTCCCACCAGATTTTCATCCGGCACGAAGCCCCAAAAACGGCTGTCGTTGCTGCGGTCGCGGTTATCGCCCATGACAAAATATTGTCCCTCGGGCACGACGATTTCAGGTAACGGCGGGTCCAGCTGCCCCGTGGTTAAAATGGCGTGCTTAACGCCGTCGAGATTTTCCGTCAGCTTCAGCGTGTCGCCTTGCGGGTCCACGCTCTGAGATGGGTAGTAAGGCAGGCCATCCATTTGTTCCATCGGCGTTCCATTGATATAGAGTTTCTTATCTTTATATAGGATATGGTCGCCCGGAATGCCAACCACGCGCTTAATATAATTAATGGAAGGGTTTTTGGGATAACGAAATACCATTACTTGGCCGCGTTGCGGATGCTGAATATCCAGCACCTTGGTATTGACCACCGGCAGACGCACGCCGTAAGTAAACTTATTGACCAGAATAAAATCGCCGATGAACAAGCTCGGCAACATTGACCCCGAAGGAATCCGGAAAGGCTCCGCTAAAAATGAACGGATGAGAAAAACAATTAAGATGACGGGGAAAAACGCGCGCGCATACTCCACCATCACCGGTTCTTTACGCACTTGCTCAGCCTGCTCGGTTTTGCCAGCTGCAGCTAGATTTTTGACGCGGCGTTCGCGTTGCGGCGCCCACAGCCAACGATCCAGCGCCCAGATCGCACCCGTGACGATCAGAATCAACAACATGATTAATGCAAAATCCATGGCGCTATTTCTCGCTCACGCGCAGAACGGCTAGAAAAGCTTCCTGCGGAATTTCAACCGTGCCGAATTGTTTCATACGCTTCTTGCCCTCTTTTTGTCTTTCCAATAATTTGCGTTTGCGCGATACGTCGCCGCCATAGCACTTGGCCGTGACATTCTTGCGCAAGGCTTTGACCGTTTCACGCGCGATCACCTTGGAACCGATCGCCGCTTGAATCGCTACGTCGAACATTTGCCGCGGAATCAACTCACGCAGCTTTTTGACCAGCTCACGTCCGCGATATTGGCTTTGTTCGCGATGCACGATGACCGAAAGTGCGTCCACTCTATCGCCGTTGATCAAAACGTCAAGCTTACACAGGTCCGAGGGACGAAATTCCAGAAAGTCGTAATCCAGCGAAGCGTAACCACGGCTAACCGACTTCAAACGGTCGAAAAAATCGAGCACCACTTCGTTCAGCGGCAGTTCGTAACTCAGCATGGCTTGACGGCCGTGATAGGTCAGATCCTTTTGAATACCGCGTTTTTCAACGCATAAGCCGATGACGTTGCCGACATATTCTTGCGGCACCAAGATCGTGGCCAAGATAATCGGTTCGCGAATCTCGACGATATGAGTCGGGTCCGGCATCTTCGCGGGGTTCTCAACCAGGAACACTTCTTTGGCGGTGGCAATTTCATAAATGACCGTGGGCGCGGTGGTAATCAGGTTTAAATTATATTCGCGTTCGAGCCGTTCCTGAATGATTTCCATGTGCAGCATGCCGAGAAACCCGCAACGAAAACCAAAACCCAGCGCTTCCGATGTTTCCGGTTCGTAGTGCAACGAGGCGTCATTCAATTGCAGTTTGGCCAAGGCGTCGCGGAATGCTTCATAGTCGGACGCTTCAATGGGATACAAACCGGCGAACACCCGCGGCTTGATTTCTTTAAAACCCGCGAGCGCTTTATCGGCTGGGCGATGCACATGCGTGATGGTGTCGCCGACGCGCGCGCCGCGCACATCTTTGATACCGGCGATCACGTACCCGACTTCACCCGGCCCGAGTTCGCTCACCGGTTTGCGTTTGGGTGTGAAAATTCCGATCTGTTCGACAAAATGATCGCGCCCCACCGCCATCAGGCGAATTTTTTCTTTCGGTTTAAGACAGCCGTCGATCACGCGCACCAGCGACACGGTGCCCAAATAATTGTCGAACCACGAATCGATGATCAAAGCTTTCAGCGGAGCGCTGTTATCCCCTTGCGGCATGGGAATACGTTCAACAATGGCCTCCAGAATATCGACGATGCCTTGACCGGTTTTAGCGCTGGCGGAAATCGCGTTATGCGCGTCGATGCCGATGATGTCCTCGATCTCTTCCGCGGCGCGCGCCGGATCGGCCGAGGGCAAATCGATTTTGTTCAAGATCGGCACGATTTCCAGATTGAGCTCGGAAGCGGTGTAACAATTGGCCACGGTCTGGGCTTGCACGCCTTGCGACGCGTCGACCACCAACAACGCGCCTTCGCAAGCCGTGAGCGAACGCGAGACTTCATAGGAAAAATCCACATGCCCCGGCGTATCGATCATGTTCAAGCGATAGGTTTTGCCGTTGCGCGCCTTGTAATCCAGGGCCACGCTTTGCGCCTTGATGGTGATGCCGCGTTCGCGCTCGAGATCCATCGAGTCCAACACTTGCTCCTGCATTTCGCGATCTTCCAAACCACCGCAGGTTTGGATAAACCGATCCGCCAGCGTCGACTTGCCGTGATCGATATGCGCGATAATGGAAAAGTTACGGATCAGTTCTTGATTCGTGCTGCTCATGAATTTTGCGATGTTCCAAGCGCCAGGCCGTTAGCGGCAAGCACTGGGGTGCGAGATACGAAAAAGGCGCCTAAGGCGCCCGCGGTGTCAATTTTTTTCAAAAAGGTTTGCGTGTGTCGTTTAACTTGCTTTTGCGGGGCGTAGCATACCCTATTTAACGCAGCGCATAAATATGCGATGCGTGTTAATTTGTCGGTGCAAAAGCCATAAATAAGGTGGTCATGCCACGCCGGACCCGCAACACTACCGAACGTTTCGCCGGCATGTGCTCCAGCAGCCGGAAAAAACCGGAAGCGTCGCTGACACGTTTACCATCGACTTCCAAAATCACATCGCCGACGCGCAAACCGGCTTCGCGCACCGGCCCTTCATCGACGCTGGTCACGTAAGCGCCTTGATCGATCTCGAAATTTTTTCGCTGCGCCGGCGTCATGTCGCCTAACGTCAAGCCGAAACGCGATTGGCTGTCGCTGCGCTCGCGCCGCCACGGACGTTCGCTGGGTTCTTCGCGCAGCTCGCCGAGCTTAATAATAATGGTTTGCTTGCCTTGATCGCGTCGAAATATGTCAAAGCGCGCAAGCGTACCCGGGGCCGTCAGTCCCACGAGCGGCGCCAAATCGACTGAGCGATTCACCATTTTGCCTTCGTATTCCAAAACGATATCGCCAGGACGCAAATCCGATTTAGCCGCAGGACTGTTCGGCAAGATATCCGTAACCAATGCGCCATGCGGATTGTTCAGGCCGTAAGCGCCGGCGAGCGCGCGCGACACTTCTTGCAGGCTGACGCCGAGCCAACCGCGTCGCACCTTGCCCTCATTTTTAAGCTGGGCGCCGATCTTCATGGCGGAATCGATAGGAATGGCAAAGGACAAACCCATGAACCCACCGGTGTCGCTGTAAATTTGCGAATTCACGCCCACCACTTCGCCCTTGAGATTAAATAAAGGACCGCCGGAGTTGCCGGGATTGATCGGCACGTCGGTTTGAATAAACGAAACGTAATTTTCACTGGGCAGAGTGCGACCCTTGGCGGAAACGATGCCGGCCGTGGCCGAGCTGTCGAAACCGAAAGGCGAGCCGATCGCCAACACCCACTCGCCCACTTGAAGTTTATTGGCGTCGCCGATGGCCACTACCGGCAAAGACGAAGATTCTATTTTAAGCAGCGCCACGTCGCTGCGCTTGTCCGTGCCTACGACGCGGGCGCTGAACTCGCGCCGGTCGTTTAGGCGCACTAAAATCTCACGTGCATTTTCCACGACATGCGCGCAAGTCAAAATGTAACCGTCGGCGGAAACGATAAAACCCGAACCCAGGGAATTTTCTTCCAGCGCGTCGGTGTTCTGATCGAAGTAGTGGCGTAAAAAATCGCGTTGCGGAGGTTCTTTCGGTGTCGCCGGAATAGATGTCGTGGAAGGAAAACCGGCGCTTTGCACGTAGCGCGTGACGCTGATGTTGACCACCGCCGCGCCGTGTTGCGCCACCAAGCGGCTGAAATCCGGCAACTCGCGCGTCGCGGCTTGCGCCGACAATATAAAAAACAACGACGCAAGAAAATAAAATGCGCGCCAGACCGTCACGACTGCCGTGGTCACTGGGCCAGCGCGACCGAACCGCCGATGAGGGCGATGGTTTCCGCCGGTACTTCACCCACGGTGGTGATTTGATAATCGTCAACGCGCACACCGAGCGCATGCACCGCACCCATGCGACTCGGACCGAGCATGAACAGCTTGACGTTCTTCTCTTGTTTTTCGATGAACACCGACACCGTCGCCAAGCCGTCGGTATACACCAAATGCTCCACCGGTTGCGTGCGCGTCGGCATGCGCCGCGTCATGCGCATGGAAAGCTTGAAACCTGTCGGTACGCGTGTCGCTGTCCAAGCGGGTTGAGCGGCAACACTGGTATTTTTATTTTTTGCGCTACTGTCTTCGCGATACCAAATCATGCCTTGGCCGGCTACTCCCGGTTGCATGTCGTTCGCTGAAATCTTGGCAGCAAGGTTGATTTGCGTGAACATGAATTGCTCGAGAACATTTCCCTTGCTATCGACCAAGTCCGCTTTCAACAATAATCCGGTTTCCTTCTCAGCCCACAGGTGATAACCATAACGATAATCATCGTCGGGTTTTATCAGCACCAGCTGTGCCATACGGTTAGCCACGCGTTCGACGCCGCCGAGCTGCAAGATATAATGTTTGTTAAGGTCCGATAAACGCTCCGGCAAAATGGCGGGAAAATTTTTGTTATCGGTTTTGCGATATTCGACGATGACCGACTTCATGTCCGGCCAATAGCAGCGCACTTCGCCGCCCTCGCGGATAATTTCGCGCGGCGAACCGTTTAAGGAAATGAGTCGTTCTTTGGCCAGGCCATTTTCCATTTTATGGAAAATGTGCATGGCTTCGAGTTGGGTGTCATGTTGATAGACGAATACGCCTTCGTAATCCTGATTGCGCGCCGCGCGATTGATTTTCATCAACCACTCTTGCGCGTTGTCCGCGGCGACGACGGCGCCGCTGACAATTAAACTAATGGAAAATAGAAAGCAGCGCTGCGCGACGGACGAAATCATTTATTATTATTGTCGTAACCAACCACACGCACGTAAGGCATCATGCCGCCGATTCCCGAGGTCGACGCAAATTCGTTATGCTCGACTAAATACGCATTGAGCGCGTTTTCCGCTCCCGGTTCCTTGGTATCCCAACGCGTGGTGCCGCTACGGATAACTTGCCCGGCGGGTTTGCCGCCCGCCACTAAAGCCGCAGCGCTTGACTCAGGTTTATCATTCAGACGTTGGACGCCCAAAATCGCTATCGCCGCCACCGACGCCGCGAGCGCCAGAGTGCTGACAACGCGCAGCGCTTGTTGACGCCGATAGGAACCGGCGCGCGACGGCTCGCTTTCAATTTGTTGCGCCACTTTTTCGGCCACGTTCGCGACCAGAAGAATTTCCGAATCTTGATGCAAGGCAGATCGCGCCACGTGATAACGTTCCCAGGTGCGTCGGAGCGTGGCGTCTTGCGAAAGCGCCGCCATCAGCTGGCGGGTTTCCAATTCGTCCAGTTCGTTATCGACGAAAGCCGAAAGTTTTTCTTGCATGATCTTGTCGTTACTCATACCGATTTATCTCTCCAACAATGGGCGTAATTCTTGATCGATCGCTTCGCGCGCGCGAAAAATGCGCGAACGTACGGTGCCGATGGGACAATCCATCATTTGCGCAATTTCTTCATAACTGAGACCTTCGATTTCACGTAAAGTAATGGCGGTGCGTAAATCTTCCGGCAGTTGTTCAATCACGCGGTGCACGGTGGCGGCGATTTCATCCGTGAGCGCCTGACGTTCCGGCGTCGCCAGGTCGCGTAAGCCATCGCCGCTTTCAATCAGTTCTGCACCTTCAATTTCCATATCGGACCCGGGCGGCCGCCGCCCCATCGATTCCAGATAATTTTTCGCCGTGTTGACGGCGATCCGGTACAGCCAAGTATAGAACGCGCTTTCGCCGCGGAAACTGCCAATGGCGCGATACGCTTTTATTAGGGCTTCCTGAGTGACGTCTTCCACTTCGCCACGGTCACGCACAAAACGTGAAACCAGTTTAGCAATCTTGTGCTGGTACTTGCGGGCTAAAAGATCGAAAGCGGTCTTATCGCCCTGTTGTACCCGTACAACCAGTTTTTGGTCGATGCTGCGCTCAGACATCTAGATTAAGTCTCATATGTCTGAGTTGCACTCTGCTGACCACTACAGACCGCGCGCGCGCCTGAAAGTTCGCCATTAAGGTTTGAGTTTAATGCTTGAAATGTAGTTGTTTTGCTCAATTTTTTATACCTAAAAAATAACCAGCGTAAAGTAATGCCCAACACCTATGCTAGGATAACGTAAACGCGGCCAACGTGCTGAAAACATTCATGACAACCCCCCAGTTCTGCGACGTATTGATCATCGGCGGCGGCGTCGCGGGATTAAGTTTGGCGTTGCGCGTCGCCGAACAAGCTAAGGTTACCATTCTTACCAAAGGCGCCTTAACCGAAGGCGCCAGCCTCTATGCTCAAGGCGGCGTCGCCGCGGTACTCAACGGCCGCGAAGACTCGTTTGAATCGCATATTCAAGACACGCTTAAAGCCGGCGCCGGATTATGTTCCCCGAAAACCGTGGAATTTGTTGTGCGCCATGGCCCCGAAGCCATCCGCTGGTTGATTGACCGGGGTGTGCCATTTAGCCGCGAAGAAACCGCGAGCGACACAGAATATCATCTCACGCGCGAGGGCGGACATAGCCACCGGCGCGTGATTCATGCCGCTGACGCCACCGGCCGCGCGGTCGAAACCACGCTCGAAGCGCTGGTGCGCAAGCATCCCAACATCCGCCTGCAAGAAAATTACATCAGCATCGATCTCATTACCCAGCAAAAAATCGAACGCGCCGGCCCCAACCGTTGTTTGGGTGCTTACGCGCTGAACAAAGCCACCGGTCACATTCATGTTTTCGGCGCGCGCTTCGTGGCCTTGGCCACAGGCGGCGCTTCCAGGGCATACCTTTATAGTAGTAATCCAGACACTTCCACCGGCGACGGCATCGCCATGGCCTGGCGCGCCGGTTGCCGCGTGGCGAACATGGAATTTGTGCAATTTCATCCGACCTGTCTTTATCACCCGCGCGCCAAATCTTTTTTGATTTCAGAGGCACTACGCGGTGAAGGCGCTAAGCTCAAACTGCCCAACGGCGCGCCGTTCATGCCGGACCACGATGCGCGCGCCGAGTTGGCGCCGCGCGATATCGTCGCGCGCGCCATTGACTATGAAATGAAACGCCGCGGTTTGGATTATGTGCATCTCGATATCAGCCATAAACCCGCCGAATTCATCCGCAGTCACTTTCCGACTATTTACGAACGCTGCCGCGAATACGGTTATGACATCACCCGCGAACCGATTCCGGTGGTGCCGGCGGCGCATTATACCTGCGGCGGTGTCATGACCGATCTTTCTGCGCGCACCGACCTGGAACATTTGTATGCCGTCGGCGAATGCGCCTTTACCGGCTTGCACGGCGCCAATCGCCTGGCCAGTAACTCGCTGCTCGAATGTTTGGTGTTTGCTCAAGCCGCGGCGGAAAATATTCTAAGCGCGCTGCCCACCGCCGACCCCGCCGTCAAAAATTTGCCGGCGTGGGATGAAAGCCGCGTAACGGACGCCGACGAACAAGTCGTCGTATCGCACAACTGGGATGAACTGCGCCGCGGCATGTGGGACTACGTCGGCATCGTGCGCACCAGCAAACGTTTGCAGCGCGCGCAACATCGGGTGGATTTGCTGAAAGAAGAAGTGCGCGAGTACTACACGAACTTTAAGGTTACCAACGATCTCATTGAATTACGTAACTTATTATTAGTCGCGGAGTTAATCATCCGCTCGGCGCTGGCGCGCAAAGAATCGCGCGGCCTGCACTTCACGCGCGATTACCCCAATACCCTTCCTGGCACTCCGCAAGACACCGTGCTCACTCCAGCACTGTTTCAAGATTCAGCCGTACGCGCCAAAGCCTAAACAGTTCTGCGTCCACGGCATCGGCGGCGATCACCAACTTAACTGGCAATCTGCGTCCGGCTACGCGCAAAGTTAGCAGTGTCAACCAGGGATGAATGAAACGGGATTTTACCTGGCACACATACCAAAGCTCATCGCCCGCAAAACGCACTGACACGCTTGCTTCGTCATCCAATTCCACGACTTCGATGGCTGACTTGCCAATACGCCAGGCATAAATAGTCAGCAGTCGGTAAAGCACGAACCCAAGCATCAACCACAAAATAAAACGCATCGGCCAGGCCGGCAAAATCATTACCAACGGCATAGCGCCGAGGCCGATAAACAGAAAAGTTGCCGCCAAAAAACGTGAAACTTTTATGTTCAATATCAGGTTACTGTTTAATTTTTTCGACAAGTTCCCTTAACTCATTATCGAGTGGTTTTTGATTGCTCTGAAGGTATGCGAACAAAGTGTCGTCCGGAATCGCCAATAATTTATCGAAGGCATTTTGTTCGGGAAGACTAAGATGGGGGTAACGCTGTTCCAAAAAATTGAGCAGCAGCACATCGAGCTCAAGCAAACCCCGGCGACAACGCCAGCGCAGTCTCTCCAGTTTGCGATCGTCCATGTCAACCAAATATTAATCGTATTAAATGTAGGGTGGGTTGAGCGCAGCGAAACCCACCGAACGACAAGATTTTATTGAATTTACCGCTGACATATTGGTTTCACTCAAACTGCAATTTTGGCTCACGTAGGGTGCGTCGTCCCACGCACCAAGGCTTTACTTAAATCGTGGATCGGTGCGCAGGGCGCACCCTATTTTTTAAGACAAGCCTCATAAAACACGCTTCGCCAGCATCTGCTTAATCTCCCCAATCGCCCGGCTCGGATTCAATCCTTTCGGACAAACATCGGTGCAATTCATGATCGTATGACAACGGAACAACTTATAAGGATCTTCGAGTTCATCCAGACGCTCGCCCGTGGCCTGATCGCGGCTGTCAGCCAAAAAACGCCATGCTTGCAGCAAAGCCGCCGGCCCTAAGAACTTAACGGGATTCCACCAGAAAGACGGACAAGCTGTTGTGCAACAAGCACAAAGTATGCACTCATAAAGCCCGTCTAACTTTTCACGATCGGCCGGCGACTGCAGTCGCTCAATTTCCGGTTCGGGATCGTTATTGCTCAGCCACGGTTTCACCGCGCGATATTGGTTATAGAACTGAGTCAGATCGACGATCAAATCGCGTATCACGGGCTGGCCAGGCAATGGCCGGATTTCAATCGGCTGCTTAAGCTCATGCAAAGGCAGAATGCACGCCAGCCCATTGCGCCCATTAATATTCATCGCGTCCGACCCGCACACACCTTCGCGGCAGGAGCGCCGAAACCCCAGGCTGTCGTCCTGCTGTTTAAGCAACAACAGAGCATCTAATAACATAACCGCACCCGTGTCATCCGCCAGCTCGTAGGCCTGCATACGCGGTTTAGCGTCTGTTTCCGGGTTAAAACGGTAAATGGAAAATCGCATGTGAAGAGTTTAGCTCGATATTATTAGTAATCATAATCAGAAAAGACCTGATTAATCGGATGATTCAAAAGCCACACTAACTCCTGCCGTTTTCAGCTATCGCGCCCGCCAAGCAGCGGTCGAACTTATCCGTCATTTTCCGACCAGTAATCCCAACAATCCCCGCCACTGGTCGGCCTCCCACTAGGATGGCGCCCGTAAGCACGCATACTTAACGCATTCAATCCCAAGCAATGGATGTTATCTGTATTCCACAGGGGGAATCTTTATGGACAACTTTATAATCTGGCCGACGAATCCGGCGGTTTCAATTTTCCTAATCATTGTCATCGCCATTCCTGTTTTATACGGCGCGCGTCCGGCGATGCACAACTTATTGCGCGCGGTGTTCCGCAGCATCAGCAATCCGCTGCGTCTCGGCTCGCATTGGCTTTTCAAAGCCGCCGAAGAATTGCATCGGCGCAATAAAATGGTATTGCTCGCGCGCGGCCGCAGTGAAATATCGCAAGGCATCGTCAAAGAATTCGATCGCGTTACCAATTTAGTGCAACGCGATCTGCACGGTTATCCGGCGCTGCAGCGCAAACTCATGGATGAAATTACGCGCATCGAAGAAGAATTTAAAAAATGCGGCGAAGTACCGCCGCCCCCGCCGGAATGGACCAAGGCCGTAGCGGCGATCGCCAAGATCAAACCATCCGGCGACGGCCTAGTGGAAAAAATATTGGATGACATCCGCAACTCCATCGACAAAATCTACGACAAGGTCGTCGCTGAATATCGCAAGTCCTACGAACAACGCCACAACATTCTGAAAGGCTTCCTGCCTTTCTGGCGTTCGGTCGATCAAACGCTGAATCGCGTGGATAAAAATCTCACCGGCCTCACCGACAGCGCCGCCAAGATCGACGAGCAAATGGAAAAGTACGCGCAGATCAACGCCAACACCGAAAAGGCCGAGCATACACTGGCTTCGTCGGCGACTATTTTGTTCGTGATCTCATTATTGGTAATGCTCATCGCCGCCGGCGGCGCCTTCGTCAACTTCTGGTTGATCGAGCGCCCCATGGAAGCGATGGTGGGCGGTTCGGAATATATTTACGGCAATCTCCAAGCTTCTTATTTAGCGGCGATGGTCATTATATTTTTCGAAACGCTGATGGGATTGTTCTTGATGGAGTCATTGGGTTACACGCATCTATTCCCGCTCAACGGCATCAATAACAAAATGCGTCGCTGGATGGTCTTAATTTCTTTTACCATCTTGCTGGTCCTGGCGGGTGTGGAAGTAGCCTTGGCCGTGATGCGCGATCTCATCGTCGCCGCGGATGTCGCGCTCAAACAAGAATTGGCCAGCGGCACCATCGCCAAAGTAGCGGTCAACACTTGGGCGCTAAACATACCTAAAGCCGCGCAAATGATTTTAGGTTTCACCCTGCCCTTCGCTTTGGCGTTTGTCGCAATCCCCTTGGAGTATTTGATTCATTCGGGACGCAGCGTTTTCGGTGTGTTGCTGGTGCTGAGCATTCGCGTACTGGGTTTTGCCACCCGCTTCTTATCCAGTTTGGCGCGTCAAGTCGGCAAAGGCATCGAACATCTCTACGACGCTGTCATCTTCTTGCCGCTGATCATCGAGCGTTTGCTGGTTAATCGCGGCCTGTCGGCAATCGGTAAAAAATCGGATAACTCAGGCATGCGCGCATTCTCCAAACGCGCTGCCGGGGAGCATATTTTATGAAATATTCCCTACAGTTCATTGCGATTCTGTGCCTAAGTCTGCTGGTCTCGTGCGCCGATCAACGCACGCACTCGCAGGCGATTTTCATGCTCGTGGATACTTCCGGCACCTACTCGCAAGAACTCGATAAAGCCCAACGCATTGTCAGTTACTTGTTGGGCACGTTGAAATCCGGCGACACATTGGCGGTGGCGCGCGTCAAAAGCCGCAGCTTCACCGAGAAAGACATTCTCGCCAAAGCCACGTTCGTTAAAGACCCGATGCAAGTCAACACACAGAAACGCGCTTTTATCGAGAAACTGGGCACTTTCAAGGCCGAGCTTAAAAAAGGCAGCGCCTACACCGACATCACCGGCGGCGTTATTCAAGCCGCGGAATTCTTAAACGAAACCGAAGCCGGGCAAAAAACCATTTTGATTTTCTCTGACATGCAGGAAGAGCTCGATTACAAAACCGTGCGCGATTTTCCTATCAATCTGAAAGGAATGCGCATCATCGCGCTGAACGTTACCAAGCTCACCACCGATAACGTCGATCCACGCCGTTATTTAGGACGCTTGGAATGGTGGGAGAAACGCGCGCGTACGGCCGGCGCCACGGACTGGCAAGTGGTGAACGATTTGGAGCATTTGGAGCGCATCTTTAAGGGGCGCGGATAAAAAGTTTTTTTTCTGCATCAAAAATTCGTAAGCTCAACAACGACTGTTTCGTCATTCCCGCTTGCGCGGGAATGACGGAAATCTCAGCCAGTGTTTAGCTGCTCCACATTCCTCTACTTAAAGTAAATTCTATTTAAGTCCTGCTTTGTCATTCACTGACGTGGCAAGAATTGCCGGCACCTGACGTTCTTCGACACCGCTTTGTATCGCTCGATATCGTTGCGCTTCTTGGTCAAGCGTCTTTTACGAACATCCGCTGCACAAGCCCGCGGCATAGAGCTTGCATAAAAAAATGCCTTCAATGGCCAATGCAGGACGGCTAAGTGCGATGGTTATCGCATCGGGTGCAAGGTCGCGCAAACTGTCTACTCAACGAAAAAACAGGAACCATGACCCCCGAACAGGCGACCAGCTATCTCAACAGTCTGCTCAAGGCCATGTTGGCCAAGAAAGCATCCGATCTTTTTATTTCCAACGACTTTCCTCCGTCCATGAAAATCGACGGCAAGATGACGCCGGTAACGCAACAACGGCTCAATCCGGTGCAAACGCGCGCGCTGGCACAGGCGGCGATGAACGAAAAACAACGCGGCGAATTCGAGGTAGAAAAGGAATGTAACTTCGCCATCAATCCGGAGGGCATTGGCCGTTTCCGCGTGAATATCTTTGTGCAGCAAGGCTGCGTCGGCATGGTGCTGCGCACCATCACCACGCAAATTCCCAAGTTCGACGATCTGCTGCTGCCGCCGATATTAAAAGACGTCGCACTCACCAAACGCGGACTGGTTATTCTCGTCGGCGGCACCGGCTCGGGAAAGTCCACCACGCTGGCGGCGTTGATCGACTACCGCAACGAAAATAGCTTTGGGCACATCATCACCATCGAAGATCCGGTCGAGTACGTGCACAAAAATAAAAACTGCTTGGTCACGCATCGCGAGGTCGGCACCGACACGAACAACTGGTTTGCGGCGTTGAAGAACACGCTGCGACAAGCGCCGGATGTGATTCTGATCGGCGAAATCCGCGATC
>JACQBD010000121.1 GCA_016194665.1 Gammaproteobacteria bacterium
CGGATGTATTCCAGAGCACGCTGCACGGCATTTTCAAAACCGGTTTGCGTGAACGCGGAAATAAAATCTTTTTCAGAAACGGCTTGGCGAGAGGAAGCCGTCGCCGCGCGCGGCACCGCGTCGCTTAACATCGTGACCAAGGCGTCTAAACGCGCATTGGCTTTATCAAAAGCCTGGTCGATGGCCGGGTTCACGTGGATCACGACATACAACTTGCCTTTGAGGTTATCGAACACCACCACTTCGTCCGACACCATGAGCAAGATATCGGGCGCGCCGATGGTGTCGGGCTTTTTTAAAGCGCCGAGGCGCGGTTCGATGTAGCGCGTGGTTTCGTAGCCGAAGTAGCCCACCAAACCGCCAGTAAAACGCGGCAAGCCGAAAATTTCGGGCACGCGGTAACGCGCTTGAAAACGGCGTGCGTAATCCAAGGGATCGGCCACCGTTTCGCGCTCGATGATCTCGCCGTCTTTTTCCAGCGTCACATCATGATCGAACACGCGCAACACGGTGCGTGCGGGCAAGCCGATGATGGAATAACGGCCCCATTTTTCGCCGCCCTGCACCGATTCGAATAAATACGAATACGGCCCGCGCGCGAGCTTGAGATACACACTGAGGGGAGTATCGAGGTCGGCGAAGACCTCGCGCATCAGCGGGATGCGGTTGAAACCTTGCGCTGCGTAGTTATCGAAATCTTTTTTGCTTAAGGACATGAGTCACCATGAGATCACCAGTTAATTAAATCAGACAGCAACGACGGTAGCGGCCCAAGGCCACCACCAGCGCAGATCCGACCATTTACCTGTGTGTCTCATGTGTGTCATTTATAAAGCCGCAAGTATGGCAGCACTTCGATCAAGGAATCCACCACCGCATCCGGCAGGGACTGACGAATATCATGCCCGTGATTATAGCCATAAGTCACGCAAATAACAGGCATGTGCGCGGCGCGCGCCGCCTGCACGTCGTTACTGGAATCGCCGATCAACACGCCGTGATCCGGGCTGATCGAGAAATGCTGGCAGGCGTGTAGCAACGGCATGGGGTCGGGCTTTTGCTTTGGCAGGCTGTCGCCCGACAACACCAGCTGGAAATACTTCGCTAAGTCGAGATTTTTAAGCAGCGGCAAAGTAAACGCAGCGGCCTTGTTAGTGATGCAGGCCAGCGAAAATCCTTGCGCCTGCAGTTGCTCCAAGCATTCGACCACGCCCGGATACGCACGACTCAAATCCGACACCGCAGCGGCATAATGCTGGCGGAATAAAGTCAACGCCGGCTCGTTTAGTTTGTCGTCGGGTTCGGCTTGCATTTCGCCGGTGAGCGCGCGTTTCACAAAACGCGGCACGCCATTGCCGATCCACGCGCGATAATGCTCGATGCCCCACTCTGCGCGGCCGAGATCCTTGAGCATGCGGTTAGCGGCGGCGGCTAAATCCGGCACGGTGTCGATCAAGGTGCCATCGAGATCGATCATGACCATTTTCACGGTCAGTGGAAATTTTACAGCTTGGGCGATAGAAGAGACTTTCATTTATCTGATGAGTTTATTCAATTGACGATATTATATTTTTGCTTTCGCGAGCTCGGCACGCATGGCCGCGACCACTGAGTTATAACGATTAGCGTCGCTGGCTTTAGCAGCGCTGAAAATTGCGGAACCGGCGACAAAAGTATCGGCGCCAGCCTCGGCAATCTCGCGAATGTTGTCGACCTTCACGCCACCGTCGATTTCCAAACGAATCGGCCGGCCGCTGGCGTCGATCAGCTTGCGCGCTTCGCGCAGCTTGTCGAGCGATGAGCGAATAAAACTTTGGCCGCCAAATCCCGGGTTCACTGACATCAGCAAAATCATGTCGACCTTATCCATGACGTATTTTAAATAATCCAAAGGCGTGGCCGGATTAAAAACCAAACCAGCCTTGCAACCGGAGTCGCGCACCAAGGCCAGCGAACGATCGATGTGATCGGAAGCTTCGGGATGGAAAGTAATGTACGTTGCGCCGGCTTTGGCAAAATCGGGAATGATGCGATCCACCGGTTTGACCATCAGATGCACATCGATAGTGGCCTTCACGCCGTGCTTGCGTAAAGCTTCGCATACCAGCGGCCCGATGGTGAGATTCGGAACATAATGATTATCCATCACGTCAAAATGAACGATGTCGGTGCCGGATGCTAAGACATTCGTCACCTCTTCGCCGAGGCGTGCGAAATCGGCTGACAAAATGGAGGGGGCAATTTGGAAATCGCGCATGGTTAACCTTTTGTTGGCGGAAGTGATTATTTAAAAAGCCGGCACTTTACCCGAACGGCCGGAAGTTTTCAGCCTCTCTATGGGGCTAGGGCGCTCTGACCCATCCGGCCTATTTAAACAGCGAAATTCGTTAGTCCAAAATATATTTATTTCGGTTTGCGCCGACTGGTGAGCAGCCAACGGCTGACATTGCGGATGCTCTTGCCAATCAGCCGCGCGCTACGCTCCAGCACTGTTTTGCGGTCGCGCGTCAACGCTTGTTTTTCAAGATCGGTGAGCAATTCCGGTGCATGACTGCGCTTGAGGCGCGCCACCGCAACCCGGTCCGCTTCACAAAATTTTTTATACATCCAATTCGCGGCCGGGTTCCAAGAGCGACCGCGACGAAAATGCGCCGCAAAATCGACCACGTGCGGTTCACCGTCATCGCCGACAAGAATATTGCCCTGGCTGCGCAAATCGCAATGTGCGATGCCCGCTGCATGCAGACTATTCACCAGACGATAAAACCGCTCGAAGAATTGCGGCGTCAGTCCACCGGCGGGCACTTGCTTAGCATTAGCGCCGGGAATGTATTCCATCAGTAGCGCTTCCTGGCCGAATATCTGCAGCAATCGCGGGACACCGCGCACGCCTTGTAATTGTTTTAGCGCGCGCGCCTCGCGCCGCACCGACAAGGGCCCCACCCAACGCCGAAACCAAGGATCGGCGTTGCTAAAATCTTTTAATACCGCCAAGCTTCCTTGCACGTTGATCAAAAGAACATCGGGACGCGAACCGCCGGCTTGGCGAAATGTTTTCACCACATGCGTGCGCAGATCAGCGAGTGAAATATCTTGTAACGGGGTCATGCAACGGAGAATAATATCATCTTCATCTATCACTCACCGTTATTTCGCGGAGCATTCCATGTCGATTGCGATTACCTTGCATATCCTGTCCGCCGTTATCTGGGTCGGCGGCATGTTCTTCGCTTACATGGCGCTGCGGCCGGTAGCAGCCGCCTTGCTGGCGCCGCCGCTGCGCCTGCCGCTGTGGTCGCAAACCTTCGCGCGTTTCTTTCCATGGGTGTGGGGCGCGGTGATTGTGTTACCGCTGAGCGGTTATTGGATGATCTTTGACGTATTTCAAGGCATGCAAAATGTTGGCTTGCATATTCATATTATGCAAATTATCGGCTGGGGCATGATCGCCATTTTCCTGCATGTCTTTTTTGCTCCTTATAAAAAAATGAGCCGCGCTTTGGCCATAAACGATTTTGCCGCGGCGGGCAAACAACTGGCGCGTATACGCCGTCTAATAGGAATTAACCTTATCTTGGGTCTACTCACCATTGCTGTCGGCGCGGGTGGCGCCTACTGGATGAGCGATTTACGACTATTCTAATTACTGACCCTCGATCCACTGATCGTTAACGGCCCAAGCTGTCAACGCAATAAATTACGGCGCGTTAATTCAGAAACCAACAAGTTTTTCAGCTTGGCTTGGCTATCTAAATACAGCGTTTACTCATTAACGGGAGAAATATTTTATGTTCAGAACAAAATTAACCTTAGCCAGCATTGTTTTGGCCTTGGCTGCCATGTCGAGTGTTTATGCTGCTGACCCTGGTCGTTCCATCAATCCAGATATTCGCGCCGATAAAAAGGATCTTGCCGGCGATCGTCGCGACATACGCGAAGACAAACGCGATATCCGTCAAGACGTACGCGAACGCAACGAAGACCGGCGCGATCTGCGCGAGGAAAAACGCGAAGGCGATAAAGCCGGCGTCGCCCAAGAACGCCGTGAATTAAAACGCGATAACGCCGAAATCGCGCGCGACAAGCGCGATTTGAAGCGAGACAAACGCGATGCACATCACGATCGTCGCGATTTACATCATGACCGCAAAAAAGCACATCGCGCTAAAGAAGCATAAAGCGGTTTGTCAGAAATAAAATTTAAGACCGATTGCTCAATCAATCGGTCTTATTTTTTGGCGCATGCGACTTCCCGCCCCCTTTAGCGAATCAGCTACCCATCGCCGGTCCCATCTGAGATATAAGGTAGCCTTGGCGCGATAGATGGGAGCGAGCAACAGAATTTTTTTGTAGGGAATGCGATAAAGTAACACTTACATTACGACAAGGAGGTTGTTATGCAAAAATCGCGCATTCTTCAGCGCCTCACGAATAAATCGCCTTTGATTGCGCCGCCCGCCGCCGCGTCTAACGGCAGTCGACCGCGCCGCTTCGAAACACCTCATCCTAAATTACCTAGTTGTCCGCCCACCGCATCGACACTGACGCGACGACGTTTGCACGATGAAGAAATTCTGGCGCTCAACACTTACGATTTTCTCGCGTATCTGGGCAAAGCGGTGATCAATCCCGGCGGCACCGTAGGCCGAAATCTCTTGCTCGCACGGCTAAATCCCAAACCCGGCAGTCATGTGCTGGAAATCGGTTGCGGCACCGGCCACACTGCCTGCCATATCGCACGTCGCTTTCGCTGTCGTGTAACCGCGGTGGATATTTCACCGGCGATGATCGCGCAAGCGCGACAAACGGTGCAAGCGCGCGGGCTCGGTCATATCGTTAAATGCGAAGTCGCTGACATTTCCGCTTTGCCTTTCGCGCAAGCCAGCTTCGATTATGTCGTCTGCCAGGCGGTGTTGATGTTCGTGGATCAGGCGCCGGCACTGCAGCAGCTGCGACGCGTATTGAAACCCGGCGGCATGTTTGCCGGCGTCGAGTTCGGTTGGAGAGGAACACCGCCGGCCAGCGTGCGTCAACAGACCTACGATATTTGCGGATGTCGTACGCTGGAATTTCATCATCGCGGGGAATGGGGCTATCGCTTAAAACAAGCGGGTTTCGACCGCGTCGAATCCAAAGAGCAAAACTTCACCATGCTCAGCATGACCGGCTTTATGCGCGACGAGGGATTAAACAGCTTAAAAGTTTTGAGCCGATTACTGCGACGCACCGCCAGCATCAAGCGTCTCGCCGGTATTTGGAAACACTTTTCGCGTCACAAGAATTATTTTAGTTATGTGGTGCTGGCCGGACGTAAACTTTCTTAAAAACTATTTCGCTTGCCCCCAGGGAGATTGCCGCAACCACTCCATGAATTTATCCGGCGGCAACGGACGCGCCATGTAATATCCCTGCGCCGAATCGCAACCGAGCAATTTTAATTCATCCCAGGCGGCTTGGTTTTCCACGCCTTCGGCAATAACTTTCAGACCGAGGTTGTGACCCAGCTCCACCGTGGAACGCACGATCACAGCGTCATTATGGTTAATCGCCATGTCTTTAACGAATGACTTGTCGATCTTGATTTTGGCCACCAGCAATTCCTTAAGATAAGTCATCGACGAATAGCCCGTACCGAAATCGTCGATGGAGATTTGCAACCCCAACGCGCTCAGCGCCTTGATGCATTCCACCGCACGCACCGGATCGGTCATTACCGCGGTTTCGGTCACTTCCAATTCCAACAGTGTTGCCGGTATTTCGAATTCTTTTAAAAGCACGGCGACTTGAGCGGGAAAATCAGGATCTTGAATATTGATGGCGGAAATATTCACCGCCAGCGTTAAATTCAATCCGGATTTATACCATTCCTCGCCTTGGCGTAAGGCCATTTTTAATACGCTCATGGTCAGCGGCTTTATCAGCGCCGATTGCTCCGCCAGAAGAATAAATTTATCGGGATACAGCAATCCTTTGACGGGATGCTGCCAGCGCACCAATGCTTCCACGCCGCTGATGCGATTCGAATCGCAATCCACTTTCGGCTGATAATGCAACACCAATTCACCGTTGCTGATGGCGCGGCGCAGCTCGCCTTGCAATATCGCGCGGTCGTCGGCCTTCTGTTCGATTTCGGCGTTGTACACGGTGTAACCGGTCTGGCTTTTCTTGGCTACATACATAGCGGCGTCGGCCTGGCGCATCAGCGCGTCGGGTTCGCGCGCGTGTTCCGGAAACATGGCTATGCCGAGACTGGCCTCTACTTCCAATGTTTGTCCGGGAATACTCAACGGATCTTTCAGCGACTTCAATATTTTTTGCGCTACGGCGATCGCGCCGTCGAGATGCGAAATCGTCGGCAGCAAAACCACAAATTCATCGCCGCCCATGCGCGCCACGGTATCGGACTCGCGCAAACACGCGCGCAAACGCGCCGCCACCTGCTGCAGCACTTGATCGCCGATGTGATGCCCGAGGCTGTCGTTGATTTCCTTGAAACGATCGAGATCCAGGGCGATTAACGCGAACGGCTGATTTTCGCGCCGGCCGATTAAAATCGATTGCCACAACCGATCGGCAAACAACGCGCGATTAGGAAGATTAGTCAGTATGTCGTAGAGCGCTTGATGTTTTAATAGATGAGTTTGTCTAGCGGCATTACGGATGACGATAAATGCAATGACCAGACTCAAACCGAAAATGACGGCGCCGAGCGTCAACATAAGTAAGCGCGCATTCTCGTAAGTTTCCGCGGCTTCGCTGATGGCTTTTTCTGTGGCGGTCTTCTGCCATTTGAGTAATTCGTTTATTTCCAACGCGATCAATTTTTGCGCCGGAATGATTTGCTTTACGATTAAATCGCGCGCCTCGATTCGCTTTCCTCCCATGGCTTTGTCCACGGCTTCCACCACCAAAGGCTGCGTCCTGGACGTAACATTGCGTATGCGCGATAGAATAGCTTTTTCTTCGGCGCTCAGATCCATACCGTCCAGTTGCTGACGCGCCGCGGCATAATTATCCGCGTGCTCGGAAAAAGTGCTGAATTCCTCGTTTTGATCGAACGGATCTTCCAGCAAAGAAATTGTGTGCATGGTCACCGCGCGTTCGCGCAACGCGTCTTTCATGGCGTGCGCCAATTCCATCTTGACGTTATTTTCTTTCACGATGCGATCGATGTGGCGGTTGATGTCCGCCATGCGCGACAAACCGATGGACGTCAATACCACCATCAGCAATAAAATGATGACGAAGCCCAGGCCCACGCCAAAGCTCAATGAGGTTTCAGATTTTTGGATATTCAATGGTTTCTCCCTTCACTCCGTTTAGTATAGTGAAGGAAGAACAACAGTAGTTGCGGCAGAATACGCTGGATTTTTAAGCTTTGGAGGCGTGGAACCAGCGCAGGCGATTGGCGTTGCTGACCACCGTTACCGACGACATCGCCATGGCGGCGCCGGCAATGATAGGGTTCAACAACAAACCGAAGGCGGGAAAAAGTACGCCGGCGGCGATGGGAATGCCCAAACTGTTATATATGAATGCGCCGAAAAGATTTTGCTTGATGTTGCGCACCGTGGCGCGCGAGATGGCGATGGCGTCGGCCACGCCATGCAAGGAACCGCGCATGAGCGTGACGTCGGCGGATTCGATGGCGACGTCGGCGCCGGCGCCGATGGCAAAACCCACGTCGGCCTGGGCCAAGGCCGGGGCGTCGTTAATGCCGTCGCCGACCATGCCGACGATTTCGCCTCGCTGTTGCAGCGCCACCACCTTGGCCGCTTTATCGCCGGGCAATACTTCCGCCAGCACCTCGTGAATATCGACTTGGCGCGCGACCGCGGTAGCGGTGGCGCGATTATCGCCCGTGATCATGACGACTTTAAGTCCGCTGGCTTGCAAACGTTTTATCGCCAGCGCGGAATCGGCTTTGATCGGATCGGCCACGGCGACGATGCCGGCGACGACATTGTCCACCGCCAGATACATCGGCGTTTGCGCGGCTGCGGCCAAGGCTTGGGCGCGCTGCGGTAAATCAGCCAGCGGAATATTGTGCTCGGCCATCAAGCGGGCGTTGCCAAATAATATTTTTTTGTTATCGATAATCGCCGCCACGCCCTGGCCCGTGAGCGCTTCGAATCCGCTGCTGACTTGTAGCGTTAAACCCTTATCCTTGGCCGCCGCCACGATCGCTTCGGCTAAGGGATGTTCCGAGGCGGTCTCGATGCTCGCCGCCAACGCCAATAATTTATTTTCATCCCAACCCGCCGCCGGCAACAGCGTTGTCACCGTCGGCCGCCCGGCGGTGACGGTGCCGGTTTTGTCGAGCACGATGGTGGTGAGTTTGCCGGCTTGTTGCAACGCTTCGCCGTTGCGGATCAGTATGCCGTATTCCGCGGCCTTGCCGACGCCGACCATGATGGAAATCGGCGTCGCCAATCCGAGCGCACACGGACAAGCGATGATCAGCACTGTCATCGTCGTTACCAGCGCGTAGGAAAATTTCGGTTCGGGGCCTAAGTAAAACCACAGCAAAAATGTCACCACGGCGACGACCAAAACCATGGGCACGAACACCGCCGAAATTTTATCGGCCAGTCGTCCGATCGCCGGTTTGCTGGCCTGCGCGCGACGCACCATTTCAATAATACGCGCGAGCGCGGTGTCGGCGCCGATGCGTTTGGCTTGAAACAAAAATGTGCCGGATTTATTTAACGTGCCGCCGACCACTTCATCGCCGATCTTTTTTTCCACCGGCAAGGGTTCGCCGGTGAGCATGGATTCGTCCACGCTCGAATGGCCGTCGATAATCACGCCGTCGACGGAAATTTTTTCACCCGGACGCACGCGCAAAGTTTCATCCAAGCCGATTTCGGCAAGCGCCACGTCCATTTCCTTACCGTCGCGGATGACGCGCGCGGTTTTGGGCTGTAGACCGATGAGCCGTTTAATCGCCTCGGAAGTTTTGCCGCGCGCACGCGTCTCCAGCGCTTGGCCGAGATTGATCAGCGCGATGATAATCGCCGCGGCTTCGAAATAAGCATGCCGCGCCAGCGTCGGCACCATGCCGGGCAAAGCGATGACAAAAACCGAATAGATCCACGCCGCGCCGGTGCCAAGCGCGATCAAGCTGTCCATGTTGGCGCTGCGCGCGCGCAAGGCTTTCCAGGCGCCGCGGAAAAAATGTCCGCCGGAATAAATCAACACACCCAAGGTCGCGACCGCCACCAGCGGCCAGAATATTTTTCCAGCGGAGGAATCCAGCATCGGCATCCAACCCAAGGGATCGGCTAACATCAACGGCAAGCCGACGACAGCGGCGACCATAAATTTGCGTAACAGCGCGCGATAATGCGCCACTTCGGCGGCTTCTTTTTCCGACTCATCGGCGGCGCTGCGCAATTCGGCCGCGCTATACCCCGCCGCAGTGACCGCTGCAATCAGCGTCTTGGCATCGACGTGGCCACGCACCGTGGCAGTGTGCTCGGCGAAATTAACGCTCGCTTCAACCACTCCCGGCGTGCTCTTTAAAGAGTTTTCGACCGTCGTCACACAACCCGCGCAGGTCATGCCGGCAATGGAAAGTCGGTGCGTGTTTTCCGCTGTGGAACTAGTCGCCGTCATTTTAAAAAGCGAATGCTTACCCGTTATTTATTTGCGCCGGATAACCCGCTTGATTGAGCGCGCTGATCACTGCTTGCGGATCGACATCGCCGCGTACCAGCGCGGTGGCTTTTTTGAGATCGAATTCGGCGCTGACATAACCTGGCAGCGTCGCTAACGCCGCCGTGGCTTTGGCGATACAGCCGCCACACTTCATGCGTTGTACAGAATAATGCGTTTCGAACTTGCTCATCGTCATATGCTCCAAACATGAACATAGGATTATTCGGTGCAAAGCATGACAATTACAAGGGCTAATGCAGCTGCGCCACAGCTTTATTGTTAGATCAATCTGACCTAAATTTAAGCCAAGCTTTTATGCCTTTTATCTCACGTATTCAGAGCCCTATCAGACCTTCATGAAAAAATTGGATGGCATAAACCCAGCCACCGTTGTCAGCGTCTTAATAGTACTGCTGGCGGCGCTGGTGATGATCGGTTGGTGGCTACACAAACCGATCATGGTGCAAATCTTTCCGGGGTACGTGGGCATGGTGTTCAACACCGCTTTATGTTTCACGCTGGCTGGCCTGGCCTTGCTGTTACCGGCGTCGCGTCCGCACTGGCGCCGCCGCGGACAAACGGCTGTGGGAATTTTTATCGTTGTTTTAGCGAGCGCGGTCTTAGCCGAACATTTGTTTAATTTCAAATTAGGCGTCGATATGCCGATGCTGCATGCCTGGCTCGACGACCCCAACCATTCTTCCGGGCGCATGGCGCCGAACACCGCGCTCGGTTTCATTCTGAGCGGCTTGGTGTTGATATTCATGCATCGCGTAGCCACCAGAGCGGCCGGCATCGCGATACAAGTTTTGACCTTCCTGGTGCTGGCGATCGGCATTACCGGCCTCATTGGTTATGCGCTCAAGCTCGAGCTGCTGTACAACTGGTATCAATATGCGCGCATGGCGGTCCACACCGCCATGCTGTTTATTTTTCTGGGCGCGGCGTTGTGGCTCAACTGGATTGCCATGCCGTGGTCGCAATCGCTGTATCGTGGCAGCGAAGACGAAAAAATCAGCATGATCGGCGGCGCCATACTAATCATCATCGCGCTCACCACCGGTCTCGGCGCTTTCGTTCTTCTGCAACAACAAACTGAAACCACGCTCAAACAAAGTTTAACGCTGGCGTTGCAGAATCGCGTTAACTTCTTCCAAGCCACGGTCGAACAAGGATTATTAGTCGCGCAAACCATCGCCACCCGTCCCACCGCGATTAAATATATTGAGCGGCTGGAGGTCTCGCCGAATGACGCAGAAGGCTTAACCACGCTCAATACCATCGCTAAAAGTTTTTTAGGCGCGGGCTTCCAAGGCGTGGCGCTGCATAATCGCCATGGTCGTGAAATCGTGCGCGCCGGCGAATTTACCCAGAAACCGGAGGCGGTGTTTCGACTCGACGTGGCGCAATCCGCCGAACTTTTACGCGTGCGCCAAAAAATTATTCTGCGCGTGCATTTACCCATGCTGAATCAACAGGGGCGTCAAGTGGGCACCATGGGAGCGGAGATTCCCATGCCTTATTTGGTGCAAATGTTCAGCGATTTTCGCGGCCTGGGAGAAACCGGTGAAATGGCGGTGTGCGCGCCGCGACAGCAAGAAATAGAATGTTTTCCCTTGCGTCTAAGCCCCAATCAATCGCGTTATCCACGCAACGTCGATGGCACGCCTTTGCCTATCAATCGCGCTTTCGCCGGCGAAACCGGCGTCATCAGCGGCAAGGACTATCGCGCCCACAACGTCATCGCCGCTTACAGTCCCATCGGCAAACTAGGCTTGGGCATGGTAATGAAAATGGACACGGCGGAATTGTATCAACCCATCCGCCAACCGTTGCAGTTTGCGCTGCCGTTTGTTTTATTTTTGGTGCTTTGCGGAGCGTTGTTACTACGTTGGCAGATTACACCATTAGTACGGCGTTTGCTGGCCTCGGAAAACGCAGCACACAACGCCAATGCCGCGCTGCGCGATAGCGAGCTGCGCGTGCGCGCGGTTTTGGAAAACGCCACCGACGGCATCATTACCATCAACCAACACGGCATTGTTGAATCGTTTAACGCCGCGGCCACAAAAATATTCGGCTATCCGCCGCAAGAAGTTCTGGGGCAGAACGTAAAAATGTTAATGCCAGCATCCATGCGCGATCAGCATGAAGCCGGATTACAACGATATCTGCAAACCGGCACAGCGCAGGTGATCGACAAAGGTCCGGTGGAAATGCCGGGGCAACGGCGCGATGGCGCGGTATTCCCCATGGAGCTCGGCATTAACGAAGTGCGTCTTGAAGGACAACATTTGTTTATAGGTATCTTGCGCAATATCACCGAACGAAAACGCGTGCAACAAGCTTTGGCGAAACACACCCACGAACTGGCCCGTTCCAACGCCGAATTGGAACAATTCGCGCGCATCGCCTCGCACGATTTGCAAGAGCCCTTGCGCAAGGTCCAGGCTTTTGGCGATCGCATCAAAGAAAAATATTCCCATCAAATCGGCGCTGAAGGTTTGGATTATCTGGAGCGCATGCTGAACGCCACCGTGCGCATGCAAGCCTTGATCGACGGGCTATTAAGTTTTGCGCGCGTCAATACGCGCGCACAAGCTTTTGCCACGGTCGATCTCAATCAAGTGGCGCAAGAAGTCATCACCGATTTGGAAATCCGCATTCACGACACGCAGGCACGCGTTGAGATAAAACCATTACCCATCATCGAGGCGGAAGCCTTGCAACTGCGGCAACTGTTGCAAAATCTAATCGGCAACGCGTTAAAATTCCGCCGCCCCGGGATTGTTCCCGAAATTCGCGTCTCTGCCCATCCCGTGAACGTTACGACACCAGCCGATGGCGCAGAAAATAAGCGATATGAAATTATCGTCGAAGACAACGGCATTGGCTTCGATGAAAAATATCTCGATCGTATTTTCGGTATTTTCCAACGCCTGCACGGTCGTCACGAATACGAAGGCTCCGGCGTGGGCTTAGCCATTTGCCGTAAGATTGCCGAATATCACGGTGGCGACATCACCGCCCGCAGCCAACCGGGGCAAGGCGCAAAATTTATTGTCACGCTTCCCGCCATTCAATCCGCAAGGAGTCCTTAATGCCATCTGCTAAAAATAACGCCGAGCCGATCCACGTGCTGGTGGCGGAAGACGATCCCGACGATCGCCTGTTACTTAAGGATGCATGGGAAGAAGGACGCGTAGCTAATACCCTATTTTTTGTGGAAAACGGCGAAGAGTTGATGGATTATCTGTATCAACGCGGCGCCTATACTGATCCGGTGCGATTTCCGCGCCCCGGATTAATTTTATTGGATTTGAATATGCCCAAAAAAGACGGGCGTGAAGCGTTGAAAGAAATAAAATCCGCTCCGGCTCTACGCGCTATTCCGGTGGTGGTGATGACCACCTCGAAAGCGGAGGAAGATATCCTGCGGACTTACGATCTCGGCGTAAATTCTTTTATTACCAAACCGGCAAAATTTATTCCGTTGATTGAAGTCTTAAAAACTTTGGGTAAATATTGGTTTGAAATCGTCGAGCTCCCGCACGCTCCCAAAAAATAACGCGCGCATGAATTCCCCTCAGCTCATCAAAGTATTGCTAATCGAAGATGACGAAGACGATTATCTGCTCACGCGCAATTTCCTCAAAGAAATCGCGCATGCTCAATTCGAGCTGGAATGGGTCAGGGATTACGCCAGCGCTTTGGAAAAAATTTTACGTAACGAACACCATGTATGCCTGATCGATTATCGACTGGGTGCGCACGACGGCCTGGAACTCTTGCGCGCCGCGCCGATTCATGGCATGCCGAAGATTTTTTTGACCGGACAAAGCGACCACGCCGTCGACATGGAGGCGATGATGTGTGGCGCGGCGGATTATTTGGTAAAGGGAGAAATTACTTCCTCCATCCTCGAACGCTCCATCCGTTACGCTCTCGAACGCTATCGTTTACAGCAGGAATTACGCGATTTGTCCTTGCAGGATGAATTGACCGGGCTGCATAACCGGCGCGGATTTGTCACGCTGGCGGAGCACGAACTCAAATTGGCGCAACGCATGCAGCGGGAGATTTTCCTATTCTTCCTCGATCTCGATGGCATGAAACAGATTAACGATAACTTCGGGCACGCCGCCGGCGACGAGGCACTGACCCAGACCGGCGCGCTGCTGCGTAAAACCTTTCGCGATTCGGACATTATCGCCAGACTGGGTGGAGATGAATTCGCTATTCTGGCTTTGGGCGCGCGCGTCGATGATCCGGAAATTATCATGGCGCGTTTGCAAAAAAATCTGCACGCGATAAATTCCTCATCCGCACGCCGTTACCGTTTAGAAATCAGCGTCGGTGCGGTGCGTTACGCATCCGATGGCAGCAGTTCGCTGCCGCAGATGTTCACCCGCGCCGACGAAATCATGTACGCAAAGAAGCAGGCCAAGAAACTTTCGGCGTCAAAAAAATAACCGGCGCGTAAAATAAAAATCAGTTTTTCTTAAGCACATCGCGCACCCGCTCCAAGCGGCCGCGCACGTCTTTGGCAATCTCGGCAATCTGTGGATTATCGGTTAACTTTAAAACCGTGATCGGATCCATGAAACCCACGTTGATTTTCATGTCCGGCTGTTCGCGCACCACCACGTTGCACGGCAGCAATAAACCGATATCGGGATCGGCGCTGATGGCTTTATGCGCCAACGGCGGATTGCAGGCGCCGAGAATGCGATACGGTTTTCCGTCCACGCCCAATTTGGCTTTCATCGTCGCCTGCACGTCGATGTCGGTCAGCACGCCGAAGCCTTCGGTTTTTAGCGCTTCGGTAACGCGCTTAACGGTGTTATCGAAACTGTCTTGAACGGTAATATTAAATCCATACATAGCCTGCTCCTGATATTTGTTAATTTAGGATCATTTCTTGCCGGAATCGTTCAGCAAATATTTGATCAACGCCGCAATCACTAAAATGATCACGATCCACATGACAATGCCCATCGGCGAATCTCCTGTGCGAGTTTTGAACGATTAAACCGGTAACGATCGTAAACCGATTTGCTTCAGGGCGCCTATGATAATCGCAGCGCACTGCAAATAAAATCAACTCGTCATTACCGACTTCATCGCGCTCTGCCGCCGCCGCTTGGCATTGATCAATGTTCATGTTTATGCGCGGAATGATCGTGTTTTGCACCCGCTTGTCCTTTGGGAGCCATGCTTTGGACAAAATTGACCAAATCCCAAATCTGATTCGGCTTCAGCGTTTGTTTCCAAGGCGGCATCGCGCCGCGTCCATTCGATATCTTCCACGCAAAATCACCGTCCGGATGTTGCCCAGCCATTACGCTCAGGTCCGCTGGCTTGGGATTGAGCGCCGCGGCCGCGGGGCCATCGCCTTTGCCTTGCGCGCCATGGCAAGTGACACAATTCGCTTGAAACAATTTGCGACCGCGTTCAATGGAAGCGCGGTTGGCGGCGACGGGGTTGCGCTGTTTCGCGGCCGCGGTTGGCGCCATCCAGTGTTCGCCGGTGGCAGCGTCGTCCATTTTCATTTTGCTGTGATCCATATCTTGCATCGTGGCCGGTGCCTGCGGCGCATCTTTGGCGGTGTCGCTTAGCGCGATGCCTGGCGTCAACAACAGCAACATTATTCCCAATCCGAAATTATTAATTTTTGCCGATTGCATTGCATTGCTCCTTTTTAAATTTAAATAAAAAATAGTTTTCACTCTGGTTCGCTGATGGCTGACTACATTAATCAGAAACCAAAATCCTGCGTAAAGTTCAATACCAAAAGCGCAAGCCCGCCACGATGCGTGTCTCCATCGTCTGTTTGCCCTGGGCGCGCGCGAAATCGGCGCTGCCGCCGAACTTGGCGCTGCGCTCAAGGCCGAGGTAAGGCGCGAATTCGCGGCGGATTTCGTAACGCAGCCGCACACCCGCCGCCACGTCGGATAAACCGCTGCCGACGGCTCTTTCCGCATCGCGTTTGCCGTAAAAGTTAGTCTCTATGCGCGGCTGCAGAATGAGTTTTTGCGTCAACAACAATTCATATTCGGCGGCCAATCGCAACGCCGTACGTCCTTGCTCGCCGACATACGCCGTGGCCTCTAGCTCGAACCAATAAGGCGCCAAGCCCTGCACGCCGGCGGCGAGCCACTGGCGATTCTTTCCCAAGCCGCTGTCGTGACGCACGCCCAGTTGCGCATCCCAAAATGTCGTTAAGGCATGCGCCCATAACAATTCAGTGCGGCCTTCCTGCGGCTTGCCATCATCGATGTCGCCTTCCGCTTTGAGCACGGCGCGGTTATAGATGCGCCCGAAGGTGGCTTGCAGATCATAAGCCGTGGAGGAGTTATCGTGCGTGCGCACGCGTTCGAGCCGATCGACCAGAAGTGAATGAAACGGATGCGCATCGCCCATCATGTGTGGCGGCGGAATCGGGCCGAAATCGTAGCCGTCTGCATAAGCATGCGGATCGCGCGCATCCGGCGGCGGCGAACCGCCTTGCATGGACATGGAACCCATGTCGTGGCCTTGATCCATGTTGTTCATGTCATGCCCGGTTTCTGGCGTGGCACCGGATTTATTTTGCCCGACGTTAGGCATGGCATCATGATTCATCTGGCTATGATCCATGCCCGGCATCGACTGCATTTTTTCGTCCGCTGGATTTTGCGCGTAGGCGCAAGCCATGCCAAATAGCATCACAGCGGCGGCGATACCATTTACTTTATAAATTTTCATGGTGATTCTCCGATTCGATTGCATAGGATTCAGGCCACGACGACTTCGCGGAACATGCCCGAATCCATGTGATACAGCAGATGGCAATGCCAGGCCCAGCGCCCGAGCGCATCGGCGGTGACGAGAAAACTGATGCGCTGCGCTGGTTGCACGTTGATGGTGTGTTTGCGTACCTGAAATCCGCCGCTTGGATTTTCCACTTCTTGAAACATGCCGTGCATGTGCATCGGATGCGCCATCATGGTGTCGTTGACGAAAATCACGCGCAGCCGTTCGTTGTAACGAAAATGCACCGGCGTGGAGCGGCCGAACTCGACGCCGTCGATCGACCACGTGAAGCGATGCATGTTGCCGGTGAGATGCAGTTCGACGTCGCGTCCGGCGCCGCGCTTATCCAGCGGCCCGCCGATGGTGTGCAGATCGGCATAGGTGAGCACGCGCCGGCCGTTGTTGCGCAGACCGACGCCGGGATCGTCCAGATTGGTTCGCGGCGTGTCGACGCGCATATCCGTGCTCGGTCCGTATTCGCTGTGCGCGTGATGCGCGGATGCGCCGCCGTTCATATCGCCCATCATGTCGCCCATCGATAGGGGTTGGGGTTTATCGAGCGCGGGTATTGCGGCCCGCATGCCGGCGCGCGGTGCCAAGGTGCCGCAGGCATAACCGCTGCGATCCATCGATTGCGCAAAAACCGTGTACGCTTCATCGCGCGGCGTAACGATCACGTCATAGGTTTCGGCCACGCCGATACGGATTTCATCGACGGTAACCGGGTCGACAGCTTGGCCGTCGGCCTCGACCACGGTCATCTTCAGCCCCGGAATACGCAGGTCGAAAAAAGTCATGGCCGAGCCGTTGATGAAACGCAATCGCAGTTTTTCGCCGGGACGGAACAAGCCGGTCCAATTGCCGGCCGGCGACGCGCCGTTCATGAGATAGGTGTAGGTATATGCGGAAATATCGGCGAGGTCGGTCGGGTTCATGCGCATCTGTTGCCACATCTTGCGTTCGTTGATGGCGGCGCCCACACCCGCTTTGGAAGCGTCGCGTAAAAAATCGCCCGCGGTCGGACGATTGAAGTTGTAATAATCGCTTTGCATCCTGAGCTTGGTGAAAATCCGCATCGGGTCTTCATCGGTCCAATCGGACAATAACAATACATGCTCGCGATCCGAACGAATTGGATCTTTGCCGCGCGGGTCGATGACCAACGCGCCGTATACGCCGGTCTGTTCTTGCATGCCAGAATGCGAGTGGTACCAATAAGTGCCGGACTGCTGCACCTTGAAGCGATACACAAAAGTCTCGCCCGGCGCGATGCCGCGAAAACTAATGCCCGGCACGCCGTCCATCTGGAACGGCAAGAGAATGCCGTGCCAATGAATCGAAGTCTCTTCCGCCAAACGATTGGTCACTCGAATCGTCACGGTGTCGCCTTCGCGCCAACGCAGCGTCGGCCCCGGGATTGAGCCATTGATCGTGGTGGCTAAGCGCGCGCGACCGGTGTAATTAACTGGCGTTTCGGCGATGGTCAGATCGAATTCGGTGCCGCTTAATATTTGCACCGGTGCAACGCTGTCTTGCGCCCGCGTCGTTTTAATCCAAGGCGACATGCCCAACAGCGCGCCGCCGGCGGCCAGGCCGCGAATAAATTTGCGGCGCGAAACAGATAAAGCGAGCGGCGGTTTAGAAAAAGATGTCATTTAAATATCTCCTTTATATTCCGAGAACCTTTGCAAAATTCCCTCTCCCTACGGGAGCGGGTTAGGGTGAGGGGGGAGTAAACACATTACTATCCCCTCATCCCCACCTTCTCCCTGCGGGAGAAGGTGTTTTCCAATTTTCAAAGACTCCCTATTACTGAAACCGAGACAGGCTGCGCAAATAAATGATGCGCGCGTCAACGCGCTTGCCTCAGTGAAAAAAATAGAACGGTACGTCGCAAAGCGACGTTAAAACAGCGGACGATTAAATCGCGGTCTGCGGAGGACGATTGTGCGCCGCGATCATTAAAAATGAATGCAGCTGCTGTTGTGCGGGGACTTGAACAGGGAATGAAGGTTTGAAAACCAGCGCCATGGAAACGGCCGCGGTAAAACATTGAGCACAGGCCGCGCAACACTGGCCGTTGCAGCCGTCATGCTGATCGCAGGGAGCTTGTTTGCTTGCCGCGTCTTTTTGCATATGCGCCGCATGCGCGGCGTGCGCATCCGCGCCTTTGGAGATGGCAGCGAAGGCCGGCAACATCGGTAGCAAGGCCACGGCCAGCGCCAGCAGGAGTGATAACCAACGAGATGAGCGTTTAAAGCGAATCATCAAATCACTGTACCAGATTATTGTTTTCGGGAGAACCTCAAGGCTGGATCATTCCACGCGCCTACTCTCCCGCATCATTGTGACATAATAGAGCGCAATCCGTTCCCTACCGATCATTTCAATTCACAATATTGCATGCTGCGTTTGACCGAAGTGAGGCTCGGCCTCGATCAGCCGGAAAGCGAACTTAAGGCCGCGATCTTGCGCGTGTTAGGCATACCCGCCGACGAATTGCTGGCTTACCGCATTCGCCGCCGCGGATACGACGCGCGCAAACCGCGCGAAGTCGTGTTCGTATATACCTTGGATGTCGAAGTTAAAAATGAAACCGCGTTGTTAAAACGGTTACAGAATAATCGGCACGTCACGCAAGCTCCCGACGAAAGCTATCGCTATCCAATCCAAGCATCGGCAAACCAGCAAGCGCGGCCAATTGTCATCGGCACCGGACCCTGCGGAATCTTCGCGGGGCTTTCGCTGGCGCGCATGGGTTTAAAGCCTATCATCCTCGAACGCGGCAAGATCGTGCGCCAGCGCACGCAAGACGTGTGGGGATTTTGGCGCCAGCGCCGCTTCAATGCGCAATCCAACGTGCAATTCGGCGAAGGCGGCGCCGGCACTTTTTCCGACGGCAAACTGCACACCGGCATCAAAGATCGCGGGCATTACATTCGCAAAATCTTGCAGGACTTCGTCGACTGCGGTGCGCCGCAAGAAATCATTTACATCAGCAAGCCGCACATCGGCACGCTGCGGCTTGTGAAGGTCGTGGAAAATTTACGCCACCAGATTGAAAAACACGGCGGTGAGATTCGCTTCGACAGTCACGTCACGGATATCGTTATCGAAAATGGCGTGGTGCGCGGTGTGACGCTGGCGAGCGGCGAGCATATTGCCAGCGAGCATGTGGTGCTCGCCGTCGGCCACAGCGCGCGCGACACTTTTGAAATGCTGCATCGTCGCGGCGTACACATCGAAGCCAAAGCTTTCTCCATCGGTTTTCGCATCGAGCATCCGCAAGCTTTGATCGACGCCTGCCGCCTCGGCCCCTATGCCGCGCATCCCGCGCTCGGCGCCGCCGATTACAAACTGGTGCATCATTGCGCCAACGGCCGCTCGGTGTATAGCTTCTGCATGTGCCCCGGCGGCCAAGTGGTGGCGGCCAACTCAGAAGCCGGGCTCGTCGTCACCAACGGCATGAGCCACTACTCGCGCAACGAACGCAACGCTAACGCCGGCATCGTCGTCGGCATCACGCCGCAAGATTTCGCCGATGCGCATCCGCTCGCCGGCATCGCACTGCAAGTGCAATGGGAAAAATTCGCGTTTGAATTAGGCGGCAACAACTACAACGCGCCGGCGCAACTCGTGGGCGATTTTCTCGCCGGTCGCGCTTCGACGACCTTGGGCGCCGTGATTCCTTCCTACACACCGGGCGTGACACTCACCGATTTAAGCCAAGCCCTGCCCGACTACGCCATCAGCGCCATCCGCGAAGCCATCCCCGCGTTCGATAAATCGGTCAAAGGCTTCGCCCTGCCCGACGCCGTCCTCACCGCCGTCGAAACCCGCACCTCCGCGCCGATCCGCATCAGTCGCCATGAAAATTTCGAAAGCATCAACACCCGAGGTTTATTCCCCACCGGCGAAGGCGCCGGTTTCGCCCGTTGCATTCACCCCAACTTACGAGCTAACAAAATTATCGAATGCGGCCCCTTTAATTTACCCTAATCCGCTATCGGATTGGAAATTTTTAACGCGTGACCTGCAAAAACTAAATAGGCCTATTATTCCGGATAAAAGAAGCCAGACAGTCGCAGGTAACGGAACAGCTGTCACATCTATTCGCATTGCCCCGTTAACATTGAAATCTGCTACAAACCTACCAGTTGAGCTACTGCTATCTGGATAAGCAGATAACTGTCCCGGTACTGAATTTGGGGGTCCACCGAGCCACCCGACTTCTGATGTACCTGGACCTGGAGAGATTAACATCCAATAACGAATGCCCTCATTAATAAACACTCCCCTATCTAGGGCAGCAATCGATACAATACTTTCTCGTTTTGACAGCTCCCCAGTAATCGTAAATCGAGCGAGCTCAGCACTTGGCTCATCTTGTGCACCGGCTTCAGCGAGAATGACATTAAATATGTCAGAACCTACGGCAGCCAGATTACTACCTACCGCAACCCATATCTCTGAAATAGTACCGCTTGCTGTGGGAGTAAACGAATTACCAAAAATATTGGTGGTTACTTGTGCGCCTCCGTAATATCCGAAACCGGGCACTTGATTGAATCGTTGAGGCTGTTCCAAAAAAGTATTATAAGCAATAGTCGATGCACAGATATTGGTTACACTTAACAAAAAAAACATTGGCACTATAATTTTATATATCTTTTTTTTCATGGAAGTCCCCTCATCAAATTCCTCTGTATTGAAGAAATTCAAAATTTGAATAAGCCAAAGCATGTAAAAATATTCATATGCAAAATTAAGTCTAATTAAATTTAGTCCGTCTAACTAAAAGTAGTTTTATCACATCAAAGACACCCAAGCTACATGAAAGCTATTTCCTGATCAACTAAAGTGCTGTAGACAGTCTCGGCTTAGACGAAATCCAAGATCGAGCCATGGATTTTTTATTGAGATTTGATGCGGCAATTTGCCAATTTATTTCTTGGTAACTGTATATAGGAGTTTTCCCTTTTACTTCGAAGACGACTGCTTCAACTTAATGCGCCCCGCTTCCGGAAAATTTCCAGTGCTCTCGTACCACCGGTAGGCGGTATCGAAGCGGCCATGCTCCTCCTCTTGTTCGCCCAGTTTCAAACCCAAGCGTTTTTTTAGATTTTTTTGGCGGCTGGCGCCGTCGCCCATCATGCATTTAATTTTTAGGTTCGAGGCCATGTCAAAAGCTTCGGTTAGCTTATTGGCGCGTTCGGTTTCTTCGGCTTTTCGCATGTCGGTTTCGGCTTGTCGCACTTCTTCCAGGCTACAGTCGTCTTCAGCGTGGGCTGTCAGCGGGGATAGGGCTGTCAGCGTGGCGCATAGTAAAAAAATAAATGCGGTTGAATTGGTCATTATCTTATTCATCAAGCAGTGCTGTGTGTTGCGGTGGGCGGTGCCCACCCTACAAACTAAAAAACTAAATAAAAAAATATTGAATCTATTTTCTTTATTTTGTTTATGTAGGGTGCGTCCCACGCACCATCCACGACTAAAAAGAAATATCGGTGCGTGGGACGCACCCTCCATTATTAATGCTCATCAATAGCCGCCAGGCGCACTGGATGTTTCGCTGGGCGCTTTGGCTTGCGGCGACTTTACGCAATCGGGATTGTTGGCGTTCTGCTGATAAAAGCAGTCGCTGCTGGCGGTGTCATTGGTATCGGCGCCGCGATCTTCCGCCAAGGCGGCAGCGTCTTTATCTTTGGCGGCGTCTTGTTTGGTGGCGCTGACAGTGGCGGTGCCAATATAAAGTGAAGCAGGCGCCGAGACGCCATCGGCGGCTGAGACAGGTAGTGACAGCGATAGGGGTAATGCCAGTACAAAAATTGTTTTACGGAATATCATGGCTCTTTCTCCAAATTTAAGTTATTGATGGTCCCGATGTCGGGTTGTTTATTTTTTGTTGAAGTTATATCGCCTTCAACATGTGTGGCACTTTAAAACAGGTACGCTTGAAAGGCTGTGAACTGTTTCACACTTTTTGTAAAAGTCGTGTGGTTGCTGTTGGCACCGTGGCGCAAGCGTTCGCGTCGGTTTTTGCCGATGTGGCGGGCATGCCATAAATTTCGGCTATCAGACGCAATGCGAAGGGGCGGCCGGCGGTGGATTGCCAAAGTTCGCCTGTCATTACCAGAGCGTGATCGCGTTTGCCTTGCTGCAGCAGGCAGCGCGCCATGTGATAACACCACTGCTCGCCGGATAGAGCTGGATCTTTGTTCATTAATGCACCCGACGCAGATGCCGCACCGACGCGAAGTTCACGGGCGGGGGAGCCGGTTCCTGACTTGGCTCAGCGCCGATTTCGCGGCGGTGGCGATTCAACAAATAGCGTTCACGCAGCAACATGATGCTGAGCAAAATCGCCAGTACCAAACCTTCGATTAACAGAAGTTGGTCGAACAACATTCTTAAGATATCGCCGCTCATGGTTTCCTCCTGGGTTACGGGCTGCCAAGCCCGTGGCTAACTATTTAACGAAGCGGTAATTTAGCGAAGTGCGAAAAACAATCTGTGAAATAACTCACCAAATCGGCAATCGGGTTTATGGCTTGCCTGTAGGCATTTATCGCCTAACGACCCACTCCGTGCCGCTGCACACATACGGCCCGAGGACGGTTCCGCTGGGGTAACTGACTCCGTTATAAGTGCAGTTGGCGAAGGCCAGCTCGGTATACAGAAGAATGACAACCATCAGCACGA
>JACQBD010000019.1 GCA_016194665.1 Gammaproteobacteria bacterium
CTGGATTCCCGCTTCCGCGGGAATGACGCTAAAGAAAGTTCACGCCAACATCTCATCAATCGCCATATTCGCAAGTTGATCCGCCCTCTCATTCTCCACATGCCCACTATGCCCCTTCACCCATTTCCAATGTATGAGATGTTTATGTTTGCGCACGGCGGCGTCGAGGCGTTGCCATAGGTCTTGGTTCTTCACCGGTTTTTTGTCGGCGGTTTTCCAGCCGCGGCGTTTCCAGCCGTCGATCCATTCGGTGATGCCTTTTTTTACGTATTCGGAATCGGTGGTGAGGATGACTTCGCAAGGATGCTTTAAAGCTTCGAGCGCCTGGATCGCGGCCATGAGTTCCATGCGATTGTTGGTGGTCTCGCGTTCTGCGCCGTAGAGTTCTTTTTCGCGCTCGTCGATGCGCAGGATCGCGCCCCAGCCGCCGGGGCCGGGATTGCCGCGGCAGGCGCCGTCGGTGAAGATGAAGACTTTATCCAAGATGTTTGGGGCGGCGCGGTTGAAAGCGCACGACCATGCCGCGCGCAGCGGGTTGAGTGGCGACAGCGCCGGCTAAGCGTTTGGTCTTCCAGCGTAGCGGCAAGGGCGTAACGCCGATGACGCGTTTCTTGGCAACGATCAGATACACCGTCGCCATCATCGGCCACCAACGATCGCCCATCTTGTCGAGAAAATGCAAGCGCTGCATGAAGCCTGCGTTTTGTAATGGCGGGCGATAATGCAGCATCATGCCGTGCGTGGTTTCGAGTTCGAGCAGATTGAGCCAATCTTTAACCCGCGACAAACGAAAAAATTTTCCGCACCACGGCATCGCCAACGGACGCCGGGCGAATAGGCGGCGCAAGCCCCACAGACTCATCGGATTGAAACCGAGAATGACAACGTGTCCTTCTGGCCGCAACACGCGACTGACTTCGCGCAACACTTGATGCGGGTCATCGCAGAAATCGAGCGTGTGCGGCAGCAGCAACACATCGGCGCTCTTGCTATCGAACGGTAAAATTTCCGGCCGGCCGCGCACTACGCAAACATTTTTTTCGCCCAGACCATCGAGCATGATGCGCGTGGGAGCAATGCAGGAATCCATTAAATCCAAGTGGCCGATGTAACCCAGTTGCGCCGCCACCGTGCCGTAAAGATTGGGCAGGATCGTGCGCAGATAATGCGCTTCGAGCGCCTGCAAGGAACGGCCGAGCGGCAAATCGAACCAGGCGCGCAGTTGTCGCTGCCGCGTTATATAGGAATCGCTATCGGTCATTGACGCGCCCCTTCGCTGATCTCAAACTGAGTATATGACTTCTGTTTTACACGTCTGTGCCTTTGAGGACAACTATATCTGGCTGATCCGCGACCCCGGCGCGCCGGAGCGGGTGGCGATCGTCGATCCCGGCGACGCCGAGCCGGTGTTGTTGGCCTTGGAAGCGCAGCGCCTAAAACCGGTCGCCATATTATGCACCCATCACCACGGTGACCATGTGGGCGGGGTCGAGGAAATCCTGCAACACTATAATATTCCGGTATACGGACCGGCGCGCGAGCGTATCCCCGCCCTAACCCATCCACTTAAAGAAGGCGATCGTATTCAGCTTGCCGATAGCGATTTATCTTTTAGCCTGCTCGATGTGCCCGGGCATACCGCCGGCCATATTACATATTATGGTATGGGTGCCGTATTCTGCGGCGACACGCTTTTTTCCGCCGGTTGCGGCCGGCTGTTCGAAGGCACCGCCGAGCAAATGCACGCTTCGCTATCAAAACTCGCGGCCTTGCCGGAAACCACGGCCATGTATTGCGGGCATGAATATACCGAAGCCAATTTACGCTTTGCATTGACGGTGGAACCGGACAACCACGACGCACAAGCCCATCAAACGCAGGTGCGCGCGCAACGTGCGCAAAATCTTGCCACCCTGCCTTCGACCATCGGCCTGGAGCGACGCATTAATCCGTTCCTACGTTCAGCGATACCAAGTGTGCGCCATGCCACTGAAAAACATCTTCAGCAAACACTAAAATCCGAAGTCGCGGTGTTTGCGGCGTTACGGCGATGGAAGGACAGTTTTAGGGGATGACTGGCATGGGTTTTTCGGCATGGAATTTAAAAAAAAATTTAAAATTTTTCGATCAGCGGGCTGGACAAATCCACGAAAGCAGATTTTACTTAAGTCATTGCTGTTCAATAAGTTGACGCTGGATTCTCTTCCCAATACTATGACGCGAATGATCTGCATCAAGCCTAAAGCTTTGTCTGTAATTTTTCTTTTAGTTGTTGCCGGGTGCGCCACCACTGCTCCCGATACCCTTAAGAAATCCCAGACTCCTTCCGCTGCGACACCGACCATCGCCGTCGTTGTCACGAGCGAAACGCCGTCGGCACTCATTACACCTAGCACGCCGGCTGAGAGCGAAACAAGCGTCGATCAAACCACCGCGTCAGTGTCGAAAAAAGATTCCGCCGACATTTGGAACCGGCTGCGCAGCGGCTTCGCCATGAAGGCGCTCGATTCGCCGCAAGTCGAACGCGAAATCCAATGGTTCGTTAATAATCCCGAATACATGCAACGCATGATGGAACGTGCGCGGCTTTATCTTTATTACATCACCGACGAAGTCGAAAAACGCGGCATGCCGATGGAAATCGCTTTGCTGCCGGCGATCGAAAGCGCCTATAAACCGCACGCTTACTCGCGCGCGCGCGCCGTCGGCTTGTGGCAATTCATGCCCGCGACCGGACGCTTATATGGCCTGCACGCGAACTGGTGGTATGACGGCCGACGCGACGTCGAAGCTTCCACCAAAGCGGCGCTCGATTATCTTGAAAAACTTTACAACGATTTCGATGGCGATTGGCATTTAGCGCTCGCGGCGTATAACGCCGGCGAAGGCAAAGTCGGACGCATGATTGAGTACAATCGCCGCAAGGGCAAATCCACCGATTACCAATATCTCAAGCTCAAACGCGAGACGCTGAACTATGTGCCGAAGCTCATGGCCATGGCCAGCATCGTCGCGGATCCGGATAAATACGGCGTCAAATTAGCCAACATTCCCAACGCGCCTTATTTCACGCGCGTCGAAACCGGTTACCAAGTGGACTTGGGCGTGGTGGCGAAGCTGGTCGATTTGCCCATCGATGATTTGCACAACATCAATCCCGGCTATACGCGCTGGGCCACGGACCCCAAGGGTCCGCATTACCTACTGGTACCGATCGATAAAAAAGATGCATTGGTGGCGGGCCTTAGCAACTTGCCGGAAAACGAAAGAATCCAATGGTTACACCATTCGGTCAAACGCGGCGAAACCATTTCCGAAATCAGCCGCCGTTACGGGCTTAACATCGAAGCCGTGCGTACCGCCAATAATTTGCGCAGCAATCTGTTGCGTACCGGACAAGACTTGATGATTCCTTATTCCGCACGCAGCATGACACCGCCGGTGGTGCACGCGGCGTACCGCGAACCGAGCGCACGCATAGCCGCCAGCGGCGAGCCGATCATTCATCGCGTACGCAATGGCGAAACTATCACCAGCATCGCCCGCCGTTATAACGTGCTAGTGCGGCAAGTGCTGAATTGGAATCTCATTGAAGCCGATGACGTGCTGCGCCTGGGACAAAAGCTAAAAATCTGGGTGCGCGGCGGTCCTACCGCTTAAACCTGCTTTACCCTTCCTAGTTTTTCTTGGTTTTCTTTTCCGCGTCATACAAATGGCAGTGCGTCGTGTGCGTGCTGCTAAGCGACGACCTGCCGGGATATTCTTTACGGCAAATATCCATGACCTGCGGACAACGCGGATGAAAATGACAACCGGATGGCGGATTGCTGGGCGAAGGCATATCGCCTTGTAAGCGAATAACAGGACGGCGATCTTTAGCATCGATCACCGGCACCGCGGACAACAGCGCTTGGGTGTAAGGATGCCGCGGATCTTGCAACACTTCATCGACGCGCCCGCGCTCGACGATGCGGCCGAGATACATCACCGCCACGTCGTGCGCTAGATATTCCACCACTGATAAATTGTGCGTGATGAAAAGGTAGCTCAGGCCCAATTCATCCTGCAGACCCTTAAGAAGATTTAGCACTTGCGCTTGCACCGACACATCGAGCGCGCTGGTGGGCTCATCACAAATAATCAACTTGGGTTCAACCGCCAACGCGCGCGCGATACTGATGCGCTGACGCTGGCCGCCGGAAAATTCATGCGGATAACGGCTGCGTGCTTCGCTCGGCAAACCTACCTGCGCCAACAGTTGCACAGTCTTGTCCTGACATTCGTCGCGCGTTTTACCTAAGCCCTGAGCGCGTAAACCTTCTTCTAAAATTTCGCCGACGCGCATGCGCGGATTGAGCGAGGCATAAGGGTCTTGAAAAATGATTTGCAGATGACGACGCCACGGCCGTAATTGCCGCGCCGACAATCCACTCAACTCTTGCCCGTCGAACACGACGCTGCCCGCGGTCGGTTTTAACAATTGCAAAATGGCTTTGCCGACCGTAGTCTTGCCGCAGCCCGATTCGCCCACCAGCGCCAGCGTACGCCCGCGCTGAATTTCAAACGAAACGCCGTCGACCGCCGCAACGAAGCCGGCCACGTGCCGCCAAACGCCTTTATAAATGGGAAAGTGAACTTTAAGATCACTCACGCGCATTAAGACTGCGGAAGTTTTATCTGACATCGCTGTTTGCGCTGATTCTTGCTTTGTCACAGCTGTCGCGCGCGTTGGAGGGGTTACACTGGGATCATAGAGATGACAGCGCACACCTCGATCCGCTTGTTCAATCCATTGCGGCAATTGGTTCTTGCATCGCTCCCAAGCTCGATCGCAGCGCTCGGTAAAACGACATGGCTTCCAAGGGTGCGCCGCGTTTGCCACGATTCGGTAAGGCGCGAAATAATTTCTGCGAATACGGATGTTGCGGGTCGGTAAAAAATGTCGCGCGCGGCGCCAGCTCCACAATCTGTCCGGCGTACATCACCGCCACGCGCTCGGCGATGTCGGACACGATGCCGAGATCGTGGGTGATGAACAGCATGGCCATGCCGGTCTTGCGTTGCAGTTCTTTTAGCAACGCCAAAATTTGCGCTTGGATGGTAACGTCGAGCGCCGTGGTCGGTTCGTCGGCGATCAACAGATCGGGCTGACAGGCAATCGCCATGGCGATCATCACGCGCTGCTTCATGCCCCCGGAAAGTTCGTGCGGATAGCGATCGATACGTTGCGACGCATCCGGGATGCCGACTTCGTCGAGTAATTTCAGCACTTGCGTGCGCGCGGCGGCGGCGTCCACAGCTAAATGCCGCAGCAACACCTCACCGATTTGATCGCCGATGGTGAACACCGGATTGAGCGAGGTCATCGGTTCTTGAAAGATCATGCCGATGCGCCGGCCGCGCAGTTGCTGCATTTGCGTCTCAGACAATCCGCTCAGCGCTTGTCCCTTGAGTTCTATCTGGCCTTGCACGATACGCCCGGGCGGATCGATCAAACCCATGAGCGCGAGCGCGGTGACGGTTTTGCCGCTGCCGGATTCGCCGACCAGCGCCAAGGTTTCGCCGGGCGCGATATCGAAGCTCACGTCATCCACCACGCGCAATTCACCGCGCTCGGTGAAAAACGATACCTGCAGGCCCTGCACGCGCAGGACCGGGTCGGAAGAAGAAAAACGTGGGGCGGTGACGCTCATCAGCGAGACCGCAATTTCGGATTCAGAGCTTCACGCATGCCCTCGCCCACCAGGTTAAACGCCAACACTACAATCAGAATAGCGACGCCGGGGATAAAAAATAACCACGGCGCATCGAAAATGAAACCCTTGCCGTCGGACAAAATATTTCCCCATGTGGCATACGGCGGTTGTACGCCAAAACCCAAAAAGCTTAAGGCCGATTCTGTCAAAATCGCATCGGCAACGCTGATGGTGGCCGAGACCAGTACCGGCGACAAAGCATTCGGCAGCATGTGCCGGAAAATAATGCGCCTATCCGGTAATCCCAAGGCTTTGGCGGCGACCACGAAAT
>JACQBD010000141.1 GCA_016194665.1 Gammaproteobacteria bacterium
ATCATTTGATGTCGTTGCACTGAATTTTTTCCTTGAAACCGGCTTGAGACGTTGGTGTTGGCGAATTGTCCGCCGCCGCTTTTGGCGCCTTCGTGTCCGGCATGCTGCCGGCTGTCATCGCGTATCTCGATTTTTTGCGGCGCTAAGGCGGCGCGTAAACAATTTTCAATTTGTTCGCTGCGATTCATTACGGCAAGGTCTTGCGAAAAGGTTTAACGCTGACCGTAGCGTAAACGCCGGCTTCCACGTAAGGGTCGGCCTTGGCCCAGGTTTGCGCGTCTTCCAGCGAATCGAATTCGGCGACGATCAAGCTACCGGTGAATCCGGCCGGACCGGGATCGTTGCTGTCGACGGCGGGATAGGGACCGGCGAGCAGCAAGCGTCCTTCGGCGCGCAATTGTTGCAAGCGCGCCACGTGCGCCGCGCGCACCGCAAGACGACGGTCCAGGCTGTCGGCGGAATCGGTGCCGTTAATCACGTACCACATTAATGAGCAGCCTTGTCAGAGTTAGATTGATCGTCACTGGGTTTGTGTTGCATGTGTTTAGCCATGAACACCGCTTGCCCGATGACGAAAACAAACGTGATGCCTAAAAGTCCGAAGACCTTGAAGTTCACCCAAATGTTGCGCCGCGTTTCCGCGTCAAGATCGAGGCCGTAATAAAAGGCGACGTAAATATTTACCGCGCCCAAGATCAAGAAAAAAATTCCCCAGCTCAAGTTAAGCCGTTTCCATACCGCCGCCGGCAAAGAAATTTGCGACGACATCATGCGCTCGATCAAAGTTTTATTGCCCCACCATTGGCTCACCAGCGCCAGCGACGCCAGAATCCAGTAAACCAAAGTCGGTTTCCATTTAATAAAAGTGTCGTCGTGCAGCAGCAGCGTCATGCCGCCGAACACGGCGATGATGGCGAGCGTGATGAGATGCATGGTTTCGAAGCGGCGATGCCTGAGCCAGTACAAACCGACCTGCAAAAACGAAGCGACGATGGCGACCGCTGTCGCGACATAAATGTCGTAAAGTTTAAATGCCGCGAAAAACAGCAGCAGCGGAAATAGGTCGTAGAGGAATTTCATAGTGAATGTGGTAAAAAAAGAGCCGGTATTTTGGCATTACTGAAGCTAAGCGGCAAGGATGTCTCGGTTAGAGAACCACTGATTAAAAGAATATTCACCGCAAAGACGCAAAGAGCGCAAAGAACATGAATTTTGGTAAAAATCCTTTGTGTTCTTTGCGTCTTTGCGGTGAGAGATGGTCTAGAGGCTTGCTCAAAACTTCCCTAGTGCATGCGCGTGCGCGTCCAGCGTTCGAAGTAGCGGCCCATGACCTGGCGTACCGGTTGCGGGTAGTTGAGCGCCTCCATTTGCTGCATGCCTTCTGCGAAAAAGGCGGCGGCGTCTTCCGGCAAGTAGCGCACTAAATCCTCGAAAACTTGCTCCATGATTGCCGGGTTGTGCGTGCGCGTGGCGACGATGCCGCGGTTCAAGTGCAGCACGCGCCACGGGCGGCCGGGATTATTTTTTTCCAAATCTTGTTTGATCAGGTGCGAACTGGCGTGCGCCACGCGCCCCATGAATTGCGTCAACGGTTCGAGCGCTTGCGGTTCTTGCATGCGATTGGCGAAATTGGCCAGTGCATTCACCACCGGATCGAGCTCGCGTATAAATCCTTCATGCCGTATGACCCAATCGGTCGCGGCCAGCGTTACGATTTCTAAATCTTGACGTGCAGTCGGTAAATTTAATTGTCCAGCCCACGCCGCCAAATCGGTTAGCAAGGTCATGCCGTAGTCGCCCAATTGCGTGACGTCGTCTTTTAAAATCGGCCCGACTTCGCCTTGCTCGCGATCCAGGCGGGTGGTGATGCTGAAAAATTGGTTAATCGCTTCGGTTAATTGCGCCGGGGTGACCTGATTAGATTCAGACGAGCGGCGCGATTCGTAAGTCTCATGAATTTCGGTCGCGGCGTGCTTGAAGCGCAACACGGCCTCGGCGAGATTAGGTGGAAAAACAATATTCATGACGGTTTAAGCGTTAACTCCGGTATAATTCACTTTGATCAATGATACCCTGTTTGCATCTTGGGCAATACCAATATAGTCCTTAATCCTCCGCCAGCGCGGCGTTACGACTTGCACACGCACAGTCAACGTTCCGATGGCACGCTCACGCCTACCGAGTTGGTGACGCACGCGCACGCCGCAGGAGTCGAGGTATTGGCCTTGACCGATCACGATGTTACGGATGGTTTAGCTGAAGCGCAGACGGCGGCGAATCGTTTAGGCATTAGTCTGATTCCGGGCATAGAAGTTTCCGTTACCTGGCAAGGACAGACAGTACATATCGTCGGACTTAACATCGATCCTACGCATAACGATCTACAACAAGGCACGGCGCGTTTGCGCGAGTTTCGACAATGGCGCGCGCAAGAGATCGGCCGACGTTTGCAAAAGAAAAAAATCGCCGGCGCTTACGAAGGCGCCATGCGCTTAGCCAAAGGCGCGATCGTTTCGCGCACGCATTTCGCGCATTTTCTGGTCGATCAAGGTTATGTGCGCGGCATGCAGCAAGCGTTTAAACAATTTTTGTTGCGTGGCAAACCCGGTTACGTGCCAGGCCAATGGGCGACGTTATCCGAAGCGGTTAGTTGGATACGCGCCGCCGGCGGCCAAGCGGTGATTGCGCATCCGGCGCGGTATGCGTTAAGCGCTGGCAAACTGAAACGTTTGTTCAATGAATTTCGCGAATGCGGCGGTGAAGCGATCGAAGTGATTTCCGGCAGTCATGCGCCCGAGGCCAGTCTGCATTTCGCGCACTTAGCCGTCGAACATGGCTTTTTAGCGTCCGCCGGTTCCGACTACCATGGGCCCGAAAAACCCTGGGTGGCGCTGGGGAAGTTGGCTAAATTACCCGCATTTTGCACCCCCGTTTGGCATGCTTGGCAGGAATCCCGACTATAACTAAAGAGTCAACGCGCCGCGGCAACAGCGCACGTTGAGGGGTTTGGATTCGCAGTTTTAAACCATAAGCCAAGGAGCTGTGTATGGATCAACAAGTCAATATCATTATGGATACGGTTAGAACTTTCATGATGGAGTTGGGGCAACTGCTGCCCAAGCTGCTCGGGGCGATCGTTATTCTGGTGGTGGGCTGGCTGATCGCGAAAACAATTTATTTTATTGTCAGCCGTGGACTCAAGGCGATTAACTTCGATATGTTAACGGAAAAAGCCGGCTTAGACGGTTTTCTCAAACAAGGCGGAGTAAAAACGAACACCGTTGAAGTGATCAGTATCTTGGTTTATTGGCTAGTCATCTTACTGACCTTGCTGATCGCTTTTAACTCGTTGGGACTCACGGTCGTGTCCGAATTGTTCAGTCGTGTCACGCAATTTATTCCCAACGTAATCGTTTCAGTTTTGATCTTGGCGATCGGACTTTATTTCGCGCGTTTTGTGTCGGACGTGGTGACAGCGTATAGCCGCAATATCGGCCTGGAAGACGCCGCCTTGATCGCACGTTTAACGCGTTACGCCATTTCCATTTTTGTGATTATTATCGCCTTGGGCCAGATCAATATCGCCGACCGTATTCTGTATCCGGCGTTTTTAATTCTGTTGGGCGGTCTGATTTTGGCCTTGGCGCTGGCGTTTGGTTTGGGTGGCCAGAAATGGGCCGGCGATCAGTTGGAAAAATTCATGCGCAAAAAATAACGCTTATCTCTTGAAAGTTTTTTAAGAACTCCCAAATATAGTTAAATTATTTTCCATTAGATTTTAAAAAAGCTGTAAACCCATGCCCCTGATGATAGGGGCATGGTATTTTTGAACCATGGCACAATACTTCCAGATCCATCCTACCCATCCGCAATCGCGTCTTATCAAACGCGCCGTGGATATCGTGCGCGCTGGCGGCGTCATTGTTTATCCCACGGATTCGAGTTACGCGCTCGGCTGTCACATCGGCGATAAGCAGGCGATGGAACGGATTCGCCGCGTGCGGCGGGTGGACGATCAGCACAATTTCACTCTGGTTTGCCGCGATCTTTCGGAAGTGGCGCAGTACGCGCGCGTGGGCAACGCCGATTACCGTTTGCTCAAGGCCAACACGCCAGGTCCGTACACTTTTATATTACCGGCGACGCGCGAGGTGCCACGCCGCCTGCAACACCCTAAGCGCAAGACCATCGGCCTACGCATTCCCGCACATGTGATTGCGCAAGCGCTGTTAACCGAGCTGAATGAACCATTGATGAGTTCGACTTTAATCCTTCCCGGCGAGACCCTGCCCTTGAGTGACCCGGAAGAAATCCGCCAGCGCTTGGAGCATGATGTCGATTTGGTGGTGGATGGCGGATTCTGCGGGCTTGAACCCACCACCGTCGTCGAATTGGAGCAGGGCCAGGCCAAACTGCTGCGCCAAGGGCGCGGAGAGAGCAGCCAATTTGGCGGTTGATCCCATGAAAAATCAGTAAGATAAGGGCAATTCTCGGTTTTATGTCGCGCTCGGCTCCTGATATACTCTGCGGCCGATGCCTGAGCTAAGCCTTCCCCAGTTTGTCGCGGTTGCGATATTGCCTTTATTGTTTGCTATCACCGTCCACGAAGTCGCGCATGGATGGGTGGCAAAGCATTTTGGCGACCCCACGGCGCAGCGCCTTGGGCGGCTTACTTTAAATCCCCTGAAACATATCGACCCCATCGGTACCGTGTTGGTGCCGGGACTCTTATTAATGTTAGGCGGATTCATTTTTGGTTGGGCTAAACCGGTGCCGGTGACTTGGGAAAACCTGCGTCATCCCAAGCGCGATATGGCCATCGTCGCGGCCGCGGGACCGGTCTCGAATTTAATCATGGCGTTGTTCTGGGCGGTGATTGCGCGGATTGGCGAAGTACTTGGGCCCTCGTCTTGGGCCGGCATTCCCATGCAATACATGGGACAGTTTGGTATAGAAATCAACGCAGTATTTATGATCCTTAATCTTCTTCCTCTGCCGCCATTAGACGGCGGCCGCGTCGCCGTGGGTTTATTGCCGGGCCCTTGGGCTTGGCAGCTGGCGCGTCTTGAGCAGTTCGGATTTTTTATTCTGTTAGGTTTAATGATGACGGGTATTTTGGGCCGCGTTATCGGTCCGCCGATACATTTGGTAGAACGTCTGGTCTCCTTGGCGGTTGGATTAGGATGAGCACCGTCCTTCCCGGTCAGCCCATGCGCGTCCTGTCGGGCATGCGCCCGACCGGCCGGCTGCACCTGGGGCATTACCATGGAGTGCTGAAAAATTGGCTTAAGCTGCAAACCGAATACGAATGCTATTTTTTCGTGGCTGATTGGCATGCGCTCACCACCCATTACGAAGACACCCGTGTTATCGAAGAGAGCGTTTGGGATATGGTGGTGGACTGGCTGGCGGTCGGCATTGACCCTAATTCCGCAACGCTGTTTATTCAGTCGCGCGTGCCGCAGCACGCCGAACTGCACGTGTTGTTGTCCATGATTACGCCGGTGTCGTGGTTAGAGCGGGTGCCGACTTATAAAGATCAACAGATCCAGTTGCAAGAACGCGATTTATCGACCTATGGTTTTTTGGGCTACCCCTTGCTGCAAAGCGCTGATATTCTGAGTTACCGCGCCGGCTTGGTTCCCGTCGGCGAAGATCAGGTGGCGCACGTGGAATTGACGCGCGAAGTGGCGCGCCGCTTTAACCACCTCTACGGGCGCGAGCCGGATTACGAAATCCGTGCCGAGGAGGCGATCAAAAAAATGGGCAAGAAAAACGCCAAGCTCTATCGCGAACTGCGCACCGCCTATATGGAACGCGGCGATCGCGAAGCCTTGGAAACCGCGCGCGCGCTTCTGGAGCGCCAAAAAAATATCGCGCTCGGCGACAAAGACAGATTATTTGGTTTTCTCGAAGGCGGTGGCAAAATAATCCTGCCCGAGCCGCAAGCCCTGCTGACGCAAGCCTCGAAAATGCCGGGCCTCGATGGACGCAAGATGTCTAAATCCTACGACAACGTAATTAGCCTGCGCGAATCCACCGACGAAGTGGCGAAAAAATTACGCACCATGCCCACCGATCCCGCACGCGTGCATCGTTCCGATCCGGGCAATCCCGATAAATGTCCGGTGTGGGATTTTCATGTGGTGTATTCCGACGCCGAACGCAAAGATTGGGTGCAAAAAGGTTGTCGCTCGGCCGGCATCGGTTGCTTGGAATGCAAACAACCGATCATCGATACGGTATTGGCCGAATTAAAACCGATACAAGAACGCGCCGCGGAATTTTTGCGCGACCCGCTGACGATAAAAAATGTCATCGCCGATGGCACCAAGCGCGCCCAAGAAGCCGCCGAAGCCACGCTCACCGACGTGCGCGCCGCCATGGGTTTAGGATACAGCTGATGAGCACACCGACCGAAACTGAAATCTCGATGCCGATCGTGCGCGGCGAGACGCTGACGCAATTGCCGCAAGATTTATACATTCCACCGGATGCGCTGGAAGTTTTTCTCGAAGCGTTTCAAGGTCCGCTGGATTTGTTGCTCTACCTGATTCGCAAACAGAATCTCGACATCCTCGACATCCCGATCGCCGAA
>JACQBD010000142.1 GCA_016194665.1 Gammaproteobacteria bacterium
ACTTAGGAGCAAACCCCCAAGTCTCGAAAAGCAGCTTTGCCAATTTTTCCAAGCCCGGGGTTTTGATTAAATGGGCTCGTTGAGCGCCAATAGCATGGACAACATGCTGCGGATGATTTCAGCACGAAAACTACGTCGGAGTCCTTCGGTAACGCTTCACGTAAACGTCGATAAGCGTTTTTAACGCGTACTTTTTTTAACGCGCCGCGGCGATTTTGACTTACTCTTCTTCTTGCGCGTCTTATCCGCCACGCGAATCGATTCGCGCGCCCAGACCTTAAGTTCCACCGGATCGGTGAGAATCTCTTCCGGCAATTCGTAATATTTGCGAACTTTTATAATTCCTTTTTTGGTGCGGTAGGAAAACGGGCCCATGCCTGCTTTTTCATACCGTGGCCGCGACTCATCATCCACCGCCAGATATAAACTATTGCCCATGATCATGGCGAAGTGCCGCGCACCGTAAAAAATTCCCACGCCGCCGAAAAAACGTCGCGTATTCACCGCCAGCACCGGCTGCAATTGTTCTAAAACGTATTGCGTGTATTCGTCGCTGGCGGTCATGATATTTAGTTCCGTGACGGCGGTTGCGCCAGCCAATCCTGCACGATCGCGCGCGTGACCGCAAACCGCCCAAAGGAGTAAGTCGCGATAGCGGCTTGCGTAAAAATCTTAACTTCGGCGATTTCATGGTTGATTTTTAAAGCGCCGTGCGCGGCCACGGCGAAGGCGAGAATAATTTGATTGGTCTCGAACAAGGCATAGTGACCGATGAATTTTTTTATTTGCCCGTCGAGTCCCAATTCTTGTTTCACTTCGCTGAGCGCGGCTTGCTCGGGCGATTGATTTTTTTCCAAAAATCCGGTGAGCACGGAAAACAGGCCGGCATCCCATTTGGAATTGCGGGCGAGAATAATTCCGCTTTGGTACTCCACCAGCATCGCTACCACCGGCGTCGGATTGTCCCAGAAAACAAAATCACAGCCCAGTTGCGTGCAGACTTTGCGCTCGACACTGTCGATAATTTTTGCTTCCAAGCGGCCGGCGCATTCAGGACAATATTTCATGGATATATTCTCTTCGATGTAAATCAGGCGATTATCTTTTATCGCGATGGTAGGTCAGCGCCAAGGAAATACACTGGCGCAGTTCCTTGAGCGGAATTTTGTCGCCGACGTTAAATAGAATGCTGCGATTGCCGGCGAATTTAAATTTTTCTCGATACATTTCTTTGAAAGTATCCACTAATGTGGTTTGACAGTGAAAATACAAAGCGTAGTCGCCGTCGCCGGTTTTTATCTGGTCGATCCGAATAAGGCTGCCGCTTTTGGATTGAGTCGTCAGATAACTTGGCTGTCCCCATTTAAGCGTTTCTTCCAGTTCGCCGACTTCCGCCGTGGCCGCGGCCGTGTCGAAAATTAATTGACGCAAGCACATGAGTTTGGTGCGTACGGTTGGCGGATAATTTTTGAAAACCGCAGCGACTTCGGGATTTTTGAAACGCCTTGGTTTTTTAGAAGACCGCATATGTTAAATTCATTCATGTAGGTTGGGGTGAGCGCAGCGAACCCCAACAAGCCTTAATACTTCCATTTACATCGAACGCGGCGCAACCGCATCCGCTTTAAACGGCGCATTTGATTTTGTGCTTATGAACCATTCCGCCCACATCCCATTCGGCAGCCAGCATAACCACGCCAGCCACGGATAAAAAACCTCGAACGTAACGCCGGCCGCCGAAAACAAGCCCAAGTCGATACGCAAAGTCACCGCGGCGAAGGTCAAGGAAAAATTGCGCAGCATCCAGCGGCGATGATTGAAAATATCCGCACGGCGAATCGCCCGATAAGCCATCAGTCCGGAAAACAACCACGCCAGCGCAAGCAGGCTAAATCCTGAGCGCGCGATCCAGCCGCCGAAAGCAAATTGCGCGATGTATAAGCCGGATAGACCGCCCACTAACACGCCGAGAATTAAGTAAACGCGTCCACTCCAGCGATGCCATCGCGGATTTTGTTGGCGCCAGGCGCTGGAAAATTGCAATGGCCCGAGCAGCAACGCCAGCGCCGCGGCAAATACGTGCAGATAAACACCGCCGGCATGGGCTTGAAAATTTAATTTCATTAGCGGATGCACTAACGATCCCAGAGGAAAAAAGCTATAAGCGAACACGGCGTAGAACGCCACGCCGAGCGCCAGAAAATACAGTAGGATTTTATTAAGCCGCAGCATCGCGCGGTGACGGCGGCGATGAAGCCGGCTGCCGTTGCAAACGAATGTCGATTTCTCTGTCCACGTATTGCCATTCCGGCGAGGCGCGCAGCTCCGCCACTAATTTATTGAATGCCGCTTCATGCGCCGGCTCGTATTCGAACCAGGTTAAGAAATCGAACGGTTCACTCTCGCTCAAGTCGCGACAGTGATGCAACCGGCGCGCGATCGCCGGCAGATAGCGCAGTCCGATTTCGGTGTGCTGGGATTGTTGTTCAAACACCCGGCGGCGTTCGTCTTGCTGCAGATTCCACCACGCGGCATTTTTACGGATGGGGATCAGCGCCGCGCACAGCGCCTCAGGACGATTTAAGCCGGGCTGTTTCGCCGTCAGCTGTTCTTTTTCAGTCCGCAGCACGTAACGTTCGTTGCTGGTGATGCCGCGCAGCACCCAACTGGCGGCAGCGCGCTCGGGCGACACTAGCGAGTCAGGCACGAGGGCGAGCCGCTTCGCTTCGGGTAGCGGCGCGCCGACGATGGTGTGCGTTCGAAGCACGCGCCATTCTCCTGTGTTTCCTCCGACGAATGCGAATAAACGTGTGCTCATGTGGTTCTCATTTGTAAAAGTTAATTATTACCTGCGTCAGTTATCGTCAGCGCAATATTTTGTGCATGGGAACGAATTCTATTTTCAATCCCGGCGCCAATTCATATTGTATGGACGCGCCCGGCAGGTAGCCATGCTGACTATAAAATCGCGCGCCCGGCAATGTTGCCATCAGCTCTAAACGCGAAAACCCAAATG
>JACQBD010000030.1 GCA_016194665.1 Gammaproteobacteria bacterium
ACCGACAACCGCACACGCACCGTGGGCGAAGTGCGGCATGCTTTTTCCAAACACGGTGGCAATCTAGGTCAAGATGGGTCGGTGGCGTTTCTGTTTAAAAAAACCGGCGTGCTGCATTACCCGCCGGGTTTAAGTGAAGACAAAATCATTGAAGCCGCGCTGGAAGCGGGCGCCGACGATGTGACGACCGATGCCGACGGTTCTATCGAAGTATTAACCGCGCCGGAAAATTTTCATGCGCTGGTCAGCGCCATGACCCAGCACGGTCTCAAGCCCGAGCATGCCGAATTGGCGCAACATGCCGCTGTGTCCGTGCCGGTTAATAACGACGACGCGCAAAAAATTCTCGCGCTTCTGGAAGCACTGGAAGATGTGGATGACGTGCAAAATGTATTTTCCAATGCTGAATTTCCCGATGAGTTGTTAAAGCGGGCGAGTTGATGCGCCAATCACATAAGGTGACGCGTATCATGAGCGTCGCCGGCTCACTCCCCTCTCCTTCTGGGAGAGGGGGCGGGGGTGAGGGTGGGAATAAATTTCCTATCGATTCCCCTCACCCCATCCCCATTCATGAACCTGCGGCCGAAGGCCGCATCGGCTCGCCTCCCTCTCCCACCGGGAGAGGGAATGAGGGTGAGGGAAGAGAGCGCACGGTTCATGGCGTCAATTTTCGGCAATGCCGTTTGGCCGTGCGGTCTCTCCCGATGGGAGAGGGGGAGTTAGTGCGCTAATGCGTATATTAGGAATTGACCCGGGTTCGCGTGTCACCGGCTTCGGCGTGGTGCAAGTGTTACGCAATGGAAAACTTCAGTACATCGCCAGCGGTTGCGTGCGCGTCGCCAAAGGAAATTTAGGCGACAAACTCAAAACGATTTATGACGGCGTGACGGAAATTATTCAAACCTATCAACCGACGGTGTTGGCGGTTGAAAAAATATTCATGGCGCGCAATCCGGATTCCGCGCTTAAACTCGGCCAAGCGCGTGGCGCGGCGATTCTGGCGGGGGCCAATCAAACCATCGACATCGCCGAGTACACCGCTTTGCAAATCAAAAGCGCCGCGGTCGGCAAGGGTCATGCAGGCAAGCCGCAAGTTTTGCCATGCGCATCACGCTGTCGGCATGCGGCAGCTCGGCCAAGCACTGCCGCGCCGAAAATCAAAACGCGGTCGCGGAATGAGGCTTGTCTTATGATCGGGCGTCTGCACGGCGTATTGTTACGCAAAGAACCGCCAGCGTTACTGGTGGATGCTAGTGGCGTGGGTTACGAACTCGAAGCACCCATGACTACTTTTTACGAACTTCCCGCGGTGGGCGAGAAGGTGACGCTTTATACGCATTTAGTGGTGCGCGAGGACGCGCATCTATTATATGGTTTCGCGCGCGAGGCACAGCGGCGCTTGTTTCGTGAACTGCTGAAGGTGAATGGCGTTGGTCCGCGCGTGGCGCTTGCGGTGCTCTCGGGTTTGTCAGACGAAGAATTTTTTCATTGTATTGCCGATGAAGATGTTGCCCGGCTTACCAAAGTTCCAGGCATCGGACGCAAAACCGCCGAACGTCTCATTATTGAAATGCGCGGCAAGCTGCCAAAAGAAATGGGAACGGCGCCATCCTCTGTGATCAATTCGCGGCCCATGACACCTGCCGATCCAATAAGCGAAGCAGTCAGCGCCCTGGTGTCGCTCGGCTACAAGGCTAATGAAGCCAGCCGCGCGGTGCGCAATGTGGCCACGCAAGGACTTAGCGCGGAAGAGATTATTCGGCAGGCGCTGAAGGGCATGGCGTAAATGAGGCGAGGTTGCGCTGGCGGCGGCATGACGGTACAAAGGAAGCCGGTTGCACAGAACTGGAGGAACCCTCACCCCTCCCCCTCTCCCGCTTTGCGGGAGAGGGGGAGTTGGAGAACATCTATCATATGATCGAAACTGACCGCTTGGTATCCGCCCAGCCTCTCGACCCGGTCGAGGAGGTCGCCGACATCCGTCGTTTGCGGCCCGCGCGTTTGGGCGAATATATCGGCCAGGAGCCGATACGCCGGCAAATGGAGATTTTTATCGCCGCGGCGCGCGAACGCCAGGAAGCTTTGGACCATGTGCTGCTGTTCGGTCCGCCGGGTTTGGGCAAGACCACGCTGGCGCACATTATCGCCAATGAAATGGGCGTGGGCTTGCGTCAAACATCCGGGCCGGTGCTCGAGCGCCCCGGCGACCTGGCGGCGCTGCTGACCAACCTACAACCCAACGATGTGCTGTTCATCGACGAGATTCATCGCCTCAGTCCCGTGGTTGAGGAAATTCTGTATCCGGCGATGGAAGATTACCAGCTCGATATTCTTATCGGCGAAGGTCCGGCGGCGCGTTCCATTAAGCTCGATCTGCCGCCGTTCACATTGGTCGGTGCGACCACGCGCGCCGGCTTGCTGACTTCGCCGTTGCGCGACCGCTTCGGCATCGTGCAGCGCTTGGAGTTTTACAATCCCGAAGAATTGATCCGCATCGTCGCGCGTTCCGCCGGCATATTGGACGTGCGTATCGAACCGGAAGCGGTGGAGGCGATGGCGCGGCGTTCGCGCGGCACGCCGCGCATCGCCAATCGCTTGCTGCGGCGCGCGCGCGATTTCGCGCAGATCAAAGGCGACGGACGTCTGACCGGCGCCATCGCCGAGTTGGCGTTGAATATGTTAGAAGTGGATCAATGCGGCTTCGACATGCTCGACCGCAAGCTGTTGCTGGCGGTGATCGAGAAATTTTCCGGCGGGCCGGTGGGCGTGGACAATCTGGCCGCGGCCATCAGCGAGGAACGCGATACGATTGAAGATGTGATTGAACCGTTTTTAATTCAGCAAGGCTACTTGATACGCACGCCGCGCGGACGTCTGGCAACCGCCGCCGCTTGGCGCCACTTCGGTTTGCGCGCGCCCAATGCCGCCGATCAAACGCAACGCAGCATGTTCGAGGAGTGAAATAAGAAATTTGACTATGAAGTTTAACTGTAGGGGACCTCTAATAAAATGAGGAGTGGATATAGGGTGCGTCCCACGCACCACGTAATATTCCGGTGCGCAGGGCGCACCCTACGGTTCAATGCGAGATGCAAAGTCATTTTGTTAAGCGCGCTTAGCTCCGCTCTCTCCGCGGTCAACAATCAATAAAGAATGAAACCGGTTTTTTCCATCCCGATTAGGGTGTATTACGAAGACACAGACGCCGGCAAAGTCGTGTACTATGCCAATTATATTAAATTCATGGAACGGGCCCGCACCGAATGGCTGCGCGCCCTGGGCTTCGAGCAAGATGAACTTTTACGCCGCGACGGCATCCTATTTGCGGTGCGTTCGGCGAAACTTGATTTTCTAAAGCCGGCGCGGTTTAACGATTTGTTGCAGGCGACAGTGCAAATCCATCAATGCGGCAATGCCAGCATTACTTTTAATCAACAAATTCGCCGCGACGATCTCAGCTTGTGCGAGGGCGAAGTGAAAGTGGCGTGTATCGATGCCGCCAGTTTTAGTCCGCGCCCGATTCCGGAATATATTAAAACGCGTTTGGTTAAGGGAGATATGTCGTGAACGTGAATGCTTCTGAAGGGATTGCCCTGCTGTCGTTGGTGCAACACGCGTCCTTGCCGGTGCAGCTGGTGATGGCCTTGCTGATGGCGGCCTCGGTGGTTTCCTGGACCATGATCTTCCGCAAATGGTTCGCGCTCAAAGCCGCGAATCTCGCCGCCGACCGCTTCGAAGCCAAATTTTGGTCGGGCAGCAATCTCAATCAAATGTATACCGAGCAATCGCGCAAAGAGGCCAACGCCACCGGCATGGCCAGCATTTTTGTCGAAGGCTTTCGCGAATACAAACGCTTTAATCAGCAAACCAATATTCAACCCATGGACGTGCTCGAGGGCGTGCAACGCGCCATGCGTGTGGCGTTGTCGCGCGAGATCGATTATTTGGAAACGCATCTATCGTTTCTAGCCACGGTCGGATCGACCAGTCCTTACGTCGGCCTGTTCGGCACCGTGTGGGGCATCATGAATTCGTTTCGCGCGCTCGGCACGGTGCAGCAAGCGACCATCGCGCACGTCGCGCCCGGCATCGCCGAGGCGCTGATCGCCACCGCCATCGGTTTGTTTGCCGCGATTCCGGCGGTGATCGCGTATAACCGTTATTCGAACAACGTCGAACGCTTGGTGACACGTTACGAAATATTCATGCAAGAGTTCGCCAGTGTGGTGCAGCGCCAGGCATTTGCTTCGGCCTCGAGAGTGTAAGCGTGGAACCGTACCGCAAACGCCGCAAGAAGCTCATGAGCGAGATCAACGTGGTGCCGTACATCGATGTCATGCTGGTGTTGCTGGTGATCTTTATGATCACCGCGCCGCTGTTGTCGCAGGGCGTGAAAGTCGATTTGCCGCAAGCCGCGGCGCGCCCGGTCGACAGCCCCGACAATGAAACGCTGGTGGTGACGATCGATCGCGAGGGAAAATATTTTCTCGACGACCGCCGCATCTCTAGCGATGAATTAAGCCGCAAGGTGGAAAAAATTTTACGCCTGCGGCCGCAGACGCCGGTGTTGATTCGCGGCGATCGCCAATCGAATTACGGCGAGGTCGTGAAGGCCATGACCTTATTACAAGCGGCCGGCGCGCCGAGCGTCGGCTTGCTGACGGAGCCACCGAGAAAACCCTAACGTGTTCAGCCAAAAGCGCCATAATCCTGGAAGGGTTCGCGCCATTTTTTATGCCGTGGTAGTGCATGCGCTGGTCATCGTGCTGTTGGTGATCGGTTTTCGCTGGACCACGCAACCGGAGCCCGATCTAAAAATCGTGCAAGCCACGGTGATTTCGAACGCGCCGGCGCCTAAAGTCGAGGAAAATAAGCGCGCGCAAGAAGAAGCGGAAGCCACGCGCAAAAAAGCCGAAGCCGAAAAACGCCAGCAAGCGGACTTGAAGAAAAAACTAGAAGACGAACAGCAGCAACGCAAGGACGCCGAGCGCAAGAAGAAAGAATTGGCGGAGAAGCAAGAGAAGGAACAAAAGCGCGCCGCTGAAATGGAGCGCAAGAAAGAAGAGCTGCACCGGCAAAAGTCAGCCGAGCAATCGCTGCAGCAACAATTGGCGGCGGAAGAAAAAGCGCGTCAAGACGCGGCGCGCGCCGCGCGCGCGGCCACCGAGGTCGATAAGTACAAGGCTTTGATCCGGCAGCGCGTGAGCCGCAGTTGGAGCCGGCCGCAGGGCACGTCCAAAGGATTGAAATGCGTCGTCAGCGTGCGCCTGACGCCGAGTGGCGAGGTATTGGCGGCGTCGGTGGTGCGTTCGAGCGGTGATTCCTTGTTTGACCGCTCGGTGGAAAACGCGGTATATAAATCGGCGCCCTTGCCGTTGCCAGCCGACCCGACATTGTTCGATAATTTCCGTGAGATTGA
>JACQBD010000143.1 GCA_016194665.1 Gammaproteobacteria bacterium
CGAATTCGAACTTCGAGCGCACGTCGATAACTTCCACTTTGGCGCGTTCCTGCGTCAGCTGTTCGGTCGACATGATCGCAACGTCTGGATAGGAGCTGCGATGCGGATACTGCGAAGAGGAAGTTTCGGCCAGCGCCGACAAACTATAAAAAAGGACCAACGCGCTTGAACACATAAGTGAAGCGAATTTCATGGAAACACCTCGACAACTATTGAGTTTGCAGAAAATATGCATATGTCATGCCTGGCACAATAAGTATTATATTACTTAATGACAAACGTCTAACTACATAAATTAATTTAAAAAAGTTATCGAATGGCGCAGCAAGGCCGGATTCAAATCGGCACCGCGCTCGCCCTTTTGGGTTTTAAGTCCGTTGCGTCCGCCAATTCCGCCGCTTGGCGCGGGGATAGGCGACTTGCGTAGCGTGCCCAGGATAAATTTGTCTCAGAGCAAGCATATTCAGCCCCAAGGCGAGCGCTTAAGCCATTCCAAGAATTCGTCCGGAGGCAAGGGATGGCTCATGTAATAGCCTTGCGCTGAATCGCAACCGAGCCCCTTAAGCCGGTCCCAGACCACCTGATCCTCCACGCCTTCAGCGATTACCTTGAGCCCCAGATTATGACCCAGCTCCACGGTAGAACGCACGATCACTGCGTCATTGTGATTGACGGCCATGTTAGTCACGAAGGATTTATCGATTTTTATTTTGGCCACTAACAATTCTTTCAGATACGCCATGGAGGAATATCCGGTGCCGAAATCATCGATGGCGATTTGCAAACCGAGCGCGCTCAACTTGCGAATGCATTCCACGGCGCGCGCCGGCTCAGACATCACCGCCGTTTCCGTCAGTTCCAGTTCCAATAGCGCCGGCGGAACGGGGAATTCGGCTAACAGACCCGCGACTTGGCCAGGAAACTCCGGGTCTTGAACGTTGATCGCCGATATATTGATCGATACCGACAGCGACAGCCCCGCTTGCCGCCATGCTTGGCTTTGACGCAGCGCTGTTTTCAAAACCCAATGAGTCAAGGGCTTGATAAGACCGGTCTGCTCAGCCAGCGGAATAAATTTATCCGGAAGCATCAAACCATAGTGCGGGTGCTGCCAGCGCACCAGGGCTTCCACGCCGTTCACGCGCTCGGCGCTAAAATCAATTTTCGGTTGGTAATACAGGATGAGTTCATTGTTGGCGATGGCGCGCTGCAATTCGCCTTGCAAAGCCATGCGGTCGTCGACGCCGTGTCCAAGCTCGTCGCTATATACGCGATATCCGCTGTGCGATTGTTTGGCGACATACATGGCGGCATCCGCTTCGCGCAGTAATACATCAGCCGCTTCACCGTGCTGTGGAAACAACACCACGCCCAGACTGGCGCCGATGTCTAATTTTCGTCCAGCGATGTCTAGAGGTGAGCTCAAGGACTGTAAGACTTTCTTGGCCGCAGCCACCGCGCCGTTTAAATCGCTCACGGTCGCCAGCAAGATGACGAATTCATCGCCGCCCATGCGCGCCACGGTGTCGGATTCGCGCAGACAAGTCCGCACGCAAGTCGCCACGTGTTGCAACACGCGATCGCCGACATGATGCCCGAGGGTATCGTTAATTTCTTTAAAACGGTTTAAATCCATGACGATCAAACCGAACGGATGTTTTTCGCGCCGCCCGATTAAAATGGCTTGCTGCAGACGATCGGTAAACAGCGTGCGGTTAGGCAGATCGGTGAGATTATCGAACATTGCTTGATGCTGCAACGAACGCGCTTGCCGCACCGTATTGCGAATGACAAAAATGCTGATGAGTAAACCTATCCCGGCGGCTAAGCCGCCCAAGGTAAACATTAACCGTTGCGCGAAAGCGTAAGATTCCGCGGCTTGCGCAATCACTCGTTCGATATCGCGTTGTTGCACGGCGATAAATTCATTGACGTGCTGAACAACGGCGGCTTGCGCCGGAATCGCATGCGTGCGGATAGTGATGCGCGCCTGATCGACGTGACCGGCGAGCACCTCCTCCGTCACTTGTTCGGTCAAAGGCCGAGTCTTCACGGCCTGTTCGCGGATTTTGGAAAGAATGGTTTTCTCTTCCGCAGTGAGCGGCATGCTTTCCAGCTTCTGCCGTTGCTCGAGAAATTTCGCACCGTGCTCGCGCATGCGATCCGCTTCTTCGATCTGATCGAATACATCGGTCATGACGATTAAGGAATGCATGCTCACCAGGCGCTCAAGCAAAGCCAAATTCATTTGGAACGCCAACTCCCGCTTAGCCATATTATGCGAGACGATGTCTTCGAGATGCTGATTGGTGGCGGCCATGCGCGTCAGGCCAATGAAGGCTAAACTCAACATTAAAATCAGCATTAGGGTAAAACCCAGCCCGACACCGATGCCCAGTCGTCTTCCCGGCTTTACTTCATTCATGCTTGTTCGCGCCCCCTAACTTATTGAACACACACGCTGCGCGCTCCATAACCGTTGTTAAAATTGTTTCTGTCTTCAGTATATGTGCAATGCGAATGCCAGGAACAAGATCAACCTAGGCTTTTCAGAGGGTTAAAGCGTGAGGCAGGGTTTTGAATACTTGTAACTAATGGTGCCCAAGGCCGGAATCGAACCGGCACGGGGGTTGCCCCCCAACGGATTTTAAGTCCGTTGCGTCTACCAATTCCGCCACTCGGGCGCGGGATTTTTGCGCAGCGAAGTGTACAAGGAATGACGCCGTCTGAGGAGAGGAAATCGAGGCTGGGGTCAAATTCTAACCGGCGTAGACGGCTTTGCAGACCTCAAGAAAACGACCCGCGACAGTTAGCAGTTTGTTGAAAAACGCTTTGTCACCCCGGCGAAACTTGCCCCGGCATGTTTTAAGCCGAGGACTGGGCCCAGATTATTAAAAAATGGCGAAAATCAATATTCCTGGATTCCGGCTTGCGTCGGAATGACGGGTTTGGATATTTTTCGGGCTTTTTCAATAAACGGTTAGGGTCAGAAATTAAGACCATAGCCCGGGTGCTGAATATGCGAGCCCGGGACAAAACTCTTTTTCTGGATTGCCCTGTTGTATCGTATACATTACACTAATTTTATGCTCGACTTGATCCGGTATCAGACCGCAGATGGTGATGAACCCTTTACAGATTGGCTTAATACTCTGCGCGACCGGCAAGCGAAGGCACGCATCCTCGCGCGACTGGAACGGCTGGAGGGCGGCAACTTCGGCGACTGCGAACCGTGCCGGGAAGGCGTATCGGAGCTTCGCATTCATTGGGGTGCGGGTTATCGCGTCTACTACGCCCGCGTAGGCAAAACGGTCATCTTGCTTCTCGTCGGTGGCGACAAACGCACCCAGAATTCCGACATTGGCCGGGCTATAGGTTACTTGCAAGACTTCAAGAGGAGACAGAAATGAGCAGACTCAAGGCAGCGGTCTCACACCGTGCGCGACTGATCGAGGAACTGCGCGCGGATCGTAAGCTCGCACGTGAATACCTGGCGGCGGCGATCGAGGACGACGATCCGCGCGTGCTGCTGTCGGCGCTTCGCACCATCGCCGAGGCACGCGGCATGGCGCGCGTGGCCGAGGCCGCCGGCATTCCGCGCGAAAGTCTCTATCGCATACTATCGCCGAAGGGTAATCCTCGACTTTCAACGCTGCTTCTCGTGATTAAGGCAGCGGGGTTCCGGTTCTCACTTGAGGACCGCAAGCGCAAGGCAGCGTGAATCAAAATAAAACTCATTAATTTTCCCGACAGAAAATTTGAGAAGACGGCGCGAGATTATGCGGAGGAAACTGCCGAATACCTCAAAGTTATCGATCTATCCGAAGATAAAAAAGATGCCTGGAGATATATCGACGCCACTCCTGAAGTGCGCGCCGCCCTTCCACGAGTGGCAATGCGCATACTTCAGAGGAAATAAGAATGCGCATGTTATTTTCTTGTGACTCATAGAATTGCCTACGTCTACCGACGCTTCTTTCTTCAGGCATTCATTAAAAAAATTGCACTGGCGGTGGTTATAGCCATAAGGGAACCTCTATTAATTCGTCATTCCCGCGAAAGCGGGAATCTCAACATATTGAGACAGATGATAACTTGTAAGTTATAGATCCCCGCTTTTTTCGCGGGAATGACGGAAATTTGAATTAGAGGTTCCTATAAGCGTTATGATTTTTTTGTTGATCACCACAATCACAAGAGAAGCAGATCGTGCGAAAACTTTCTCGCAACAATAATTCAAATTTTCTTATATTTTCGCGAAGGCCCTTATCTTTTTTTCTCAGCCCTCAATAGCATTTGCTATTTCTTTCTAAGGCCGGGCTTATCTAATGTATCTTGTTTTGTTGGTTTGTCGGCTTGCGGTCTATTTAAACCTACTGGGAGGAAGGCCAAAAGGTTTAGAAAGACCACGCGCCGCAAGCTCCACAATTGAAGTTCCTGACATGAGATCAAACAACGAGGGATTGGGCAGTTTTGAAGCTATTACTTCGGCCATCGTGCGCCGCTGGTCTTGTTTCAATGTCTGTAATTCCTGCGATAACCCTCGAGTTGTGTTCAAAATCTCTTCTAGGATGTCCCGGTCAGCGCGTACGGGTACTGCCGCAGCTGGTGCTGCCGCTTCCTTTGTAAGCGTCGAAATATGCCCTTCTAAGTCTGGCCACCATTTGTCGAACGCAGCGTCTAATTTCGCTGCTGGGAGGGACTGATCTTTGTCCGGCTGAGAGTTGTTGATTGTCGAAACGAGTTTCTTTACATCCTCGCGCGTTGGCTCTGTCATTTGGAACTGTGCAAGCGGACCTTTAACATCCGCCTTAGAAACACCGATAAGAAATGGCGAAACTTTGGCTTGGTCTAAAGCCTTTGATAACGCGCCCGCCTCGAAAAGTAACCATGGCGCTGCGAGGTTTTCAGGCGTGAGGCACAAGATGCCAAAATTTTTTTCTAATTGTGCTCCAATCTCTGGAAACCACCGTGCCCCTTTCGCGATATCTTCAGAAGAGACAAAGGGGTTAACTGCTTGAATAACATTCGGAAGCCATTCTTTAAGAGTTAGCGCCACCCTGTGGCTGACACTACCTGACCAGCTTATGAATGTCTTCATTGCCCCCCTCTCAAATGCTTGCGCGTTGCTGAAAATACCGGCGATATTTTACAGCCTATTTTAAATGGAGGCTGGGGTCGGATTCGAACCGGCGTACACGGCTTTGCAGGCCGCTGCATAACCACTCTGCTACCCAGCCGTTATAGCGGTGAGAAAAAAATGGAAGGCAAGCTGCCTTCCACGTGATCTGGAGCGGGAAACGAGGTTCGAACTCGCGACCTTAACCTTGGCAAGGTTACGCTCTACCAACTGAGCTATTCCCGCATGAGTTCGCCATTGTAAGGAGCGCTAACGGACTGTCAAGCGCAAAAGCCGATATTTCCTTGCGGTTGAACCACTTGGCCCCGGCGATGAGATCGATTTAGGCGAGTTTTATTTCAGCTGCGCGAAAAATTAGGCCAAGCGGCTTTGAGGTAGCTCAGCATCGACCACAGGGTCAAGGTGGCGGCGATATAAAGCAGGATCTCGCCGATCTTAAAAATCGGTAAACCCCAAAAAGAATTTTGCCACAGCAGAAACGCGATCGCGATCATTTGCACGGTGGTTTTGGATTTGCCGATAAAAGACACTGCGACGTGCGAACGCTTGCCCACTTCCGCCATCCATTCGCGCAACGCCGACACCGCGATCTCGCGGCCGAGAATCACCACGATCACCATCGCGAATAAACGCGTGTCGATGACATAAGCATGCACGCTGGGGTCGGCGGCGAGCATGACCAGCGCCGCGGCAATCATTAATTTATCCGCCACCGGATCCAAAAAAGCGCCGAACGGCGAAGTTTGTTGCAAGCGTCGCGCTAAGTAACCGTCCAGCCAATCGGTCAACGCCGCCAAAATAAATATTCCGGCCGCCAGCATGTGCGCCCAAGGTTTGGTCAGATAATAAGCCAACACAAACAGCGGAATCAGCGCGATACGCAGCAAGGTTAGGACACTTCGCGCAAGCCGCCGAAATTCTTCAGCAAGTTTTGGCGGCGTTTGCCGCCGATGCCGGGAATCTGTTCCAGCGGCGAAGTCTTGCGCGTACGCCGGCTGCGCATGCGGTGTCCGGCTATGGCAAAGCGATGCGCTTCGTCGCGGACTTGTTGAATCAAATGCAGGCCCGGCGAATCGGCGGGCAGTATAGTGGGCTGCTTGGAGCCAGACAAGAAAAGTTGTTCTTTGCCAGGCTTGCGTTCGACGCCTTTCGCCACTCCTATCAGCTTAACACCTTCGACCTGCAGTTCTTGCATCACCTTTTCCGCCACGGACAGCTGTCCCTTGCCGCCGTCGATCAGCAATAAATCCGGTAGCTTGCCCTCGCCTTCCTTGATGCGTTTGTAACGCCGCGTCAGCGCCTGAGTCATGGCGCCGTAATCGTCGCCCGGCTCGATATTTTCAATATTGAAACGCCGGTAATCCGATTTCACCGCGCCGTTCATGTCGAACACCACGCACGACGCCACGGTCGCCTCGCCCATGCTGTGACTGATATCGAAGCATTCGATTCTTTCCGGAATCGCTTCCAAGTTCAGCGCCTCGCGCAAGGTCTCAAACCGTGCGCGCATATCGAGTTTGTTAGCCAGTTCCTGGCGCAAGGCTTGCGTCGCGTTCACCGTCGCCATTTGCAACCAACGCCGCGGCGCGCCGCGATTGCCGACGGAAACGGTAATTTTTTTGCCGGCCTGTTCGGAAAAAACCTGCGCCAGCAACATCCGGTCGCCAATGGCTTGATTGATATAAATGCGCGCCGGTATCACGCGGCTGTTGGAACCGCCGGCGGCGAGATAATATTGCGCCAAAAATCCTGAGAGTATCGCCGACGCTGTCGATTCCACGCCGATGCGCGGAAAAAATAATTTATTCCCCAGATTTTGCCCGCCGCGAATAAACGTGACCACGATGCAGGCCGCTTCACCTGAAGTGGCAATCGCTACGGCGTCGGCGTCGCCTTGCTCGGCGCTGATATATTGCCGCTGCTGGATGCGCTTGAGCAAGGCAATGCGGTCGCGGTAATGCGCGGCGGTTTCGTAATCTTGCTTTTCCGCAGCCTGCTCCATGCCCTGAATGCTTTCGTCGATAATCGTTTGACTGCGGCCCGCGAGAAACAATTCGGCTTGATGCAAATCGTGCCGATAGCGCTCAGCGTCGACATAG
>JACQBD010000129.1 GCA_016194665.1 Gammaproteobacteria bacterium
CATTAAGCGCCATCATTTTGCCGGCGGCCGTGCCAGTCACGGTAACTCGCTGAGCCATCGCGCACCGGGTTCTATCGGCCAACGCCAAACACCGGGCCGCGTGTTTCCGGGAAAGAAAATGGCCGGCCATTTGGGCGGCGTGACGCGCACTAATGTGAATCTCGAAATTATGCAAATCGACGCCGAGCGTAATCTGCTCATGGTCAAGGGCGCGATTCCTGGACCCAAGGGTCAAGACGTGTTGATTCGTCCCAGCGTTCGCACCAAGAAAACCGCTCAGGCGGCGAAGTAAGGAAACGGGTTATGAAAGTACAAATGATTAGTGGTAGCGGATCGACTGCGGAGCTGCAAGTTTCCGATGCCGTGTTTGCCGCGGACTTTAACGAGCCGCTGGTGCATCAAGTGGTCGTGGCCTATCAAGCCAACGGCCGTCAAGGCACGCGCAAACAAAAAACCCGTTCCGAAGTGCGCGGCGGCGGCCGAAAGCCGTGGCGCCAAAAAGGCACCGGCCAAGCGCGCGCCGGCACCATCCGCAGTCCCTTGTGGCGCGGCGGCGGTAAAATTTTTCCGGCGTCACCGGATGAAAATTTTACCCAGAAAGTAAACCGTAAAATGTATCGCAGCGCCTTACGTTCAATTTTGTCCGAACTGCTGCGTCAGGGTCGGTTGGTAACGGTGGCAGAATTTAAAGTGGAAAAACCCAAGACCAAAATTTTGCTGGCCCAGCTGACAAAATTAGGCGCGGCCAAAGCTTTGATCGTGCTCGACGGTTTGGATAACGGCGTCACGCTGGCGGCGCGCAATTTGCCCGGCGTGGATGTGTGCACGGTTAACGGCGCCGATCCAGTCAGCCTGGTGGGTTACGAAAAAGTCATCATGACCCAAGGCGCGGTCAAGAAGTTCGAGGAGATGCTGGCATGAGCCAAAGCGAAGAAAAATTATTTCATGTGATTCTCGCGCCGCATATCTCGGAGAAGAGCACGCGTCTGGCGGATAAACACCGGCAGATGGTGTTTGAAGTGCGCCGCGACGCCAGCAAGCCGGTGATCAAACTGGCGGTGGAAAAAATGTTTAACGTACAAGTGGAATCGGTGACCGTGACCAACGTCAAAGGCAAACGCAAAAGCGGGCGCATGGCCGGTCGGCGGCAAGATTGGAAGAAGGCTTACGTGCGTTTGAAGCCGGGCCAAGATATTAATTTCGTTGGCCAACAGTAAGGAACTCGCCAATGGCAATCGTCAAAATCAAACCAACTTCACCGGGCGTACGCGCCATGGTGCGCATCGTCAGCCCGGATTTACATAAGGGTGCGCCGCATGCACCGTTGTTGGAAAAACAGAATCGCGGTAGCGGACGTAATAATTACGGCCGTATTTGCACGCGTCATCAAGGCGGCGGTCACAAGCGTCACTATCGCCTGATCGACTTTAAGCGCGACAAGGACGGCGTTCCGGGACGCGTGGAGCATTTGGAATACGATCCTAACCGCAGCGCTAACATCGCTTTGGTTTTGTACGCCGATGGCGAACGCCGTTACATCATCGCGCCCAAGAACGTAGTCGCCGGCAGCATGATTGTTTCCGGCGCCGATGCGCCGATCAAACCCGGCAACTGTTTGCCCTTGCGCAACGTGCCGGTCGGCAGCACCGTGCATTGCGTCGAATTGAAGCAAGGTGGCGGCGCGCAAATCGGCCGCGCGGCGGGCGCTGGTATCCAGTTGATCGCGCGCGATGGCGATTACGCGCAGTTGCGTTTACGTTCCGGCGAAGTACGAAAAATTCACGTTGAATGCCGCGCGGTGATCGGTGAAGTCGGCAATGCCGAGCATTCATTACGTAAGATCGGCAAGGCCGGTGCCACGCGTTGGCGCGGTATTCGCCCGACGGTGCGCGGCACCGCCATGAACCCGGTGGACCATCCGCACGGCGGCGGCGAAGGCCGCACCAAGGGCGGACGTCATCCGGTGAGCCCGTGGGGCACGCCGACCAAGGGTTACAAGACGCGCGCTAACAAGCGCACCAATTCCATGATCGTTCATCGGCGCAAGAAATAAGAGTGTGAACCATGCCACGTTCAGTTAGAAAAGGACCGTTTATCGATGCGCACTTGGCCGCCAAGGTGGACAAGGCGCGCATGGAAAATAGTAAGAAGCCGATTAAAACCTGGTCGCGCCGTTCGACGGTGATGCCGGATTTCGTCGGTCTGACCATCGCGGTGCACAACGGCCGGCAACACGTGCCGCTGTTGATCACCGAAAACATGGTCGGCCATAAACTCGGCGAATTTGCCGCCACCCGGACGTTCAAAGTGCACTCCGGCGACCGCAAAGTCACGACGGAAGAATAACTATGCAAGCCACGGCGATTCTAAAATTTGTTCGCTTATCCGCGCAGAAGGGCCGGCTGGTCGCCGACCAAATTCGCGGACTTCCGGTGGCGCGCGCGCTGGAACTGTTGCAGTTCAGCCCTAAGAAAGCCGCGACGCATGTGCGCAAAGTGCTCGAATCGGCCATCGCCAACGCCGAGCATAACGAAGGCGCGGATGTCGATGAATTGAAAGTCGCGATTATTAACATCGATGGCGGACCGAGCTTGCGACGTTTTCATGCTCGCGCCAAAGGCCGCGGCGTACGCATTCTTAAACGCACCAGTCACATCACGGTGACGGTGAGCGACGCCAAAGGCAAGAAGACGAGGAGAGGAAACTAATGGGTCAGAAAGTCAATCCGATCGGATTCCGCATGGGAATCAGCCGTGACTGGACCGCCAGATGGTATGCCGGCACCAAGAGCTATACCCAATATTTGATTTCAGATATCGCTTTACGCAGCTATCTCAAAATCCGGCTTAAGAGCGCAGCCGTAAGCACGATCGTGATCGAACGTCCGGCGCAAAGCATCAACATCACGGTGCACACCGCGCGTCCCGGTATCGTCATCGGCAAGAAAGGCGAGGACATCGAAAAGTTGCGTAATGAATTGACCAAGTTGGCCGGCCGTCCGGTGCAATTGGCGGTCGAAGAAGTGCGTCAACCGGAATTGGACGCGCAGCTGGTGGCGGAAAATATCGCACAGCAACTTGAGAAACGTATTATGTTCCGTCGCGCCATGAAGCGCGCCGTGACCAACGCCATGCGCTTGCGCGCTTTGGGTATCAAGATCATGGTCGCCGGCCGTTTGAACGGCGCCGAGATCGCGCGCACCGAATGGTATCGCGAAGGCCGCGTGCCCTTGCATACTTTGCGCGCCGACATCGATTACGGATTTACCGAAGCGCACACCACCTACGGCACCATCGGCGTGAAGGTGTGGATCTTCAAGGGCGAAGTGTTCGATAAAGACGCGCCCAAGATGGATGACGCGGAAGCTCAGAAAAAAGCCGGGTGAACGAAATATGCGCGTAGCGCATTCGGCTCGCGCCCTTCTCCCTTAAGGGAGAAGGGATGGGGATGAGGGGTGGTCGAATTGATCTCCCTCACCCTACCCTCTCCCGTAGGGAGAGGGTATATAGAAATGAACTTTATAAGGTTTGAATATGCTGCAACCTAAACGTACAAAGTATCGCAAGCAGATGAAAGGCCGCAATCGCGGTTTGGCATTGCGCGGCAATAAAGTAAGCTTCGGCCAATACGGTCTGAAGGCGATCACGCGCGGACGTTTGACGTCACGCCAGATCGAAGCCGCGCGCCGCGCCTTGACGCATTTCATTAAGCGCGGCGGACGCGTGTGGATTCGAGTGTTTCCCGACAAGCCGGTCACCAAAAAGCCTTTGGAAGTGCGCATGGGCAGCGGCAAGGGTAACGTCGAGTATTGGGTGGCGCTGGTTCAACCGGGCGCGGTGCTGTATGAAATGGAAGGCATCAACGAGCAAGAAGCGCGCGAAGCTTTCAAGCTGGCGGCCGCTAAATTGCCGGTGAAAACTTCTTTTGTGACGCGGACACTGTAAGGCGCAGAGAATATGAACGCGAAAGAATTTAAAGCATTGGACGCGGAAGCGCGTCAGAAAGAATTGGCGGCGATGTTGCGCGAGCAGTTTAATTTGCGCATGCAGAAGGCGACCGGACAACTCGCCAATACCTCTAATTTAAAGAAAGTGCGGCGTAATATTGCACGTCTGCGCACGGTCATGAATCAGAAGCCAGGATAACGCATGAGTGAAGACACCAAAACCGCGCGCTCGTTGAACGGCCGCGTCGTCAGCAACAAGATGGATAAGACCATCACCGTACGCGTGGATCGCCGCATCAAGCATCCGCTGTACGGAAAATTCATCACGCGTCATAGCAAATTGCATGCGCACGACGAGAGCAATGAATGCAAGGAAGGCGATCTGGTGATGATCGAAGAATGCCGGCCGCTTTCCAAGACCAAGGCCTGGCGCCTGGTCAAAGTGCTGGAAAAGGCGCGCGAGGTTTAAAGGCTTTATCTGGCCGATTTGAGTACGCATGACTTAATGACCCGTTTGGCGAAAGCCGCACGTGGTGTGGAGGCAGGACAATGATTCAGACGCAAACCATGCTGATGGTTGCCGACAACAGCGGGGCAAAAACGGTTCAGTGCATCAAGGTGCTTGGCGGTTCCAAGCGCCGTTATGCCGGCATTGGCGACGTGGTCAAAGTCAGCGTGAAGGAAGCGATCGCGCGCGGTAAGGTCAAGAAAGGCGATGTGTACGACGCCGTGATCGTGCGCACCCGCAAGGGCGTACGCCGTTCGGACGGATCGGTGATTCGTTTCGATACCAACGCCGCGGTGTTGCTCGATCCGAAACGCGAATTGATCGGCACGCGTATTTTCGGGCCGGTGACGCGTGAATTGCGCAACGAGCAATTCATGAAAATTATTTCGCTCGCACCCGAAGTGCTGTAAAGGTTGAAGCTATGAAAAAGATTCGCAAAGGCGACAAAGTGGTGGTGCTTACCGGCAAGGATAAAGGTAAGCAGGGAACGATTTTGAGCGTGCTCGAGGATAATCGCGTGTTGGTCGAAGGCGTGAACATGATCAAGCGCCACACCAAGCCGAATCCGAATAAAGGCGTGACCGGCGGCATCGTCGACAAAGAAGCGTCCATCCACATTTCGAATGTGGCGCTGCATAATCCTGTCACCAACAAAGGTGAACGCGTGGGTTTTCGCACCATGCAGGACGGAAACAAGGTGCGGGTTTTCAAGAAAAGCGGCGAAGTCGCCGACGTGAAATAGAGAAGGCTTTATGGCTAGGTTAAAAGAACATTATCAAAAGACCGTGGTGCCGGCGTTACAGGCCAAGTTTGGCTATGCCAACGTCATGCAGGTGCCGCGTTTGGTCAAGATCACGCTGAACATGGGCGTGGGTGAAGCCATGGCCGATAAAAAAGTAATCGACAACGCCGCCAACGACATGGCGCAAATCAGCGGCCAAAAGCCGCAGATTCGGCGTTCGCGTAAATCGATTGCAAACTTCAAGGTGCGCGAGAATTGGCCGGTCGGTTGCCGCGTGACTTTGCGCGGCGCGCGCATGTATGAATTTTTGGATCGCTTAATCAGCATCGCGATTCCGCGCATTCGCGACTTCCGCGGTTTGCCGTCACGCTCTTTCGACGGTCGCGGTAATTACTCGCTCGGCATCAAAGAACAAATTATTTTCCCCGAGATCGAATTCGACAAAGTCGACGCGGTCCGCGGAATGGATATCACCATCGTCACCACCGCTAAAAACGATACGGAAGCGCGTGCCCTATTGCAGGCGTTCAGCCTTCCGTTGCGTAGCTGAGGAATTTTTTATGGCCAAGACAAGCATGATCAATCGCGATAAAAAGCGTACCGCTCTGGTAGCCAAGTTCGCCACCCGGCGCGCAGAACTGCGCGATAAGGTGAAGAACGTAAAACTTTCCGAAGAAGACCGGCACGCCGCGATGTTAGCGCTGCAAAAATTGCCGCGCGATTCGAGCTACACGCGGCGCCGTAACCGTTGCAGTCTCACCGGACGTTCACGTGGTTTTTACCGCAAATTCGGTTTGTCTCGCAGCAAACTGCGCGAGATCATGCTCAAGGGCGAAGCGCCTGGCGTGGTCAAGGCAAGCTGGTAATAGGAGCTAATTATTTATGATGACCGACCCGATTGCCGACTTGTTAACCCGCATCCGCAATGCCCAAATGGCGGAGAAGAAAAACGTGTGCGTGCCTGCTTCCAGATTGAAGCAAGCCATCGCCAAGGTGTTGCAAGAAGAAGGCTACGTCGATGGCTGCCAAGAAATCAGCGTCGAAGGCCGGCCGATGTTGGAAATCGGATTGAAGTATCACGAAGGCCAGCCGGTGATCGAGCGCATCGAGCGCGTGAGAAAACCCGGTCTGCGGCGTTACGAAGGCAAGCATAAGTTGCCGCGCATTGCCGGCGGTATGGGCGTGGCGATTATTTCCACCTCTCAAGGCATCATGACCGACCGCGCGGCGCGCAAGGCCGGTTTGGGCGGTGAAATTTTGTGTGTCGTTTTATAAGAGTGTTTTGATATGTCACGAATTGCAAAAAATCCAGTAGCGATCCCGAGCGGCGTGCAAGCGA
>JACQBD010000130.1 GCA_016194665.1 Gammaproteobacteria bacterium
CGATCATGTCAATATCGACCGCGCCGTAAACCAGGCGCTTGGCGGTGGCGACATAGATATTCCCCGGGCCGACGATTTTATCGACCTTAGGAATTGTTTGCGTGCCATACGCCAGCGCCGCTACCGCTTGCGCGCCGCCGACGGTAAACACGCGATCGACGCCGGCGAGATGCGCCGCGGCTAAAACCATGTCGTTTATTTTTCCTTCGGGCGCGGGCACCACCATGATGAGCTCGGGCACCGCGGCCACTTTCGCCGGCAAGGCATTCATCAACACCGACGACGGATACGCCGCCTTGCCGCCCGGCACATACAAACCCACGCGTTCGAGCGCCGTCACTTGCTGACCGAGCAAAGTGCCGTCGGGTTCGGTATACGACCAAGAATCGATGCGTTGGCGTTCGTGGTAAGCACGAATGCGTTCGGCGGCGTTGGCCAGCGCATCGTATTTTTCTTTGGTGATCGCGCGCGCCATTTCGCGCAGCTGCTTTTTGTCTATCTCAAGCTGTGCGATAGATTTAACTTCGCGTCGATCGAAACGGCGCGTGTATTCCAACAATGCCACGTCACCGCGCGCGCGCACGTCATCGACGATGGCTCTGACCGTAGTTTCGATTTGCGGATCGACAGATTGGGCGCGGTCGAGTAATTGCGCAAACTCGGCGGCGAATCCGGCACTGCGCGTTTGCAGCAGACGCAATTTAAGCGAGCTCATGGCGTTTTAGACGACAGCCTGTTCCAAGCGGCTGACGAGGTCTTTCAGCGCACTGTGCTTCATTTTCATGGAAGCTTTATTCGCCACCAACCAAGCGCTGATATCGGCGATGCGCTCGATTTCCACCAAGCCATTGGCTTTGAGCGTATTGCCGGTGTCGACCAGATCGACAATGCGATCCGACAAGCCCACCAGCGGCGCCAATTCCATCGAGCCGTAAAGCTTGATGATGTCAGTCTGAATGCCTTTGGCGGCGAAGTGGCGCTGCGTGGTTTTGACGTATTTGGTGGCGATGCGCAGTCGCGTCCAGTTACGCGGGTCGTCGCGCGACGCCAGGCTTGCGGGTTCGGCGACCATCATGCGGCAACGCGCGATTTTTAAATCCAACAATTCATACAGCGAGTCGCCGTCGTATTCCATTAATACATCTTTGCCGGCGATGCCCAAATCGGCAGCGCCGAATTGAACGTAAGTCGGCACATCGGCGGCACGGATCACCGTGACTTTGACGTTCGGCAGATTGGTATCGAGGATGAGCTTGCGGCTCTTGAGCGGATTTTCCGTCGGCCGAATACCGGCGCGCTCCAGCAGCGGCAGACCTTCTTCCAGGATCCGCCCCTTGGACAGGGCAATGTTGAGCACGCTAGACATGCAAATCAGGAAAACAAATTCACGCCGTTTGCTTGCGCGTGGCTTTAGCGTGCGAACCGGGCACGCGTCGAATACGCGCGCCGAGTTGCGCGAGTTTTTCTTCGATACATTCGTAGCCGCGGTCGATGTGATAAATCCGATCGACGATGGTTTCGCCTTCGGCCACCAAACCCGCGAGCGCCAAGCTGGCCGATGCGCGCAAGTCGGTAGCCATCACCGGTGCGCCTTTTAATCGTTCCACGCCGCGCACGATGGCGGTGTTGCCTTCCATCTTGATATCCGCGCCCATGCGTTGCAGCTCGTAAGCGTGCATAAAACGGTTTTCAAAAATCGTTTCGGTGATGGTGCCGACGCCGTCGGCGACCGCGTTGAGCGCCACGAACTGCGCCTGCATGTCGGTGGGAAACGCCGGATAAGGCGCGGTGCGCACGTTCACGCCTAACGGACGTTTATCTTGCATGTCCAGACTGATCCAATTCGGCCCGCATTCGATGTGCGCGCCGCACTCGCGTAATTTTTCCAGCACCGCTTGCGACAGATCGGGGCGCACATTGCGCAGGCGCACGGCGCCGCGCGTCATGGCGCCGGCGACGAGATAAGTTCCGGTTTCAATACGATCGGGAATCACTTCGTGCACCGCACCGTGCAAACGTTCTACACCTTCGATGGTAATTTCGTCGGTGCCGGCGCCTTGAATCTTCGCGCCCATGGCGATTAAACATTGCGCCAGATCCATCACCTCCGGTTCGCGCGCGGCATTTTCAATAACGGTGACGCCGTTCGCCAAGGTCGCCGCCATCATAATATTTTCGGTGCCGGTCACCGACACCAAATCCATAAAGATGCGCGCGCCCTGTAGACGTTTGGCGCGTGCGTGTATGTAACCGCCTTCTAAATTAATTTCCGCGCCCATGGCCTGCAGGCCTTTGATGTGCAAATCCACCGGCCGCGAACCGATGGCGCAGCCGCCGGGCAGAGAAACTTCGGCTTCGCCGTAACGCGCCAGCAAAGGGCCGAGTACCAAGATCGAGGCGCGCATGGTTTTCACCAATTCGTAAGGCGCACGCAAAGAGGTGACGTGGCTCGAATCGGCTTCGATCACCATTTTTTCGTCCATCACCAGACGCACGCCCATGCGCCCAAGCAATTCCATGGTGGTGGTGATGTCTTGCAGATGCGGCACGTTGCCGATGCGTATCGCCTCGTTGGTCAACAGCGACGCGACCAATACCGGCAACGCGGCATTTTTAGCACCGGAGATGCGCACTTCGCCGCGCAGCGGATTACCGCCAGTTACGATTAGTTTGTCCATATTATTTTTTTGGAATTTTCATGCCTATAAAAAACAAAGGCCGCCAGAAAGGCGGCCTTTGTCAGATTAGATTATCGGCGCTTAACTCGCGGCCTTGGTAACCAATTTCTGCAACTCACCCTTCTGAAACAGCTCGGTCATAATATCACAGCCGCCGATCAGTTCCCCGTTCACATATAGCTGCGGGAACGTGGGCCAATGCGAATATTCCTTCAGACCTTGGCGTATTTCCGGGTCGGAGAGGATGTCATAAGTGGTGAATTTGGCGCCGCAGGCGCTGAGTATTTGCGTGGCCTTGGCGGAAAAGCCGCATTGCGGCGCTTGCGGGTTGCCCTTCATGTAGAGCACGATTTTGTCGGCGGACAACTGCTGCCGGATTCTATCTTCAACATTCATAATGGACCTCATCAAGACTAAATTAGATTTGAACTCTGCCGCTACTCATTGGGCGCGAGCGTGCGCAGCGACAAAGCATGAATTTCGTTTCCCATCTTGCCGCCGAGCGTGCCGTACACCAGCTGATGCCGCTGCAACATGCTTTTACCCGCGAACGCGTCGGTGACCACTTCGGCTTCGAAATGATGGCCGTCGCCGCTGACCGACACACGCGCGCCGGGCAAGCCGCGCTCGATCATGGTTTTTATATCTTCGGGTTGCATCATTTCATCGGTACCTCGCGCAATTATGAGTCCTTATTTAGGTATTTCAAGAGATATAGCCATCGGAGATACAAATAAACTCGTTTCTCGGCTGATCCCACCAGCGCTACTCGGCCCTACAGTATGAATCAGTTTTAACACAGCGACCTATCTTTACATGCAGGGTGGGCACCGCCCACCGTTCGACCGCAATCGGCGGGCAATGCCCGCCCTACGAATACACGTCAGAAATTTTTTAAACTAGGTCGAAATATCAATTAGCACTTTTTTTAGATGCCGCCGGCGCCGCTGCGCCGCCCTTCCCACCCGCTGATTCTTTGTTGCTCTGGGCGATGCTGGCAATCAGCGCATCGAGTCCGTCTTTCTGAATTTTATCCGAATAGGTATTGGCGTAGGTGGTGATGAGACTCGCACCCTCAACGCTGATGTCGTATAGCTTCCAAATAGAATGAACTTTATAAAAGCTGTAACTGATTGGAACGTTAGGCGCGCCGTTGGCCTGTTTCACTTCGGTCTTCACAACCGCGGCCTTGTCGCCCGGTTTAGCCAGAAAAGGCAGATAGATCATTTCCTGTTTACCGTATTTGCGCAGCGTCCCGCCATAAACTCGTATCAGCAAATTACGGAATTCATGCGTGAAGCGCGTGCGCTGGCTTTGGCTGGCCCCTTGCCAATAACGTCCCAACGCGGATTTAGCCATGGCGTGAAAATCGATGTGCGGTAGGACTTCTTCGCAGAAATCGAACACGCTGTAGAGGATGCGCGGGTCATCGGGATCGGCCTTAAGATCGACCTGAAGTAATGGGCTGATATGGCCGATGATGTTGCGCAATAACTGATCGGGCATGACTTCCGCGCGCGCGCCAGGAGATAAAATAAATAGCAGCAGAAAAATAAAAAATATTTTTTTCATGGTACATCTCTGATGACACAACAACGCCGACAGCGCTGACGACTATAACTGAAAAACCTTCTCGAGGCCGTTAACGCGGATCAGATCGTGCATTTGTTCCGGGATGTTTGCAAAACTCAACTCACGGTTAGCGGCGCGCGCCAACTGCATCCATTCCAACATCAGCGCCAAACCGGCGCTGTCCGCCAACGTGACTTTATGCATGTCGATAGTAACGGCCTGGGTGGAATCACGTAGCCACTGATCGGTGTACGCTAAAAACTGCGGCACGGTTTGAAACGTTACTTGTCCCGAAATTTCGAAGGCGCCGTTTTCACCGGCGCTGAAACCGTTTGGATTCACTTGACGCTATCCACCTTGGCCGCGCCCGGGATGGGCTTCGGCGTCGGTGCTTTGTTTTCCTGCGCCAAGGTCTTGATCAACCCATCCAAGCCTTCTTTTTGCATGCGCGATGCATAGGTCGATTGATACGTGGTGACCAAGCTCGCGCCTTCCACCGAGATGTCATACACCTTCCAACCGTTACTGGTATTGTAAAAACTATAATTGATGGCGATCGGCGGGCCGTCGCTGCGGCGCACTTCGGATTTCACCAGCGCGGTGCGATCGTCGGGCGTTAGCTTAAAAGGCAGATAGACGATTTTTTCATCGTTGTACTTGAGCAAAGCGGTGGCGTAGGTGCGCACTAACAGATTACGAAACTCGGTGGTGAAACGCGCGCGCTGTTCTTCGCTGGCTTCGCGCCAGTTGCGCCCCAACACCGTGCGCGACATGGCGCGAAAATCGAAATGCGGTAATACATGCTCGTCGACCATGGCGTAGAGTTTTGAATTATCTTTGACGTAAGCATTTTTATTTGTCTTAAGCAGCGCCACAATCTTGTCCGTGGTTTCGCGCGCTAATTGATCCGGCGTCACATCCGCGGCAAAAACCGGCAGCATGAAAATCCACATCCACACAAAAAATATTTTTTTCATGAGTAACTCCTGTGAACGGCGCAGCCGCTATTTCGGCGGCGCCGGCTCATTGGCTTTATTAAAGATCACTTGTCCCACCAGCTTTTCCAGCACCAGCGCCGATTGGGTGCGTAAAATCGTATCGCCGTTTTGCAGAAACGCGTCGTCACCGCCGGGCTCGATACCGATATACTGATCGCCCAGCAAGCCCGAGGTTAAAATGCTGCTGCTGCTGTCCTTGGGAATATTATTATAACGTCCGTCGATATCCATGCTGACCAAGGCTTGATATTTTTTATTGTCGAAGGAAATCTCCGCCACGCGCCCGATGCGCACCCCTGCCATGGTGACCGCGGCTTTTTTCTTAAGGCCGCCGACGTTGTCGAAGCGCGCCTGGATACGATAACTTCCTTGTACGTCAGCGGTCGCGAGATTGCCGACTTTAAACGCCAGCATCGCCAGCGCCAAGATACCGGCGGCGACGAACAAGCCCACCCATACTTCCAAACTTTTTCTGCTTAACATTTAAACGTCTCCTAGCGTCAAGGCAGTCAAAATAAAATCCAGCGCTAACACCGCCAGCGAAGAATATACCACCGTGCGATTGGTGGCGCTCGCCACGCCTTCGGACGTGGGCACCGCGTCGTAACCCTCGAACACCGAAATCCACGACACCACAAAGCCAAATACCACACTTTTAGCAACGCCGTTCAAAATGTCGCCGCGAAAATCCACGCCGTTTTGCATTTGCGACCAAAACGCGCCGGCGTCGACGCCGAGCATGCCGACCCCCACCAGATGCCCGCCGAGCACGCCGATGGCGGAAAATAACGCCGTCAACAACGGCAGGGCGATGACGCCGCTGATAAAGCGCGGCGCGATAATGCGCGTGATCGGATTGACCGCCATCATTTCCATGCCGGCGAGTTGTTCGGTGGCTTTCATCAAGCCGATTTCGGCGGTCAGCGCCGAGCCGGCGCGGCCGGCAAACAACAACGCCGTGACCACCGGGCCTAATTCGCGCACCAAAGATAAGGCCACGAGCAAACCCAAGGAGTTTGCCGAGCCGAATTTAACCAGTGTGTTGTAGCCTTGCAGTCCCAGCACCATGCCGACGAATAAACCGGACACCAAAATAATAAGGAGTGTCAGCACGCCCACGGCATAAACTTGCTGCACCACCAAATAAAAACGCCGCAGCAACTGCCACGAGCCGAGCACCACTTCATACAGAAACATCGACGCGCGCCCCAAGCGCTCGATGGTGCTGATGATAATATGGCCCAGAGTATAAAAAGTGTTCATGCGCTATTTTTCATCAAGTCTTCGATGTAATCCGGCGCCGGATATTGATACGGCACCGGGCCATCGGGCAAACCGTCCATGAATTGACGCACGTGCTCGGAACTCGATTTCTGCACTTCCGCCGGCGTGCCTTCGCCCATAATGCGGCCGTCGCCGACCAGATAGGCGTAATCCGAAATCAAACAAGTCTCGACCACGTCGTGCGAAACGACGATGGAAGTGATGCCGAGACTTTGGTTAAGTTCGCGAATCAGTTTGGCGATCACGCCTTTGGAAATCGGATCGAGGCCGGTGAACGGTTCGTCGTACATGATCATCATCGGTTCGAGCGCGATCGAACGCGCCAACGCCACACGCCGCGCCATGCCGCCGGAAAGTTCCGACGGCATAAGATCGTAGGCGCCGCGCAAGCCGACGGTTTCGAGTTTCATCAACACCACTTTGCGCAGAATCGATTCCGACAATTTGGTGTGCTCGCGGATGGGGAAGGCGACGTTTTCGAACACCGTGAGATCGGTCAGCAAGGCGCCGGACTGAAACAACATGCCCATGCGTTTGCGCAATTCGAAGAGTTCATCGGTCTTCAAGCTGGGCACCGATATGCCGTCGACGGTGAGCACGCCGCTATCGGGCTTGATGCGGCCGCCGATGAGATTGAGCAATGTGGTTTTGCCGCTGCCGCTGCCGCCCATGATGGCGATGACCTTGCCGCGATAAATCGGCAGGGTAATGCCTTTGAGTATCTGCCGGTCGCCGCGGGAAAATACAACGTCCCGGATATCTACCAGGACATCGCCCTGCGGCACGCCTTGCTTAGCTTGAATCAAGCCTGTTCCTTAAAATGATCGGCGCGTGATACGCACGCGCGGCTGCTGCATTCTAACGCAGAACCCAGTCTTTGCCACAATCGGTTAAGAATTATTTGACCGCGCGGTTATGGATTAAGTCCTCGACCACGGAAGGATCGGCCAGCGTCGTGGTGTCGCCCAAGTTGGAAAGTTCATTGGCGGCGATCTTGCGCAAAATTCGACGCATGATCTTGCCCGAACGCGTCTTGGGTAAACCCGGCGCCCATTGAATCACGTCGGGCGTGGCGAACGGCCCGATTTCCTTACGCACTTGTTGCACCAGTTCTTGGCGCAAATCTTCCGAAGCCGGCACGCCCAGCTTGAGCGTCACGTAACAGTAAATACCCTGTCCTTTAATATCATGCGGGAAACCCACCACTGCGGCTTCGGCGACGGACTTATGCAACACCAAAGCGCTTTCCACCTCGGCGGTGCCCAAGCGATGACCCGAAACATTCAGCACATCGTCCACGCGTCCGGTGATCCAGTAATAACCGTCCTTATCGCGGCGCGCGCCGTCGCCGGTAAAATATTTGCCGGGATAAGTTTTGAAATAAGTATCGACGAAACGTTGATGATCGCCGTAGACGCTGCGCATCTGTCCCGGCCACGGCCGCAGAATCACCAGATTGCCGCTGCATTCGCCTTCGAGAACTTTGCCGTCGTTGTCGACAATCGCCGGTTGAATACCGAAAAATGGACGCGTGGCTGAGCCGGGTTTGAGCGGGGTCGCGCCCGGCAAGGGCGTAATTAAAATTCCGCCGGTTTCGGTTTGCCACCAGGTATCGACGATCGGCACACGCGCATCGCCAACGATATGGTAATACCATTCCCAGGCTTCGGGATTGATCGGCTCGCCGACGGTGCCGAGCAAGCGCAAAGATCGGCGCGCAGTACGTTTCACCGGCGCTTCGCCTTCGCGCATGAGCGCACGGATTGCAGTCGGCGCGGTGTAGAAAATATTGACTTTATGCTTGTCGATAACTTCCCAGAAACGCGAAGCCGTCGGATAGTTGGGCACGCCCTCGAACATCATGGTGACCGCGCCGTTGGCCAGCGGACCGTACACTATATAAGAGTGTCCCGTGACCCAACCGACGTCGGCGGTGCACCAATAAATATCACCGTCGTGATAATCGAAAACATATTTGTGCGTCATCGCCGCAAACAGTAAATAGCCGCCGGTACTGTGCAACACGCCCTTGGGTTTGCCGGTGGAACCGGAAGTATAAAGAATAAACAGCAATCGAGAATACGATCCTTGAGCGACTCCGGCGAAAAACCGCCGAACACCACCGAGTGCACCGCGCCGATGCGCGCGCACGCCAGCATCGCCACCGCCGCTTCCGGAATCATCGGCATGTAAATACACACGCGCTCGCCTTTTTTCACGCCGCGATTTTTTAACACGTTGGCGAATTTGCACACTTCGGCGTGCAACTCGCGGTAAGTAATTTTTTTATCGACCTTGGGGTCGTCGCTTTCCCAAATGATCGCGACTTGATCGCCGCGCTTTTCTAAATGACGGTCGAGACAATTGTAACTGGCGTTGAGCTTGGCGCCTTCGAACCAACGGATGTAAAGATTCTTGGCGTCGTAGCTCCAGTCGGAAATTTTACTCCACGGCTTAAACCAAGTGATCAATTCCTTGGCGCACTCGGCCCAGAAACCATCGGGGTCCTTGATCGAGCGTTGGTACATCGCTTGGTATCTGGCGTCATCGATCCAGGCGCGTTTGGCGGCTTCGGGTGGCACTTGATAAATCTTTTCGCCGGACATGAATTCGATCCTCTAAGAGAAGCTAATATCTTTGGACAATTCTGTGATAGATGCAGGGCATTTCACAAGACCCTTTAAGGGAAATTAGCAAAAGTATTTTACGGCGGCAGGAATAAGTGGATACGAGAAAAAAGGGCCGGGGATTTCCCCGGCCCGTGCTGTTAATGAATCTTAACGTCCTTGGTCTCTTTAAGGAACAACGTACCAATGATCAGCGTCATGACCGCGACCCCGATGGGATACCACAAGCCGTAATAAATATCGCCCGACACCGCGACCAGAGCCGTGGCCAGCAAGGGCAGCATGCCGCCGAACCAACCGTTGCCAATGTGATATGGCAAGGACATGGAGGTATAGCGGATTTGCGTCGGGAACATTTCCACCAGAAATGCGGCGATCGGGCCGTAAACCATGGTCACGTAAATCACCATGATCACCAAGATCAACAAGGTGATCGGATAATTCACCTGGCTGGTATCGGCTTTTGGCGGATAATTGGTGGCTTTGAGGGCCTCCTTGATCTTGGCTTCATCCCAGCCTTTGACTTCCATGCTGCCGATCTTGGTCACCACTTTCTCGCCGGGAATTTCCGGTTGCGAAATGAATGACAAACCCGACTTCGTCAAAAAATCCTTGGTGCGATCGCAGTCCGTGAACTTGGTGCTGGGCGTAATGAAAATATGCATATGGCAATCGCTGGCGGCGACGCTGATGGGCGTGGTCTTTTGATAATTCTCCAGCGCCGGATTCACGTAATGCGTGAGCCCCTGAAACAACGGGAAATAAGTCAGCGCCGCGATCAAACAACCCGCCAAGATAATTTTTAACCGGCCGATGCGATCCGACAGCCAACCGAAGAAAATAAAAAATGGCGTGCCGATCAATAACGACGCCGCGATCAACTCATACGCAGTGAGATAATCGAGCTTGAGCGTGATGATGAGAAAAAACAGCGCATAGAACTGACCCGTGTACCACACCACGCCTTGACCCGCGGTCGCGCCGAGCAAAGCCAGCAATACATATTTATTATTCGGATAACGCAAGAAACTATCTTTGAGCGGCGACTTGGAACCGCGGCCTTCGGCGATCATGCGTCTAAAAATCGGCGACTCATTCAATTTCAAACGGATGTAAACCGAAAAGATCAAAAGGAATAAAGAAACCAGAAACGGAATGCGCCAGCCCCATTCGGAAAAATCCTTGGCTTCCATGCCGACGCGGCAAGCACCGATGATCAATAGCGATAAAAAGAAACCGAGCGTGGCGGTGGTCTGAATCCAACTGGTGGCATAGCCGCGCTTTTTATCCGCCGCGTGTTCGGCGACGTATGTCGCGGCGCCGCCATACTCGCCACCGAGCGCCAAGCCCTGAAGCAAGCGTAAAGTCACGAGCAATATCGGCGCGAACCATCCGATCTTCTCGAAAGTCGGCAACAAGCCGACGGCGAAGGTCGAAGTACCCATCACCACAATAGTAATAAGGAAGGTATATTTTCTGCCGACCATGTCGCCGATGCGCCCGAACAACAGCGCGCCGAAAGGCCGAACTAGAAAGCCCGCGGCATAGGTAACGAACGCGGATAGCAGTGCCGCGGTATCGTTGCCCTTGGGGAAAAATAATGCAGCGAAGAATGGCGCGAGCGTGGCGTATAAATAAAAATCATACCACTCGAAGACGGTTCCCAAAGACGACGCAAAAATAACGCGCCGCTCTTCGGATTTACTAACCTGTTGTCCACCGGAATGTGCCGTTGCTGTGCTCATGATGATGGGTATCCTTTTTATGTCAGTTAAACAAGAAATCAGTTGATCGTTAAATCGTATTGCGTTCTGACACTTCTTATTGACTGCTAACATCGCTTCCCATAAATCCAGCTAACCGCGAAAGGTCCTCCATAGCGAAATGGCTCAATGCATTAGTTGATGGAAACTCTCCTTACTCTCTTAATTGTCTGCCCTCTTGTTCCCAAGGCTTGGGGCATGGAATTAGGTTAACAAGAAACCGTCTAAAAAGTAACAACATGACTGCTGGCATCCGGTTCGAGCCAAACAAACAATATTAGCCTATGCTAAATTATGATTTTGGTTAGCCTCTTAGTGAACGCGACAGAAACCAACGTATCTCTCTTTTTGCACGGTAACCGCCATGGGTGAAGTGATCAAATTTAAAAAACCCGCATCACGCGACAAGGCGGACGGACATGCTCTGTGCAAAAGCGGTTTTCACAAATGGAAAATCGTGACTGAAAATAAATTCGACGTGAAAGGCGGAAAATTAGTGACGCTGTTGCGCTGCGAGCGCTGCGGCAAAGAACAAACAAAACTTAATTAGTTCTCAGTTTTCGGTTTGCGCGGACGAATCGGATGAATCTGCACCAACTGCGGTTTAATCACATCGTTGTGCACGCTCGCCACTTCCGGTTGCAAGGTAACATGATCGATAGCGTAACGCCGGCGCAGCAAGTCGCGCAGTTCGTGCAAAATTCCGGTCCAATCCGTCATGCGTTGCAGCACCACGTGCGCCGACAACGCCGGCATGCCCGAAGACAACATCCAAATGTGCAAATCATGCACCGAGCTAACGCCGCTCACGCCCGCCATGCTTTTACCGACTGCGCGCAGATCGAGATGCGGCGGCACGCCTTCCATCAGCACATGCAGCGCATCGCGCAACAATCTCACGGTGGAATATAAAATCAGCGCGCAAATCACCAACGATAAAATCGGATCGATCGGCAGCCAACCGGTGTAATAAATCACCGCCCCGGCAATCAAAGCCGCGACCGAGCCGAGCAGATCGCCGATCACGTGCAACAGCGCTGCGCGCGTGTTCATGTCGTGTTGCTCGCGACTCAACACCAGCGCGACGACGATGTTGATCACCAAACCAATGAAGGCGATGCCCATGACCGCGGCGCCGGAAATGGCATGCGGTTGCTGAAAGCGCCGAATAGCTTCGACCACGATGCCGATCACCACCGCCAGCATCAATAAACTATTCAGCAAAGCTGCGATCACTTCGGCACGCATCAAACCATAAGAATGCTGCGCCGACGGCGGACGCCGGCTGATCCACGCGGCGATGGCCGCCAAGCCCAAAGCCACCGCATCCGAAAACATATGCCCGGCATCGCCCAACAACGCCAGCGAACCGAACCACCAACCACCGAAGGCTTCGACCAAAGCAAAACCTAAAGTCAGCAGCAAGGCCCAGCGCCAAGTGCCGCCGTGCGTCGCTGGCCTGTGGTCGTGATGCGCGGAATGCTGATGGGTGTGCATAATGTTTTATTTTAACACGCGCAGAAATATTTCGGTTTGTGCGCTTCAGTACGGTTCGAATTCGATTCCATGCTTATGCAGCACGTCAACGATGAGGCGCTTCCATGCATCATGCGGCACCCAAACTTCTGTCACGGCTTCATAGGCGCGGTTGGGGTCTTGTTTCAATACGATAACGCGATACAGAAAAACCATAGAAGATGCGCGTAGATTAGTTTGGCAGTGGACCAAGACTTTTTTGTCTTTCATGGCGCTCAATACAGCAGCGAATGAATCGTAATCGTGCTCGCTGGGCTTGTTAAAATCGATCGGTATATTGATGAACACCAGCCCTAGCCGTCCGACAATCAAGGCCTCGTCCGGTATGGCGCTCGCCACGGTAGGAGGCGCGAGATAAATGACCGCCTGAAATCCTTGGTCGCGCAGCTCCGACAACATCTGCGCCGTGGGTTGGCCGGATGTAATAAGCTGCGGAGTAATTTCCACCGCGTTGGGTGCGACGAAGTTTCCAACTTGGGAAACCTGCGCCATGTGGCAGGCGGATAGCGCGAGCGAGATAAAGGGAATTGTCAGAATGCGCATGTTCATGGTGTAGGTTAACTCTTCGCTGTACATACGGCGCAATACGCTGCGCTATTGCGCCCTACGTGAACTTAAACTGTTTTTTTCAGCTTTTCTGCCATACGCGTCTGCCAGCCAGGACCCGTTGCTTTCCAGCGGGCCAAGGTCTTGGGTGGGAGACGCAAAGAAATAGAGACGCGTGCATTGCCGGTCTTTGGGCGGCCGCGCGGCTTGAGCATCTGTTTTGCCACCACATTCCCGAAGAGCTTCGGTAAGACTTCGCGTGCGGGACGCGCTCGACTAAATGTTTCTTTCTTCCAAGCTGGATTTTCGCGATCCGTCTTTTCAGGGTTAGGTTTGCGTTTCATATTGTTTCACCTCGCGTCTATTAGCTTTGCGCAGACTGATAACATGCACTTGTCCTGCGCGCGGAGTGAACACCAGTACATGCAAGCGCTTACCGATGAATCCAAGCGCCTGAAAACGTGATTCGCCGTAATCTTTGCGGTTGTCCTCAACGATTAACGCGCTAGACCATTCGAATTCAATCGCCTGCTCGAACGAGATACCGCGTTCAGCGATATTTTTCTCATTCTTACCTGGGTCATAACTGATGTTCACTTAATTATTGTATATACGTATATTCAATAATGAAAGTCTGGTCTGTCTAAGCTAGCCAATTATTTATACATGATTACGAATTTGGCTTTCACTCACGAACTGCGCCCCACTTCCATGATGGCCATGAACAAGAAACCATTCTCCGTGGGCGCACGATACACGCCCTTTGCGCTGAGAACATGCGTGGCAACCGCTGAAACTTCCCAGCCATGAACCTCATCCGCCGGCCACTTGGGAATGGTCAGTCGCGGAAAAGCACGGTGCTCGCCATATTCTCGAACGGCTTTAATACGCGTTCTTACATTTTCGAGTAAATGAAAATTAGACCAGGACCACAACCAAGTTTCACTCACCGTCGAATAAGAACCGATAAATTCAACATCCGCGATAACCGCGGGAATGCCATTATTGGAAAAAGTGAGCAAGCCGGTAGATTGGTCATAGTCCCAGCGCTTGTGCTTTGACAGCGAGAATAAAGTCTCGAGCGCATCTTGCTTAGCGCAAAGTTCCTCATGGCAGTCAGTGACGACCGCATTCCAAGCTTGCAGTACATCTTGCTCCAAGAACTCCAGGCTCGATGCCAGTCTTTCCTCATAGCAGGAATTGCAAATTATTTTTATGTCCGTGGCATTTTCGTTTTTCTCATTCCATTCGCCTTCTTTTTGAAATGCTTCGTCGCATTGTTGACACCACGCATCCGGCCAACGGTTGTCCTCGGAGGGATAATCGCAATACCAGCGTTGCCTAGGCTGGTCTACTAGGTGTTTGCATACGTAGGTGACGAAGGCATCGCCATGTTGGGCGCACTGAAGGGCGTTATTGGTGGGCATGAGTTCTAACGCTTTGTTGAGCCGCGCCGGCCCGAAACCTTAGAGGAAACTCTGCGGCGCTTCACGGCGTCGGCTCGAACAAATTGTTAGGGCAGCTATCCGCCAAAGCCAATTAGTATTCCGCCGCCGGACATGGAGTTTCCAGAGAACTTAGAAGTTCCAACCATTAACGTAGAACTGTCTCCATGAAGGTTAAGGCCCAGTGGACGCAAATCTAATTCGTCTACTTTAGCACTATCGTCGGCGGTGGCCCTGACGGTCAAGACCATTGTTCCAGAAACAGAAACTTTAAGAAAATTATTCTCTTCATAAATCTTTACTGCTGGATGTTTTGAAATCGAACCTTCCACGATCGTAACAAATTCTTTTGATTCCGGTTTAGTAAGCGCCTGTAACCAGATCATTGGCTTTTCGCCTCTGCCGATGATGATTGGGAGTACATCGCCAATAGATACGATGTGCCCACCGCCTAATAGGGAGTTACTGCATACGATCAACGAAGCGTACGGTACATATGACTTAGGAAGGCTGTTCTTCGTAATC
>JACQBD010000131.1 GCA_016194665.1 Gammaproteobacteria bacterium
ATCGGCTCGACGGAAGCTTTTTAATTCTGCTTCCATGGCGCTCAGTTCGGCATAGTGCTCATCGTTTTTATCGTCGCAGCTCACGTAAGCAATCGTGTCGCGATCGGTGTAGCGCGCGAGGGTGTCGATGTGGCTGTCGGTGTCATCGCCCGCCAGATAACCATGATCCAGCCATAGGATGCGATTTAAGCCGAGCAATTCTTTTAATTGCTGTTCCAATTGCGCGCGGGTCAAGTTGGGATTGCGCGTGGGCGCCAGCAGACAGCGTGAAGTCGTGAGCAGCGTGCCCGAGCCGTCGACTTCGACCGAGCCGCCTTCGAGCACCAAGTCCACCGATTGCATGGCGACGTTGCCAAAACTGTCTTGAGCGTAAAGCCGGCGCGTGATTTGATTGTCGAGCGCGTAACCGTATTTCTCGCCCCAGCCATTAAAACCGAAATCGAGTAACAGCGGTTCATTCTGGCACAGTACCGTCAGCGGTCCGTGGTCGCGCGCCCAGGTATCGTTCGACGGCACCACATGCATCAGCACGCGGCTCATGTCCGCGCCGGCGGCGCTGAGCTGCGCGCTGATGTGCGCACGATGCGGCGTGTCGTAGCACGAGATGAGCAGCTTTTGGCGCAAACTCACTTGGCGCGCAATCTCGACGAATACCGGCTCGACTTGCTTAAGGCGCTTGGCCCAATCGCCGTGCATGTGCGGCCAGGTCAGCATCACGCCGCTTTGCGGCGCCCATTCGGGCGGAAGATATTGGCGGCAGTTGGACATGACAATTTTTATCTAAGTCGCTTAATAAAAAATGAATGGACAAGATTAACAGGATTTACAGGATTAATTTGGCCTGTAAATCCTGTAAATCCTGTCTAATTTATTTTTGCTTCTAAATTCTAAAGTTAAAAACCGGCGCGTATGCTAGCCCAATCATTCCAACCGCGCCAGATTTTGATGGCGCTCTTAGCGCGCGAAAGTTTGACCTCGGTCGAGAACTAGTTTTGAATGTGCGCCCGATTAAACGAGATCGCGCGATAGCGCGCCCGGCTCGCCCCCTTCTCCCTTAGGGAGAAGGGGTGGGGATGAGGGATGATGCCGCTTCATTTCAGTTAGGAGCAATTATAAGCATGAGTCTGATTCGACCTTTTACCGGTTTACGTCCCGCCGCCGGCCGCGCGGCCGATGTGATCGCACCGCCGTACGATGTGTTGAGCACCGCAGAAGCGCGTGAGCGCGCTCAAGGCAAGCCGTGGAGTTTTTTGCACATCTCTAAACCGGAGATCGATCTACCGCAAGATACCGATCCATATAGCCCCGCCGTTTATGCCAAGGCCAAGGAAAATTTCGAGCACATGCTGAAGCAAGGCGTGTTGCAGCGCGACGCCGAGTCTTATTATTATGTTTATCGGTTAATCATGGGCACGCATCAACAAACCGGCATCGTCGCCGCGGCGTCGGTGCCGGACTACGACAGCAACCGCATTCGCAAACACGAATTCACCCGCCCGGATAAAGAAGACGACCGCGTGCGTCAGATCGATGCGCTGCAAGCCCAAACCGGCCCGGTATTTTTGACTTACCGCCGTTCCGCCGCGGTCGACGCGATTATCGAAAATATCAGCCGCGGTGTCGCCGATGTCGATGTCACCGCCGACGATCAAGTGCGACACACTTTATGGGTCATGCGCGACCGCCCGCAAATCAACGCCATCACCGCCGCCTTCGACGCTATGCCTTGTCTTTACATTGCCGACGGCCATCACCGTTCGGCCGCGGCCTCGCGCGTGGCCGCCGCGCGCCGCGAACGCAACCCCAAGCACCATGGCGCGGAGCCGTATAATTATTTTCTGGCGGTGGTTTTTCCCGATCGGCAAATGCAAATTTTGGATTACAACCGCGTGATAAAAGATTTAAACGGTTTAACGCCGCAGCAGTTTTTGCAAGGCATTGAAAATGCTTTTAGCGTGGCGCGCGAAGCGGCGGCGGTGAAACCGAAAAAAACCGGCGAGTTCGGTTTGTATCTGCAAGGCCAATGGTATCGTCTGCAAATTAAACCTGAACGCATACCGCAAAACGATCCGGTGAAGCGTTTGGATGTCAGCCTGCTGCAAGATAATTTAATCGCGCCGATATTGGGCATCGACGATCCACGCCGCGATAAGCGCATCGATTTCGTCGGCGGCATTCGCGGGCTTAAAGAACTTGAGTGCCGCGTCGATTCCGGCGAAATGATGTGCGCTTTATCTTTCTATCCGACCTCGATTACCGATTTGATGTCGGTCGCCGACGCCGGGCAAGTGATGCCGCCCAAGTCGACTTGGTTCGAACCTAAGCTGGCTGATGGACTCGTGTCGCACATATTGGATTAACGCTGTCCGCTGCCGCTTACTTTAGCGAGCACGGCGTCCAACCACGACACGGGCAAGATACGCCGCAATACAGCAAACAAGTGCGCCGGGAAGGTGACTGCGTAACGCGCCCGCGGGCGTCTGGCTGCTAGCGCGTGCAGCACTTTTTTTAGCACGGCTTCCGGCGGTAGTGTAAAAGGTAAGGGCGTAGTACCGCCCAAACGTTTTTCGACACGTGCATAATAATCGCGATGCGCGCTGTTCTCGCGCACAATATTTTTTTTAAATACGGTGTAAGCGTTGTCGCGAAAGCGGCTAGTAATGGGGCCGGGCTCGATTAAGGAAATATAAATGCCGCTGCCGCGCAATTCCAAACGCATGGTGTCGGACAAAGCTTCCAAGGCGAATTTACTGGCGTTGTACGCGCCGCGGTAAGCCAAGCACACGATACCCAACAAAGAACTGATCTGAATAACCCGGCCTTCGCCTTGAGCGCGCATCGCCGGAATAATAAGGTTGGTCAACTCTTGCGTGCCGAGCACGTTGGTTTCAAATTGCGCGCGTAAGGTGGCGCGCGATAAATCTTCGACCGCGCCGGGTTGGCCGTAAGCGCCATTGTTAATCAGCGCATATAAGCGGCCTTGGCTGCGTTGCAGCACTTCATTGACCGCCGCATGAATGCCGGTGGAAGAATCCAAGTCGAGTTGCAGGCTTTCAAAGCCATCTGCTGCCAGCGCCGCCACATCCGCCGCTTGGCGTGCGGTGGCAAACACACGGTAACCGTGATCGCGCAGACCGTAGGCCAGACAGCGGCCGATGCCGGAAGAACAACCGGTAATTAAAACTGTACGTGGCGACATAGCCGGAAATTAGCACGCTTTGATTCTTACTTGTATAAGCTTCGCCAAATCCGGCGCCGGACGACTGAATTTAGGCCGCGCGTTGCATGGCGTCGCCGCTGATTTTCGGTATAATTCACGCGCTGCCATGCATATATCTCTCAGCAAATTCCTTGCGACGGATTTCCGTCTGCTAAACCAAGCATGACAACGGCGATTAATCCTTCCGCGAACACAACCGGCGCTAAATTACGCGTCGGCGTTGCCGGCGTCGGCTATCTCGGCCGCTTTCATGCGCGCATTTATGCCGCCATGCCCAACGTGGAATTGGTTGGCGTCGCCGATGTCAACGAAAAAGCCGCGCAAGAAATCGCCGCGTTGCACGGTTGCCGTGCGTTCACCGACGCGCAGCAGTTGCTCGGCAATGTCGACGCCGTCAGCATCGTCGTGCCCACCGTGTTTCACAGCCAAGTCGCGCGTCCGTTTTTAGAACGCGGCATACATATGTTGATGGAAAAGCCGATCGCGCCGACTTACGAAGAATCGCTCGAACTAGTCAAGCTGGCCGAACGCGCCGGGGTTATTTTTCAAGTGGGCCATCTTGAACGTTTCAACGCCGGCATCATGGCCCTGGCCGAACGCGCGCAGAGTCCGCGTTTCATCGAAGTGCATCGCCTTGGGCCGTTTGTTGAGCGTGCCACCGACGTCGATGTGGTCACCGATCTCATGATTCACGATATCGATATCGTGCTGTCGTTGGTGAAATCGCCGATCCGTTCCATCGCCGCCACCGGCACGCCGGTGCTCACCGACCACGTTGACATCGCCAATGCGCGCATTGAATTTGAAAACGGCGCCGTGGCCAATGTCACCGCCAGCCGGGTGTCGAATAAAAAATTGCGCCGCATCCGCATTTTCGGCGACGAACATTATTACGGTCTGGATTATATCGATCAAAAATTAGAGATGGTGCGCGCCGAGCCGAATCCGGAAAATAGCAAATGGCCGCGCATCGTCACCGAACGGCTCGATATCCAAGCGCGCCCACCGCTCGACGCCGAACTGGAATATTTTGTTAACTCCGTACGCACTGGAACTCCGCCGCTGGTCAACGGCCGGGTGGGGTTGGAAGCGTTGCGGGTCGCCCTGCTGGTTAAGGAGAAAATCGCCGCATG
>JACQBD010000132.1 GCA_016194665.1 Gammaproteobacteria bacterium
TCAGAACTCAAAAACGACCGATTGCTGCGCGCGCTGATGCGCCAACCGGTGGATGCAACGCCAGTTTGGATCATGCGCCAGGCCGGACGCTATCTGCCCGAATACCGCGCGGTGCGCGAGAAAGCGGGCGACTTTAAAACTCTGTGTACCACGCCCGAACTGGCCTGCGAAGTGACATTGCAACCACTGCGCCGTTTTGCGCTCGACGCCGCGATTCTGTTCTCCGATATTCTTACCATCCCCGATGCCATGGGGCTCGGACTGTATTTCAGCGAAGGTGAAGGTCCGCGTTTCCATAAACCCGTACGCGATGCGGCTGACATCGCGCGCTTGCCGGTGCCGGATCCGGAAGACGAACTGCGTTATGTCATGGATGCGGTGCGTTTGATCCGGCGCGAATTGCACGGCCAGGTTCCCTTGATTGGTTTTGCCGGCAGCCCGTGGACCCTCGCCACTTATATGGTGGAAGGCGGCGGCAGTAAGGACTTTAGTCGCGTCAAACGCATGCTGTTCGACCAACCGAAATTAATGCATCAGCTGCTAGACGTGTTGGCGCGATCGGTGACGGTTTATCTGAACGCCCAAGTCGCGGCCGGAGCCCAAGCCTTGATGTTGTTCGATACTTGGGGCGGCGCGTTGTCACCGCGCGATTACGCAGAATTTTCGCTCGCCTACATGCAGCAAATCATCCGCGGTTTAATGCGCAGTCATGAGAATCGCCGCGTGCCCGTGATACTGTTTACGAAAAACGGTGGGCAATGGCTGGAAGCCATGGCCGCCAGCGGTTGTGATGCGCTTGGCATCGATTGGACTACCAATCTGCACGACGCCCGTGCGCGCGTCGGCCAGCAAGTGGCGTTTCAGGGCAACATGGACCCATCGATGTTGTACGCTGCGCCTGAACGCATCCGCGCCGAAGTCGAAACTATTTTGACCAGCTACGGCGCTGGCAGCGGTCATGTGTTCAACCTGGGTCATGGCATTCATCAGCATGTCGATCCTGAAAAAGTAACGGTGGTCGTGGACGCGGTCCACGAGCTTTCACGGCGTTTCCATCCTGGAATCGAAGCCGCCGGTTAATCCGCGCTGTCAGTGCTTATTGGGCTGGTATCTAGCTATAACCAGACCAAAGGCATAAATCCTCTCCTTCAAAGGCGCCACTCTTTAGGCCCGCGTCCAGCAGCTCGAAATACATACAATATAATCAAGCTAATGCTGCGCGCTGACCCCGTAAGGGAAGGTGAATCGTAGCTGAATACCTTAGCTCAGGAAGGTGACCCATGAAGATAGGCGTTCCCAAAGAAATCGCCGTCGGTGAAACGCGTGTCGGCGCCACGCCGGAAACCATAAAAAAGTTACATGCCGCGGGATTTAGCGTCGTCGTGGAAACGGGCGCCGGCAGTGGCGCGCATTTTACCGATCAGGCCTATCGCCAAGCCGGCGCCGAAGTGGTGAATACTTCGCGAGCCTTTGCCGCCGACATCATCTTTAAGGTCCACAAACCCAGCTTCAACGAGATCGCGCGCATGCAACGCGGTGCGGTGCTGATTTCATTGCTCGACATGTGCCATGACGATGGCACCTTCGATGCGCTGGCAGAGCAGCAGGTGCAGGCGTTTGCCATGGAAATGATGCCACGCCTGTCGCGCGCCCAGACCATGGACGTGCTGTCCTCGCAAGCCAACATCGCCGGCTACCGCGCCGTGCTCGAGGCGTCTCGGCTTTACGGCCGTTTTTTCCCCATGATGATGACTTCAGCGGGCTCAGCCAAACCGGCGCGCGTGGTGGTGCTCGGCGCCGGCGTCGCCGGCTTGCAGGCAATCGCCACGGCGCGACGTTTGGGCGCTCAAGTATGGTCTTACGACGTGCGTCCGGAAGTAAAAGAACAAGTGCAATCGCTAGGCGCGAAATTTATTGAATTCGATCTAGGAGAATCCGGCGCCGGCAGCGGCGGTTATGCCAAACAACTTTCGCCGGAGGCGCGCGCCAAACAACAGCAGATGCTGCAAGAAGAATTGAAGCGCGCTGACGTCATCATTTCCACCGCGCTGATTCCGTGCATGCCAGCGCCGGTGCTGATAACGGAAGCGGCGGTGCAAGGCATGCATGAAGGCGCGGTGATTATCGACATGGCTGCGGCTACCGGCGGGAATTGCCCGCTGACCGAGCCCGATAAAACCGTGATTAAACATGACGTCATTCTTTGCGGCATTACCAATTTTCCGGCGCTGATGCCGAGCGATGCGAGTAATTTCTTTGCGCGCAATCTGTACAACTTTTTAATGCTGATGTTGGAAAAAAATAATGCGCAATGGCAGTTCAAAGATTTTTTTGCCGACGAAATTACCAACATGACCTTGATCACGCACCAAGGCAAAGTGCGCTTCGAAACCACCAAGATGGCCAAGAAAAAGGCAGGTTAACCATGCTCGAACCGATGCTGACGCTTTATATATTCGTGCTCGCGTGTTTCGTGGGCTACTGGGTGATTTGGGGCGTGACGCCGTCGCTGCACACGCCTTTGATCTCCTTGACCAACGCCATCTCCGGCATCGTCATCGTTGGCGCAATCGTTGTCGCCGGCGCTTCCGAAATCGGTATCGGCGGCGAGCTCATCGGTTTTGTCGCGGTGTTGCTGGCCTCGATCAATATTTTTGGCGGATTCGTGGTGACGCAACGCATGCTCGCCATGTTCAAGAAAAAGTAACTGCAAGCCACGCAGGAGAATCGCTCATGTTCACCGCTAATGTTTTGGCCTTGGCGTATCTCGCCGCCGCCACGCTATTTATTCTGGGGCTTAAAGGTCTCACGCATCCGGCCTCCGCGCGCCGCGGTAACCGCTATGCGATGCTGGGCATGGCGGTGGCGGTATTGGCGACATTGTTTAATCCGGCGGTTAAGAATTATGGATTTATCATCGCCGGATTAATCGTTGGCGGAATTATCGGCAGCGTGGTGGCAATGCGCATCAAGATGACGGCGATGCCGCAACTAGTGGCGGCGCTCCACAGCTTTGTCGGTCTGGCCGCAGTACTGGTAGCGGTCGGTACTTATTTTATGCATCCGCGAGCGGATGCTTCATTGATGACCGAACTTTTTGTGGGCAGCTTCATCGGCGCGGTTACCTTTACCGGCTCGCTCGTGGCTTTCGGCAAGTTGCAGGCATTATTGCCGAGTAAACCACTGTTGTTTAAAGGTCGTCATCTGCTGAATGCGGCGCTAGCACTCGCCATGTTGGGTTTTGGGATCGATTTCGTCTGGCATCATCATTTGGTTTCATTGTTGGCCAGCATCGTCATGGCGGCATCGCTGGGGGTGCTGCTGGTTTTGCCTATCGGCGGCGCCGACATGCCGGTGGTAGTGTCGATGTTAAACTCCTATTCCGGCTGGGCCGCCGCGGCCACGGGTTTCACGCTCGGCAATCAGTTGCTTATCATTACCGGCGCGCTAGTCGGTTTCTCGGGGGCGATTCTGTCTTACATTATGTCGCAGGCCATGAATCGTTCGATTATTTCTATCGTATTGGGCGGGTTCGGTGGCCATGAAGCTGGCGAGGAAACCGCAGTGTCGACCGCGGCCGGCAAGGGCATCAAGTCGGCGTCGGTCGAAGACGCGGTATTTATTATGTCGAATGCCTCCAAGGTCGTGATCGTGCCGGGCTATGGCATGGCAGTCGCGCAGGCGCAGCACGCGCTGAAAGAATTACTGGAAACCCTGCATCACAAAGGCATCGAGGTAAAATTCGCGATCCACCCAGTCGCCGGGCGCATGCCCGGACATATGAACGTCTTGCTGGCCGAGGCCGATGTTCCTTATGACAACGTAGTCGAAATGGATGAGATCAATCCCGAGTTCAGTAGCACTGACGTGGCGCTCGTCATCGGCGCCAACGATGTCACCAATCCCGCGGCCAAGAGCCAGAAGTCTTCGCCGATCTACGGCATGCCGATACTCGAGGTTAACCGCGCCAAGCAAATTTTTTTCGTTAAGCGCAGTATGAAGCCAGGTTATTCCGGCGTGGAAAATTTGCTGTTCTCACAAGACAATTGCGCTTTGATTTTTGGCGATGCCAAAACCGTATGCGAGCAAATGGCTACCGAGCTCAAAGCCGCCGCTTAAGTCACTTGACGTAATGAATCTCCGAGCGCATGTTCACGGTCATGACCGTGAACATGCGCTGTCCCTTCGAAAAAACCATCCTTAGCGCTCAATGCGCTTGCGCAATGGCCACGCGGTTTTCGGTGGCCGAGCAAATGGGCGTGGATTGTCGCGGCGATATCGCGCGCAATAATTGCATTACGCTGTTGGGACTGATGCGCGAACGCGCGCGTTTTGTTCTCAAGCTGACTGAAACCGCGGGGCACCTTCCGTTCGGCAAAGAAATGAAAGTCATGCTGGGCGGGTTGCTCGGTTTACAGCGGCAAATCACGCCTGGCGAAAATGTCGATCATGTCGCCGACATTCATGCGCTGGTGCAGCAAGCCCAGGCCGCTTACGGTTCACTGCAAAATCTTCCTTACCAAGAAATCGTAAAATCCATCGCCGCGTTTCACGGCAAACGCCGCGGAACGATGGTTCCCGGTTGATTTCTTAAGCCGCGTTCTGCGGTTTCGGTGATAAGTCTTTGATGTACAGGATTTGCGCCGCGAGTGACGCTTTGCGCACGTTGTTATTTGCGGTCGGCGCGCGTAGATTGACCGCGTCTTAAGGGAAGGGGTCCTATTTCTGCGGTCGCTCCACAGGGACGCGCTAATGCACCGCGCAACCAAACCTCTATTAAGGGGCATTAGCAGACGGGAGGGTGGGGAATTTGGCGCAGAATGAAACGCAAGCCGACAACCCGTCGGCTGCAAAAAGAATGCTTGGCCTGCTCGATGGCCTAAAGCAAACCTCTCTGGGTACGGTCATTTACGACCAAGTCGCACGCCTGGTGCAAGAGCAGGAAGACGTGCAGGCGCGCATCAATCATGCCTACGTTTCCATGATGCATTTATTGCTCGAAGCGTACGCGCGTGAACCCAGCGCCGATCAGGTTACCCGCATTCAAGCCAGTTTGATTCAATTGCATCATGCTAACGGTGCGGCTTCTGCGGCCGGTGCCGCTGGCGATGCACTCAATGAAAAAATTCAACAAGCGGTGTCCGATCGTCAACAGGAATCTGCCGACAAGCCCGAGGAAAAAGCAACGCCGCCGGATTTTGCCGAACCCGCCGCGTCGCCACTTGCGCCCGATGCCCCACGCTTCGATTTTGTAAACTCTAAAAATGGCTCGCCGCAAGTCGAGCGCCGTGTGAATTCGGTTTATCGTCTGCATCTCGAGCGCAAACGCGACGAAATCGATAAATTACAAAACGAACTCGCCAAAAGCGTGACCGAGGCGGTGACGCAAAACCGCGAATTCGGCGCGCTCTTGCAAATCGAGTTGCGCGCGCTGCAACAAGCCGACGGTTCCGGTGAGATAGAAAATTTACGCCAAATATTGATCGGCGGATTGGAAGAATTAATTCAAAGCCAACGCCTGCTCAATTCGAAGCTGCATCGCACCGGCGGTTATCTGCGGCTGATCAAAGCCGACAGCGAACGTCTGCACAACGAGCTGAATAAAGTACGCCTGCTGTCGTTGACCGATGAATTTACCGGCTTGGCCAATCGCCGCGCTTTCATGCGCCGCTTGCAAGACGAGATCAGCCGCGCTCAGCGTTACGGCTTGCCGCTGGCCTTGGCCATGGTCGACTTGGACGAGTTCAAAGCCATCAACGATTTGCACGGGCATGCCGCCGGCGACGCCATTTTGCGCACCTATGCCACCGATGTGTTAACCGTGCTGTGTCATCACGACATGGTGGCGCGCTATGGTGGCGAAGAGTTTGCGATCTTGATGCCCAACACCAACCGCGAAGGTGCCGCCAGCGCGATAAACAAAGTGAAAAATCGCATCAGTCAGATTCAGTGTGAATACGAAGGCAAGAACTTGCCGCTGCCGACTTTCTCCACCGGCATTTCTTTTTATTCAGCGGGTGAGACCCATACTGATTTAATCGATCGCGCCGATCGCGCCTTATACCAAGCGAAACGATTGGGCCGTAACCGAATTGAATTGGACCTATTTACCCCCGCGCCCACCGCCGACCTTGCGCCAGATACCAGCCATGACAACGGCGTTTAAATTTCCTCGGGCTTTGGGTTGTGAAGAGCCTGACGGACGACTAATCTCCTGAGTACCCGCGTTGATAATGAGGAAAACCGCTGTGACGGATGTGGAAACTACGGTCGACCCCTCGTTATTGCAAAGCCTCAAGCAGCATCTAGAAGGCCTTAAGCGCACCGCGCACGGGTTGATTCTTTACAATCAAATCCAGCGCGGTCTGCAAAAACACGGCCACGCCGATGGCCGGTTAGAACTGGTCTTCGTGAGTTTTCTGCACGCGCTGCTCGGCAAATACGCCAAGGACTTGGATTGCGATCCGGCCACGCGCATCAAAGCCCGGCTTATTCAACAACGTCTGACGCTTTATTTGCCGGCGAATCCCGCGCCTATCACGGAAAAAATTTCTTCGGCGCCAGCGCCGCAAATAACACCGCCGCCAGCCAGCAGCGTTTCTGCAGCAGAAACCAAAATTGAAATCGAAACTCCCGTCCCCATGCCAGTCGTTTCTCCGCCGCCGGCGCCTATGGGGCGCCAGGAAAAAATTGAAGAAATGGAAGATACTCTGGCGCAGAAAGTGACTGAAAGCATCGCCGTGGATAAACAATTCGGCGAGCTGCTGGAAAGCGAACGCGAGGTATTGCAGAAAATGGAAAATCAACCCGGCGACTTCAACGATCTCAAGCAAATCTTAGTGCGCGGTTTAAATGAGTTAATCGAAGAACGCCAAGCACTGATCGAAAAACTATCCGGCGCCGGCGAATACATGAAAGCGGTGGAAGCCGATCGCGAACGCCTGCGTTTGGAATTGAACAATGCGTTGAAACATAGTTTGGCGGACGAATTGACCGGTTTGCCCAAACGCGATGTGTTCGTGCGCCAGCTCGAAGCCGAGATCGGCCGCGTGAAACGTTACGGATTTTCCTTGGCGCTGGCGGTAATCGATATCGATAAGCTTGAGTCGGTCAACAATCGTTACGGACGCGACGCCGGCGACGCGGTGTTGCGTTGTTACGCCAGTCAGATTCTTTCGAAGTTCCGAACCTATGATTTGATTTCGCGTTACGAAGGCGATTCATTTGTTGTGTTGTTTCCGAATACACAAAAAGACGGCGCCATGCACGCCCTCGAAAAAGCGCGCAAGACCGCCGCCGGAACATTCTTAAACCATAACGGCAAGAATCTGCCCTTGCCTAGTTTTTCCAGTGTGTTGACGCAATTTTCACCGGGCGAAACCGCGGCGGCGTTATTGAAGCGCGCGGACGACACATTAAGCCAAGCTAAGCTCGGCGGCTTCAATCGCTTGGTGGTGGCATTACCGACTAGCTGAGTTATGCGGCAGATGCTCGGCGCGAGTGCACGCACCAATTTTCCGACGCCTTACTATAGATTCCATCCATAGCAGATCCGAATCAATCCTCATCTAAAATCCAAAAATAGATTTAACCGTCGACTGATTTGCCGGTGGCTGCGTGCGACGCTATCGGGTACTATTTCCGCCGCCGTCATTAATAGAGGAAAAAATTTATGCATTTTCGAAGATTGTTAGCCACCCTAATAATAATGAGTTTCAGCACCGCAGCGTTCGCCGATTCGCTGGATATCAATCTCAACAACGATTCCGTGCAAGCCATTTACGCTACCAGTTGGCGCTCTGCCGAATTTAATGTCGGCGCGCTATTCAATAACGACAAGAACGATTGGGTAGCAAGCACCGGCTTGCTCGCCAACGGTGAAAAAGTGACCGGTGAGACACGCATTGAAGCGGGCCTCGGCGGGAAAATCTACGGCGCTTCGGTCAGCAATCAAGACATCTTAGCCTTGGGTTTGGGCGGTCAGTTGCGCGTGTTCCCCAATAATGGACCGCTGGCCGTCAGTGGTTATCTTTTTTATGCTCCGGACGTGGTTACTTTTGTCGACGGCAAAAAATTTTGGGAAGGCGGACTGCGCTTGGAATATGAAGTCATCAAAAAAACCGCCAGCGTTTATATTGGCGTGCGCAAAGTGAAGGCCAAGCTCGATAACGGTTCAGAGGTGACGGTCGACTCGGGCGGTCATGTGGGCGTGAGAATCAATTTCTAAATAAAATTATTGAAATTATTGCCGACGCTAAAAAATCCAACGCGTCTTTTCTATGAAAAGTCTATGGAACGACGACGAAGCCGCGCAATTCCCGGGTGATTTGGGATTGCGCGTGTATACCTCGCGCCTGCTCGGGCGCGACAA
>JACQBD010000135.1 GCA_016194665.1 Gammaproteobacteria bacterium
CATAGGCGCCGGCGTACAGCGCCGCGGCTTTGGCGTCGCCTTCGCCGCGCAGGCGTTCGCCTTTGCTATAGGCTTCAGCCAACATGACTTCGCGTTGACGTTCGGAATCGGCGCGAATTTTTTCCGCGGCTTCGGCGCCTTGCGCGCGCAATTCATTGGCGATGCGCGAACGCTCGGCCTTCATGCGCTGGAACACCGATTGACTGACGGCTTCGGGCAAATCCACGCGCTGCAAACGCACGTCCACGACTTCGATGCCCAGTTTGCGCGCTTCGCTATCCGCGGCCTTGGTCACCAGCTCCATGATCTTGGCGCGATCGGTGGAGACCACGCTTTGCACCGTGCGTTTATTCACTTCGTCGCGCAAACCGCTGTTGATCATTTGTTCAAGTCGTTGACGCGCGCCGGCCTCGGTGCCGCCGACGGTTAAATAATATTTCAACGGATCGTGCAGACGCCATTTCACGAAGGAGTCCACCAACACGTATTTCTTTTCTTGCGTGAGAAACGGCGTCGGTTCGGCGTCCATGGTTAAAATCCGGCCGTCGAAGTAACGCGCTTCGTCCAAGAACGGCGCTTTGACATGCACACCCGGTTTATCGTCGGAGCGCAGCACTTGACCGAAGCGCACCACCAAAACCTTTTCGCGTTCATCCACCGTGTACAGCGCCGAGCGCACGGTGATAGCAAGCAACAGGACAATTCCAAACACTGCGAGTAATTTAGATTGATTCATGGCATCACCGTTTGCGCATGTCGGCGCGGCTGCGGCCGGAAGCACCGCTGCGCACCGGCGGACTCGGCACCATGTCGGAGGCTTCGCTGGTCAGCGCCGGTATCGAAGGCGTTTGCGCCGCCGCTTCATTTAAAGGAATCATTTTATCCAACGGCAGGTAAATTAAATTGTTGCCGGCCTTCTGGTCGATAAAAATTTTCGTGGTGCTGGACAATACTTGTTCCATGGTTTCGATATACAGCCGTTCACGCGTCACCGCCGGAGCCTTGACGTACTCATTGGCAATTTGCGTGAAGCGGCGCGCATCGCCGTCGGCGCGCGCGGTCACACTGGCTTTATAACCTTCGGCTTCTTGCAGCGTGCGTGCGGCCGCGCCGCGCGCGCGCGGAATCACGTCGTTGGCGTAAGCTTCAGCTTCATTCTTGAGACGCTCGCGATCTTCACGCGCTTTGACGGCGTCGTCGAACGCCGACTTTACTTCTTCCGGCGGTTGCGCGCGTTGCATCTCGACCGCTTGAATCTGCACGCCGATGCGATAGTTGTTCAAAATTTTCTGCAACAATTCTTTTACATTCTGTTCGATATTTTTGCGATTCTCGAAGACATAATCCAGCGTGCTGCGGCCGATCACTTCGCGCACCGCGGATTCGGTGGCTTGGCCGATGGTGACTTCCTGGTCGCGCACGTTGAATACGTAATTGGCGGCGTCATTGACCCAATATTGCACGGCGAATTCGATTTCGATGATGTTTTCATCTTCGGTCAACATCAAGGCTTCGAGCGGCACTTTGCTTTTGCCGCTGCTGCGTAGATTGCTGCGATAGCCGATTTCGATGGTCGATACTTTTTCGACGTTGACCTTCTCTACTTTTTCGATCGGATACGGCAAGTGCCAACGCAAACCGGCGTCGGTGATTTCGGTTTTTGCGCCGAAGCGCAACACCACACCGCGTTCGCCTTGGTTCACGACATAGAAACCGGTGAGGAACCAAACAAACACCGCCACAGCGATAATCAAACTCAAACCAAATCCGCTGGCGTGACCCGAGTCCGGACCTCCGCCTTTGCCGCCAAAAAGAGCAGCGAACTTTTGCTGGATATTTTTTACGATGCGCTCAAGATCGGGACCGTCCGCGCCGGGTTTTCGGCGCTGGCCCCACGGATCTTTATCGCCGGGTTTTCCCGGTTCGTTCCACGCCACAAGCGACTCCTTAAAATAATTTAAAGAAAAAATGGACAGGATTTACAGGATTAACTGGATTCTTACCGCTCTCCGTTTTAATCCTGTTAGTCCTGTAAATCCTGTCCATGCCGTTTTATCTTCAGAACTCAAAACGCTATAAAGAGCGGCATTCTAGGGTCAGGACCCGGTGGGAGCAAGAACGGATTTCGACTCGGGAAGCAGGTATTGCGCACGATAATCGGCATGTTGTTGCAGCCACGCCCATTGCGCGGCTTCCAGCGCCAACTCTATATGCCAGCCTCCAACTTCAGGGCTGGATTCATTCACGATTTGAAAGCGATCGTATAGCGCCGCCCGCAGGCGACCGGCTTCGGGAGGTAAATAAAAATGGTAGCGCTGGCGGTCGCGGCCAAAGTGGTCGGCCAAGGCCTGCAGCAAAATGTCCATGCCCTCGCCGGTCTGCGCCGAAACCCAAACGCGGGAAATATGGCCGTGGGCGTCGCGTTCATAACGCGCGGCTTCGCCGCTCAAATCGATTTTATTGAACACCACGATTTGCGGAATGGCGTTGGCTTCGATTTCGGTCAGCACTTCATTCACGCGTTGCATCTGATCGAAGCGCTCGACGTTGGCGCAATCCACCACGTGCAGCAACAAATCCGCCTCGACCACTTCTTCCAGCGTCGACTTGAAGGCCTCGACCAGATCGTGCGGCAGATGGCGAATGAATCCGACCGTGTCCGCCAAGATCACCGCATTTTTCCCCGGCAGCTCCAAGCGCCGCATGGTCGGATCGAGCGTGGCGAACAATTGGTCGGCGGCGTATACCGCAGCCGATGTCAGGCGATTAAACAGCGAAGACTTGCCGGCGTTGGTATATCCCACGAGCGAAGCCGTGGGGATCGGCACTTTATGCCGCGCGCGCCGGCGGCTGCGGCGCTGCACGTTAACTTGTTCGAGACGTTCGTTGAGTTTTTTAATGCGTTCGCGGATTTGGCGACGGTCGACTTCCAGCTGCGTTTCGCCCGGTCCGCGCAGACCGATACCGCCTTTTTGCCGCTCCAAGTGGGTCCAGCCGCGCACCAAGCGCGTCGACAAATGCTCCAACTGCGCCAACTCGACTTGCAACTTACCTTCGGCGGAGCGCGCGCGTTGCGCAAAAATATCCAGGATCAAACCGGTGCGATCCAATACACGGCAACTGATGAGCTTTTCGAGATTGCGTTCTTGCGCGGGCGACAGCGTGTGATTGACCAACACCACGTCGGCGCATTCGCGCAGCACCGCGTCGCGAATTTCTTCGGCTTTACCTTTACCGATGAATGTCGCCGCGTCGGGAATTTGGCGGCTGCCGAGAATCGTGCCACAGACTTGCGCGCCGGCGGATTCCGCCAACAACCGCAATTCTTCGAGCTCTTCTTGCTCGATGCGACCGGAAAGACGCAGCTGCACGAGCAGCGCGCGTTCTCGCGAACGCGCGCCTTTCGTGGGTATGGATGAAGGATTATTCGTTGCCAGGACCCTTACTGTCAGCGTCTTCCATGCCTTCAATATGGAATTTCACCGGGCGACTGGGTACTACCGTGGAAATGGCATGTTTGTAGATCATTTGGCTCACGGAGTTCTTGAGCAATACTACAAACTGATCGAAAGATTCGATCTGCCCTTGAAGTTTAATTCCGTTGACGAGAAAAATGGACACGGGAACATGTTCTTTACGCAGCGTGTTCAGAAAAGGGTCTTGTAATGCTTGCCCCTTCGGTTGGCTCATGACAGTTCTCCTGTTTCTTATGGATAATGGCGCCTCGCGGCGTTTAGTGATACCGGTTCGCTTCCTTGCGCCGGGAATGCTAAGTATAACCATAGATCGGCCCTATAGACGTATCTTTTGCTTTAAATAATCCGCGTACTGGCTAAAAAATAATGAACTCTCGTTATCTAATACATGTACATCGGGATAGCTACGCAACCACGTTATTTGACGCTTGGCGAACTGCCGCGTCGCCGTGATCGCCTTTTCACACATTTCTGTAAAGCCTACTTTATTAGTCAAGTATTCCCAAACTTGCCGATACCCCACCGTGCGCATCGACGGCATGAGCGACGTTAGATCAGCACGTTGCTGAAGTAGTTCAACTTCCTGCACCAGACCCCGTGCGAGCATCGCATGAAACCGTTGCTGAATACGATTATGCAACAAGCCACGATCTTGTGGCCATAGAGCGATTTTTACCGGCGTATAGGGTAATTTCCCCTCCGCTTTGGGAACGCGCAGTGAAGCCAAGGTCAGTCCCGTCAACTCATAAATCTCCAAAGCACGCTGAATACGCTGGGCATCGTTAGCATGAATCCGCGCCGCGGATTCGGCATCGATCGCTTGCAAGCGCGCATGCATCGCCGGCCAACCAATCCGCTCGGCCTCTTCACTCAAACGCGCGCGTACCTCAGGATCGGCCGAAGGCAAATCAGACAGCCCAAATTCCAGCGCACGAAAATAAAACATGGTGCCGCCGACGAGTAGGGGAATTTTTCCCGCTTGATGAATCGTTTGTATTTCTCTTAACGCATCGGCGCAAAATTCCGCCGCCGAATAACTTTGTGCCGGATCGCGGATATCGATCAGCCGATGCGGCGCGCGTGCTTGTTCGGCTAGTGTTGGCTTGGCAGTGCCGATGTCCATGCCGCGATACACCTGCGAGGAATCGACGCTGATAATTTCCACCGGCAGCTCGTCGTGCAAACGCAGCGCCAACTCGGTCTTGCCGGCGGCGGTCGGGCCCATGAGGAAGATGACGGGTGGAAGATCAGACATAACTATTTAGATTTCTAAAAAAAATAAATAGACATGATTAACAGGATTTACAGGATTACAAAAAGAAGATTCCTTCTCCCTCCGGGAGAAGGTTAGGATGAGGGGATATTTTGCACTGTACATATTTATGATTCCCCCTCACCCCGGACCCTCTCCCTCAGGGAGAGGGGGTTTCGCATTTTACCTACGTGCAAATCTAAGTTTTGTAGGGTGGGCATTGCCCACCATCATCTTTGCTAATTGTCGTTCGGTGGGCGATGCCCACCCTACATAAAAGAATATCTAAGTAGGTTGGGGTAAGCGCAGCGAACCCCAACAAATTGTTGGCTTAGGCGCGCAGCGCCTAAGCCAACCTACATTAAATATTTTTAAATTAAATCTTCGTTTCCGGCCGCATATGCGGAAACAACAACACATCGCGAATTGAAGGCGAATCGGTAAACAACATCACCAGCCGATCGATGCCAATGCCCTCGCCCGCCGTCGGCGGCATGCCGTGTTCTAGCGCGCGAATATAATCTTCGTCGAAATGCATTGCCTCTTCGTTGCCGGCGTCTTTTTCTTCCACTTGTTTGCGGAAACGTTCGGCTTGATCTTCGGCGTCGTTCAATTCGGAAAAGCCATTGGCGATCTCGCGGCCGCCGACGAAGAATTCAAAACGATCGGTGACGCTCGGGTCGTGATCGTTACGCCGCGCCAGCGGCGAGACTTCGGTCGGATACGAAGTGATGAAGGTCGGATCTTTTAATTTGGCTTCGACTGTTTTCTCAAAAATTTCCAGCTGTATCTTGCCGGCACCGTAAGTGTTTTTCACGGGAATGTTCATGCGCGCGGCGATTTGCCGCAGGGTTTCGAGAGAAATTAAATCCGCCGCCTGAATGTCGGGATTGAAATGCTGGATCGATTCTTTCAGCGTCATGCGCTGAAAGCGTTTGGCAAAATCGTATTGTTCGCCTTGATAGGTAATCGTTTCGCTGCCCAACACTTCTTGCGCCAAACTGCGCAGCATTTCTTCCGTGAGATTCATCAAGTCCTGATAATCCGCATAGGCCTGATAAAACTCGACCATGGTGAATTCAGGATTATGGCGCGTGGACAAACCTTCGTTGCGGAAATTACGATTGATTTCATAAACCCGCTCGAAACCGCCGACGATCAAGCGCTTGAGATAAAGCTCCGGCGCCACGCGCAGAAATAAATTCATATCCAAGGCGTGATGATGCGTCACAAACGGCCGCGCCGTGGCGCCGCCGGGTATCACTTGCATCATCGGCGTTTCCACTTCCAAAAATCCGCGGCTATCCAGAAACGTGCGGATGTAGCGCACGATGGCGGTGCGAGTACGAAACGTCTTGCGCGTCACCTCGCTCATGATGAGATCGAGATAGCGTTGGCGATATTTAATCTCGGTGTCCGTCAGGCCGTGATATTTTTCCGGCAAGGGCCGCAGCGATTTGGACAACAAGCGCACCTTGTCCGCTTTAATCGAAAGCTCGCCGGTTTTGGTTTTAAACAAAGTGCCTTCGGCGCCGAGAATGTCGCCGATGTCCCATTTTTTAAAATCTTCGTACAGCTTTTCGCCCAATGTCTCGCGCTGCAGATACAGCTGAATGCTGCCCGACATATCTTGCAGATGGCAGAAGCTCGCCTTGCCCATCACCCGCCGCGTCATCATGCGCCCCGCGACTTTGCCGCGCACGTTGCGCGTCTCGATCTCGGCCGGATCGCGTTCGCCATATTCGGCATGCAATTCGGCGGCGACCACGTTGCGCCGGAAATCGTTGGGGAATGCACCGCCCAGCTGGCGCAGTTCCGCAAGCTTGGCGCGGCGCAAAATGATTTGTTGGTTGTCGTCGGTTTCGTCGGTCACTGCATTATCTCGATGTCGTTTTCTGTTTAAAAAATATTTTTAATGTAGGTTGGGTTAGGCGCCAACAACTAAGATCGCCTATCGCCAACTCCCCATCTCCCGCGCGAGCGGGAGAGGGTGCGCCGTAACCCAACGAAACGATTCGTTGGGATTCGCGGCGCTCACCCCAACCTACATTGCTATCATATAAAACATTCAGAAGAAGCCTCTTTTAATCCCCTCTCCCTCCGGGAGAGGGTTAGGGTGAGGGGGAGTAAAACAAAATGAATTTTTTATTATCCCCCTCATCCCGACCTTCTCCCGGAGGGAGAAGAAGCTTTCCAATTTGTTAGAGACTCCAAATTAATTTAAGTATCTTAATTTCAGAAACTCTTTAACCATTCGCCAGACCGCTTTTCAAACTCGCGTCGATAAATTTGTCTAGATCGCCATCCAACACCGCCTGCGGATTTCCCGTCTCGACCCCGGTGCGCAAATCTTTGATGCGCGACTGATCCAACACATAGGAACGAATCTGATGCCCCCACTCGATATCCGATTTACTGTCTTCGAGTTTTTGTTTCTTGGTATTGCGCGCCTGCAATTCCTTTTCATACAAACGCGACTTTAACATCGCCATGGCCGAAGCGCGGTTACGATGTTGCGAACGGTCGGATTGGCATTGAACCACAATCCCCGACGGAACATGCGTAATGCGTATCGCCGAATCGGTACGGTTCACGTGCTGCCCGCCGGCGCCGCTGGCGCGGTAGGTATCGATGCGCAAGTCGGCCGGGTTGATCTCGACTTCAATATTCTCATCGACCTCGGGATAAGCAAACACCGAGGCAAACGAAGTATGCCTCCGATTGCCCGAATCGAAAGGCGATTTACGCACCAGGCGGTGCACGCCGGTTTCAGTGCGCAAATAACCGTAAGCATAGGGGCCGGTGAATTTAACCGTGGCGCTTTTGATGCCCGCCACCTCGCCTTCGGATATTTCCAGAATTTCGCTTTTGAAACCGCGCCGATCGCCCCACATCAAATACATGCGCAGCAACATATTCGCCCAATCCTGCGCCTCGGTGCCGCCCGACCCCGACTGAATATCCATGAACGCATTATTCGCGTCCAGCTCGCCGGAAAACATGCGTTGAAATTCCATGTCCGCCAATTGTTTTTCCAGGCGCGCCAAATCGCCCGTCACCGACGCCACCACTTCGGCATCGTTTTCGTCACGCGCCAACTCCAGCAGCTCGCGCGTCTGTGCCAGCTCGGTTGCCATGCGCGTCAGCGTGCCGACTTCGGTTTCCAGACGCGCACGCTCGCGCCCCAGGTCTTGGGCCAGTTTCGGATTGTTCCAGACAGCGGCTTGCTCCAGCTCGCGCTGAACTTCGATCAGCCGATTTTGCTTGGTATCAAAGTCAAAGATACCCCCGTAAGGCCAACGATCGGTCCTGGAGGTCGCGCAGTTTATTAAAGAATGGATTGAGGTCTTGCATCGCGGTCGTGATTATTTCCTGTCAACTTTAATATATTAAATCATCTATTTATATATCTTCGTTAAATTATTTTGTAGGGTGGGCATCGCCCACCAACGCGGCTTCGCTAATTGTCCAACGGTGGGCGGTGCCCACCTACATGAATTATTCGACCTGAATTCCCAAAACTTCCCCCACCAATTTCTTCATCGTCTTCACCGCCTCCGGCGCCTCCACATCCATCACCTGCTCCAACACCCATTTACTATCCGTCGCCGCCATCGCCTGAGAAATTTTCTCCCCCAAATAACGCAACATCGCGTAGCTTGGGTTCTGCCCCTGAAACTCAAACTCCGAATAATCCATCAAGCGCGCATTCACCGTTTCCACGAATTGAGTTTTATAAGTCCCGCCCTCGCGCCCCACGAATTCGGTCAAATTCGCCGACACCACGCGCGTAAGATTGGCGCCCAAAGCATTCACAAACCGCGCGCGCTCCTCTTCACTTATCTTTCCATAAACAATGCGATCCGCCATTTGGATGAGAAACGCCATGAACTCGGTAAGCACCGCCGTCACCTGACGATCGTCGCCTAAAGGGTAACCTTCCTTCTCCATGTGGCGCGCGGATTCTTGAGCGATGCGCCAAATGTTGGAGGCCACGACGCTGGCGCGGTCTTCCAGAGTCTTGGGGCCTTTTTTGCGGAATTTGGTTTTTAAGCGGATTGCCATGGGGGCATTATATGGGAGTTTGATACTAGCGCTAACTTGCATGCACCGACCTGAATTGATCGCCTTGAATTGCCGACCTGTAAATCAGGCTCATCCACTAGAAGCAGTCGTGACCATATTTCTACATTCGACCCAGAGCGGATGTTTTAGGAAAAAACGAACGAATTAGCATGTTTCAATACGAGGTGAAATAATTCAGCCTGTGATTTTAGGCTCGTGACAAACTTCTAGCGACCGCTGGTGCAAAGTATCTGAAAAATGAAAGAGCTGAAAAGCCCGATAGTTTTGCTTGTGCTCGTCGTTGTCATAGCTGCATTTAGCGCCCCTTTCGGCACGCCTGCGCTTGCAGCATTCGCAAAGGACTTCTTGCCCGCAATGGCAACATTGGTGGCTGCATATGCAGGAGTGCGGTATGGGTCAACCCTCAAACAGCAAACAACAACTAGAGAGCAGCGTATTCAAAAAATAGGAGCCGGCGCTCGAGCGCTGTTTACGATTTGGCGCCAGTTGAATACCATCGCTCAGATTCAAGAAGATGTGATTGCAAAGTACCGGAACTACTCTCCGGCGCCATTGGCAATGCCTCCGATTACCGTCCACATCGACGACACAATCCGGCTTGACATTGATAGCTTGGCATTCCTGCTGGATCATGGAAAATCTGACCTCCTTGCCAATTTGTGTATTGCAGAAACGCGCTTCGTTCATGCAGTTGACGCTATTCGCCGCCGGTCCGCACTACATGCGAACGAGGTACAACTGAAATTGGAAAATATGATTCCAGAGAGTCGCAACCTTACACCTGAGGAACTTCGTGGCATTCTTGGTATCCGGTTGTTCTCACTACTTGTAAACCAAACGCACGAAGTTATCGCTAAGACAGACGATGCAGTTGAGACACTTGAAGTGGTATCCCTAGATCTTCATGCAGCATTGAAAGCGATCTTCCCGGAGGGAAAGTTCCCATTACCATCTCCCATAGAAGAGGAAACGGCGAAATCCGTGAAAACGCCCCGACCAACAGGATTGTTATAGCAAGCGGTGGTGATGGGAAACTTAAACTTAATGGAAGAGCCATCTAATAACACGCCTACCCCGGAGGCGTGCCGATGGGCGTGAACGTTGAGTGTCCCCATAGACTAGGTCACGCCCGATGATTGGTTCTCGCACCCGCTATTCGCTTGCTCAGTTTCTTGAACTTCACGAGACGGCCTTTGTGGTGGTCTTAATGAATAAGCATAACATTCGCACATCTATCGAAGATGGAAGACTGCTGACAGATGTTATTCAATCCCTCCGTCCCACGAGCGACGAAAAGGTGCTATCGCTCCTTGACGAAATCGTGCGTACCAGCAGAGATCTTCGCGCAAGAGTAAATCCGAAGTACCGTCATGACGAACGATTTTCCGACCTACATCGCTGCTTACAGCTCGATGGGTACATCGTCGAGAACAAGAAAGTTACGCAAATCGACCCATCCATCAGCGATGCCCCGCCACTAGAAGACGACCTACTTGAAGCGCTAAAAACATCCGGCTTGCCCGACGTAGATGAAATCGCCAAAAAGATCAACGATTCGTCTGAGTCATTTCGGTCATCACCACCGAACTACAACGCCTGCCTCAATGATATTCGTGTCGCCCTTGAAACACTTGCGCGCGCGATCGCGATAACTCGGCAAGCAAGCGGCTCCCCGTCTTACGACCAGACCAAATGGGGTGTAGTGGTCAGTTTCTTAAAGCAAGTCGGGTTCATTACCCAGGAAGAAGAGAAAGGGCTCGCTGGCGTATACAGCTTCGTTAGCCCTGGATCACATCGGCCGCTTAGCATCTCCGAGGAACAAATGGCTCGCCTTGGCAGATCACTTGCTCTTGGCATGTGCTGGTTCTTGGTCAAGAGCTACCAAAGTGCAACGTAATGGACAGTCCAATCTCTTAGTCAACCGGATCGTCGCAAGCTGCGCTTACTGATCCCCTCCACGCAGTGCGGTCCGGCGGCCAGTTACCTCAATAAATTTCTTTGTAGCAACTTATAAAATCTATATTTTTTAAGCCAGCTTCTGGCAAAATGCCCTACTCGCTTACTTGCTGACACGGAATTTAAAAAATGCCCGAACTCGACATGAACCTCGCCAGCGGCATCTCCGCTTTCGAAGCCAAGGAATTCGCCAAAGCGCTGAAGTTTCTTTCGCCCATCGCCGAAACCGGCGATGCACAAGCGCAATATCGTCTCGCGATCATGTATCAAAACGGTTTAGGCGTGGTGCGCAACGACATGATGGCTTTTAAATGGATGCGTGCTGCCGCCGATCATGGCTATGCGCTGGCGCAGCACGGGCTCGGTTTTATGTATTTGCAGGGCGAGTGCGCCATGAAAAATGAAAAGGAAGCGGCCAAGTGGTTTCAGCTTGCGGCCGAGCAAGGATTGGCGGGGTCGCAGATGACCCTCGGCATGCTTTACGAACAAGGCGTGGGCGTGGAGAAGAACGAAGCCGAGGCAAAAAAGTGGTACGACAAAGCCGCGCAAACTTCTTGAAGTACTCGCGGGCTGCGCCTGCGCACAGCCCGCTTAGCGAAAATTACTTCTTAACCCAGTTTGTAAAACCGTCGGTCTTGCTGGCGTGGCCGTCATCGTAACCGGCGTTATAAGCATCGTTCAGACGCTGCTCTTCGCGCTTAGGATTATGCAGAAAACCGCAGGCCCAACCATTGATGTACTCCTGGCTGACCCCTTTCTTTTCCATCGTGTTGATGGTGTCGTAATACGTCTTGTTCATGAAACGCTGCTCCTGAAAGATTCTTTTGACAAAGGACTGCGTTAAAGCGGCGCATATATTACTCATCGCAATCGGTATTTCAAGAATAAAAAATGAAGGGGCTTGATTTGCCTTGTTTTGCGTGATTATTGCGAGGGGCAATCCCTTAAAAAATCTGTGCGAACGTGGGGAAACGCGGTTTCACGATCTATGTAGGGTGGGTTAGGCACGTAGTTTGTGCCGTAACCCACCAAGCGTGCCGTCAGGCACTCCTTCAAAAAAGCGGTGTGTTGCTGCGCAACGTTCGGTGGGTTACGCGAAAAACGCTAACCCACCCTACATTTATAACATTTGAATAATGCTGGTTTTTCCAAAAAACGGTCCAATCTATACTTAACATTCCTATATCGGCCGACTCTCGCCCATGCTGAATCTTGAAAGACTGGTTAGCACTGTGCAAAAAAACTGTCACATCTCGGATGCGCGGCATGCCGGGGATTTTACGATGTGTATTTTTTTGCTGAAGATGCGCGAGTTCTACCGTTGGGAAAACGATATTCCTTTTACTTGCGAGCTGCCGAAAAGTGAAGTCGGCGAATGGCTGCAACAGCGCGAGCATATGTGGTCGGATTTGGAAACAACTTCGTTCGAACCCTTGCCTCTGGAAAACCGCGCGCTCGATCCCTTCGATGCCGACACGATTAATCGCGAGCTGATACCGCAGGGTTACGTTTACAGCGGCGGCTATGGGCGTTTTTATAAACCGCATTTTTTTCTTGGCACGCTGCTGAAAAAAGAACAGCGCGGCGGCTACACGATTTATATTTCCTCCTGCGAGTACGCGCGCGACCTGGAAGCGCCGCCAGCGATGTTACAAGGCAAAACCATCTACGTTCGCCAAGAATCGGTGCGCCGATTTTTGTGGGAGAAGATCGAAGAATGGCGTTGGAATAAAAAGAACGAAGCCATGGAACGCGCCCTCGCCTGTTATCCTTTCGACACCGACGCCGACGCAGCCTTGGAACGCATGACGCAGAATGAAACCGAGGCGATGATTCTGCACGAGCTGGGCGAAGGCCTGGCGGGTGAAAAACTCGGCGAAGAGTGGCACAAGTTGATCAGCGCGCTGTCGCGCTCGAAAGCGGAAATCATGCTGCGCGCGGTGCGCGATATTCTGGCGGATTGTTTGTCGACCTTGCCGCACTTGCTGGCGGCCAACAACACCGCGTCCTTGCATTTTTATTTCGCCAACTTCGGCGGCATGCGCAAACATTTATATCCCGAAGCGCTGGAAGCTTATCGGCGCTGGGTTAAAGAACCAGATTTGAATATACTGCGCACGCTGGTCGACAGCGGCCAACGCCGCTGGCAAGAAACCGCGCGGCGCTTGTTGGACATTTATCAAGAAAAAGGCGCGCACGCCGACACCGCGATTGAAAATTTATTGGAACCGGCGCCGGCCGCTGCATTTTGCAGCAACATCAAAACCGCTTAAGTCTCTATGAAACTAAAAGTCATTGTCGATGAACGCGCCTACTCGGTCGACGTTCCGCCCGCGATGTTGCAACAAGCGGAAGATTTTTTTACAAAAATGGACCGCGACATGGATCGCGGCTGGCAAATGGGCCCGGAGTTCATCGAGAGCCCCGATCAAATGCAACGCTGCCAAATCGCCGCGAATAAATTGCTCACCTCCATCAGCAGCACCAACGAGACCATGGTCTTGCTCATGGCCGGATATATTCTGAAACGTTTGCCTGGTGTTACCGGCGTGGATATCGATACCGCCGGTGAGATGTTGCACACCGAAATGATTTTTGACGATCAGGCGCAGCCGGCGACGGCGTCGCCTAAAACGCAGGCTCCCGTCGCAGCCGCAGCGCCGTTGAAAAACAAATTGAATAAGCTCGAAGCCATGGAACAAGCCGGCAAGGATGTCACCAAGGTGTATCA
>JACQBD010000162.1 GCA_016194665.1 Gammaproteobacteria bacterium
CCCCCTCATCCTGTCCTTCTCCCGGAGGGAGAAGGAACTCAAGAAATGCCGCGGTGCGCACTATTTACTCTTCTCCTTAGTTAAGATGAGTTTGGTAGGCTGCCAAAGAACGACGTCGCCGCCACCAACGGCGTGCGTGACGCGCCGTCAGCGTAAAGTTTTTAGCGCCATCGCCGACCAAAGTGGCTTGGCTCAGCGTATTTTTTTTAAGCGCTTGGCATAACGGTTCCATCCAATTTTTTTCTAGATCGTGCATGGCTTGGGTACAACGCGCCGCATCCGAATAAAGTCTAGCGTTATGCACATCGGTCAACACCACCAAGTGCTCGCCTGGTTTATCGCCGGCCTCCTGCCACTCTGCAAAACTGGCAGGCGCGTTGGTTGTGGCCACGCCGCCGGCTAAACGCGCCAGCGCCAGGCTCATCGGCTCATTGCTCCATATCTGCGACCACGGCAAAGCGGTCAGCCGCGGAAGCCGGCCGCCGCCCCAAAACCATAAACTGTTGATCGGAAGCTGTCCGCGCTGTTCACGCTCGGCGTTAACCGTCGCGGTGTGCAGTAAGATTTGAATTTCATTTAACGTAGTATGCCAGGCCTTGGCCTCCACGCCTTGCGGTAAAAACGCATGCACGTCTTGCGCGACCGCTTGCGATAAGGGTGTGGTCGTTATTTGCGGAGGACGCGCGGTTTTGAGATACCAACGATCCGGCCGCGGCGCTTTCAGCAGCCAACCGTCGGCGCTAAACACTTCCATGATTTCGGCGACCAAGCGGTTGGCTTCTTGCTGACTGATATCGAGCATTTGCGCATCCACTAGCATCAACCGATCGCGATCAAGACTCAGGTGCACAGGATCGGCGCGCAACCACCAATCGTTGTCGATGACGCCCATGTCCAAGCTGCGCGTGACGGCGGCAACCGGAAGGTCGGCGTCTTTTTCTTGCTTTAACCCAAACAACGCAAATAAGCGCGTTTCATAATCCGTGGACGATTCAGCCGCACCCGACTCGGCGCGCGCTAGCACCGCTTCAAGTCCCGGCAACGAATCTATTTCCTGCAAACAATCACTCGTGAGACGAAAAATTCCAGGCACATAAAGAGTTAAACGCGAGCATGTCGTTATAGCGGATTTTTTTAGGGAGGCATCGCTCATCAGTCGGCGATTCTAAGTTAAATCTTCCCCGGGAAGAATGAAATTCAGCGACTTTGTGGCGGTCAAGCTGGCCAAATCAGGATAAGCGCAATTGCCGCATTTCATGGCCGAAACTCGCGGTTTAAATACTCGGAAACGAGCCTATATATCCATAAAAACCGGTCGCTGGCCTGACTTTTGCACTCTTATCAGCTAAACATTAATTGATGGAAATTTGAGGCAGGACGACCTTGACCCCTAAATCCGGTTCCTCACCCGCAGTCGAAACGCTAACCAGCGCTACCGGCAATAACGTGGTAGCGATGGAAGATTACGTACAGTCGCGCCATAACAAAGCCAACCCCGACAGTTTTTCGCAAAATTTAGCGAACTTCAAACGTTGGCGTGATGACTTGGCGCAAGCAATCGCGGACTATCAAGCGTGGGTGGAACAACAAGGGCTTTGCGACGGCGAGCAGGATTTACGCGTTTATGAATTGGTTGAGACGCTCAAATCGGACAAATTGACCATCGCGCTGGTGGCAGAGTTTTCGCGCGGCAAGAGCGAGCTGTTGAATGCGATTTTCTTCGCCGATTACAAACAACGATTGCTCCCCTCTTCCGCGGGCCGCACCACGATGTGTCCCACGGAATTATGCTACGACGAAAAAGACGGACCGTGCATCAAGCTGTTGCCGATTGAAACCCGCAAAACTGCATTGACGATTTCCGAATACAAACGCACGCCGGTGCATTGGACGACGATTCACATCTTGAAGCTAAGCTCGGCGGAAGAAGTCAGCAGCGCGCTTTCGGAAATTACCAAAACTAAAAAAGTAAGTCTGCGCGAAGCGCAAGAATTGGGTTTATACGATCCGCGCAAGCTCGAAGGAAAACCGGCGCCGTCACTGAGCGAGCTAATCGATATTCCGGTTTGGCGCCACGCCATCGTTAATTATCCTCACCCCTTGCTCAAACAAGGCTTGGTGGTGCTCGATACACCCGGACTAAACGCACTCGGCGTCGAACCCGAACTCACTCTGAACATGTTGCCCAATGCGCAAGCGATACTCTTTGTGCTCGCGGCCGACACCGGTGTGACGAAAACCGACTTGGAAGTATGGACCGAGCACGTGCGCAGCATAAAAGGCAATACCCAATTGGTGGCGCTGAATAAAATAGACACTTTGTGGGACGAGCTGCATGACGACGCCGAAATAGCTAAAACCGTCGCGCGCCAAATCGACGACGTCGCGCGCCACTTGCACGCGGACCGTAAAGTAATTTTTCCAATCTCCGCGCAAAAAGGCCTGGTCGCGAAAATTAAAGGCGACCGTTCCTTGGTGGAAAAAAGCGGCTTGCTCGCCTTGGAGAATAAGCTGGCGGAAGACATCATTCCCGCGCGCCACTCGCTGATCCGCAATCGTATTGTCCATGAAGTCAGCGGCCGCGTCGAAAGCAGCCGCGCTTTAATCGACGCCAAACTTAGTGGAATCAACAAACAACTCGCCGAGCTTAAAACGTTAAGCGGGAGAAATCTGGAGGCCATTCAAAAAATGGTCGCGCGCATGCGCCTGGAAAAACAGAAATACGATAAAGAGCTGGAAGGCTTTCAACTCACGCGCGCGCTACTGTCTAAACAAGCGCAAGTTCTTTTAAGCCGTCTAAGCATGAAGAGTTTGGACGAGCTGATCGATAAAACCCGGCAAGAAATGAATAACACGTGGACTACGCACGGGCTAAAAAAAGGCATGGAAACTTTTTTTAACGGCACCAGCGAGCGCATGGATAAAGTGAATCGCGAAGCCGACGAAATACGCGCCGCGGTCGAAGCCATCTATCTGCGCCTGCACACGCAATACGGCTTGGCTAAAATTTCACCGCCGCGTTTGTCGCTGCTGCCTTTCGTAATGGAATTAAAGAAACTGGAAGAAAAGGCGAACGCTTTTCGTGAGAGCCCGGTCACCATGATGACCGAGCAACATTTCGTTATTAAGAAATTTTTTATCACGCTGGTGAGCCAGGCGCGAAATCAGTTCAATGAGTGCAATACCGCTGCCAAAAATTGGTTTCAAGCCGCGGTGAATCCGGTATTCGCCCAGATTCAACAGCACAAAACCATGATCGATCGCAGTTTCGAAGCGCTGAAAAAAATTCACGAGAACATGGATAGCTTGGGAGAACGCATCGACGAGCTGGAAGAAACTCGTAAAGACTTGGAAGGTCAGCTTAAAACCACCGAAACCTTATTAGAGCGAATACATCGGCCGCTGACTGAGTAGTTTTGTTTTGCTTCTAATTTAACGCAGAGATGCCGGCTGCGATTTACCCGAATATCGTCCCAGTGCATACATCAAACGCGTCGGCGCGTTTTCGTTATCTTGCTCCAGCCAAATAAGATGCAAATTTCCCTGGTTATCCAGCGTAATGGCAGGATTCGTTTGTTGCTTATCCGTATCGGAAGCCGCCGGAGGCGAAATATTTTCACTCCAATCCGAACCGCTTTTCCATGCCAACCATATGCTCGATGATCCATCGCGGTCGTCATCCCAGGCCACCACAACTCGCGTAGGGTTGCTCGCTCCGGCAATCGCTGGATGCCATTGGGAGTATTGATCGGCAAAAGCGTCTTGCACCAGTTCATTGGCGCCAAAATGAACGCCACTATCATGGCTAAAGGCGGCGTAAATGTCATAGCCGGTTTGAAATCCGCGCTTATCCATCCATGTAGCGCCGATTTCATCCGCGCCTAATGCCGCCAGCGCCACGCGAGTTACCCCATTTCCGCGTCCATATTTTTCAGATTTCTGCACTATCTCGTTGAGCGCTTGCGGAACGGCAAATGATTTATCGATGGCGGCATGGCTATAAAGAATAGCCGTATGGCCTTCGCGCCGATCTTCCCAAGCAACCGTGACGCCATTGGCGCCGGCGATCAAATCGGGATAAAGCTGATCGTTTGTCGGGGGCTTTGATTCAATAGGCTGCGGTTTTTTGGTCCGGGTCAAACGATTCTTGGCGTTTACTTTTACCGTCGCCGTGACGATTTGGCTAAATTCACCGATTTGTTGGCTCCATGCCGCTACGATATTGCGATCGTTGACGTTCGCCAGCGCCACCTGCGCCGCTTTTCCCTCACTGATGGAAATGGCGGGACCCAGTTGCGAGGCGGAAGCAGTGCGCAACCATACGGCGTCGTCTTGTTCCCAGCCGATGAGAAATAAATCATCGCTTAACGCCAGAATTTGGGGCGCATACGCCGAACGACCGGTACTAATCTGCCGATTCTTAGAAAACTTTTGCGTGCTTAAGTTTTTGAAAGCGAGATAAATTTGCGGTGCGCCGCTGCGATTGTCTTCCCAAATCACCGCTAAAGTTTGGCCGGCTACGGCGATGCTTTTGCGACCCGTGGCGTCGATGTGCTGAAAGACTTTACGATCCAGGTTTTCGGCAACGGTAAGTTTTTCGCCAAAACTCCACGGGCTCGCCCAGCCAGGCAAGCTGATAAAAATCAGCACGGCACTTAACAAGCTACGCATTTAAGGATTTTTTTCTAGAAATTGCGCGAGGCTAAAATTTTTATAATATCCACCGTAAATATACTGGTCATATTTATTGAAATCTTTGGCTGTTTGAAAGCCCGGCACTTTGAGCAGTATTTTTCCATCGTTTTCCATAAAAATAAATATCGGCGTGACCAAAGCCTTCAGCCGCGCGCCCAACTCCATTTCCGTGAGGCGCTCGCCGTTGGGTAAAGTTAAGCGTTGACCGCTTTCGGCATCTACGTAGGCTAAGACATAGTGTTCTGTATAAAGCTTGTGAATTTCCGAATTACTAAACGACTCTTTATTGGTTTTGTCGCAAAAGCCACAACCATAACGTCCATAGTAAACGAATAATTTTTTATTCTGCTGCTTGGCGGCGCGTAATGCTTCGTCATAGCGTAAAAAATGGTAACCAGGAGGCGGATCGGCGCGACTGATGGATGAACTAAGCAGCGTCAGTACGCTAAACATAAGGACGCAGGGTCCTAAAAGACACTGTTTAAATATATTTTTCATGGATTTCTATCGCGGCGGCAATACGTTTCAATATAGCTTATCGCTAGCTTAATAAAAGTTCATACCAGATTTTAATAGCGGTGGCGGCAATCAGCACCGACAATACCCCGCGCAATAAACGCTGGGGAGTTTTTTGGCTCAAAATACTGCCTAATTGTGCGCCAATCAACACCCCTGTCACCAATACGGCACTCATCAAATAAGGAATTTGATGAGTGCCGGCGCGTCCGATTAGCACCGCCGCGGATGAAACGATGCCCACCGCCAAGGTGGTGCCAATCGTGATGCGGGTGGGAATATGCAAAATATAAAGCATGGCTGGAACAAACAGAAATGCACCGCCTTGGCCGATAATGCCGGACAGCAAACCCACTACCGCACCGACCGTTACCGCCAACGGTTTATTGAATTGGAGATTTTCGATTTGAATTTCAGACCCTGTTTCTCGATTCGGAATCAGCATCATGATCGCCGCCACAATCGCCATGCTGGCAAAAACCATTAGTATGATTTCGGAAGAAAGATAAGCGGAAATAATCGAACCCAATAGCGCGCCGATGGTAGTGCTGCCACCGACCCCCATAGCCAAGGGCATGCTGATGCGGTTATAACGCTTATGGCCGATGGCGCCGGAAACCGCGCCAAAAAAACTTTGCATCGAGGTGATGCCGGCCACGGTTTTCATGCTCAGCGTTCCCACGCCTACCATGGCCGGCACATACAGCAGCAGCGGCACCATAATGATGCCGCCGCCAATCCCCAATAATCCCGACATAAAACCACCGATAAGGCCGAGCGACAATAACGTCGGAAACATCCCAACTTCCATGCTATGCCTATGCCTTTCAGTTATTTATTAAAAACCACGGGCGCGTCGGTACCTCTTTGCGCGGTGACTTGCCCAATCACCGCGGTTTCCGCAAAACCGAATTCACGAAGTTTCTCCAAGTACATCTCCGCTTTTTCAGGCGTCACCGCCATTAACAAGCCACCATTCGTTTGCGGGTCAGTAAATACTAATTGATGGTCGATGTTCCATTCATCTTCAAACAGCAAAGAGTCGCCATAGCTGTGCATATTGCGATAAGCACCGCTAGGCACGACGCCTTCTTCCACCAATGCCCACGCCTCTTCCATGACTGGGACCACGGTAGTATCGATTTCCATGCGCACTCTTGCCCCTTTCGCCATTTCCATGAGATGCCCGGCTAACCCAAAGCCGGTAACATCCGTTAAAGCATGCACTTCAGCTTGTTTGCCTAACCACGATCCCGGTTTATTTAGCTGAGTGATATGCCGAATAAATTTTTTGTAGGCGGAGGGCCGAATGGTGCCAGCTTTAATCGCACTGGCCAAAATCCCAATGCCCAATGGCTTTGTCAAAATCAATACATCACCCACCTTAGCACCGCTATTGGTTTTGATGAATCGCGTGTGCGCCATACCGATCACCGACAACCCAAAAACGGGCTGCGGATTGTCGATGCTATGTCCACCCGCCAAAGGAATGCCTCCTTCCTGACAAACTTCGACGGCGCCACGCATGATTTCCTGCATGGACTCCATCGGCAATTTGTTGACTGGGAAACCTACAATCGCGGTGGCCATGAGTGGATCGGCGCCCATGGCATAGATATCGCTCAGCGCATTCGCCGCCGAGATGCAGCCATAGGTGTATGGATCGTCAACAATCGGAGTGGAGAAATCGCTACTGAATACCAGCGATTCGTGTTCGTTAATTTCCATGACCGCGGCATCGTCACTGCTTTCGATGCCGACCAGGAGTTTTGAGGATTGGCCCCATTGTTTGGGGACCTTTTCCAAGATTTGCGCTAATGCGGAAGGATCAATCTTGCAGCCACAGCCACCTGCATGCGAGTACTCTGTCAACTTCATTGCATCCATTGCTTAGCTCCTTTGTTGCGTTAATAACCACACTTAAATTAATTGGGACATCTAATCTATGCATGTAAACGCTCCCACTCCGTCAAAACTTTATGCGGCTTTATATTTATATATATATGACGTAACTATCGCTATAGTTTGCAGACTCGACAAGCCCTCTACAAACTTCAATCATGTTACGAATTCATTACAAAGACCGCAATGGGAATATGTAAATTTTTTTTGAGCTAGTTAAGAAAGATTGGACGAAATGGCGAGGAGCAACAAAGAGGAATTATAAAAGATACCAAGTAAGACACTTAAGGCATTGCTTTGCCCGGGTGAAAATTATTATCAAGCGGTTGTTTTTCAGTAGAAACTTCTGCGCGATGATCTTCTATAAACTTCATGATATCCGTTAAAGACAAAGGCCGACCCAAATAATAGCCTTGGGCGATGTCGCAACCATGGAGCGCCAGGATTTTTAGAGTCTCTTCGTTTTCAACACCTTCGGCGACAACGCTGAGACCCAAATTATGCGCAAGATCGATCGTCGAACGCACAATGGTGGCGTCGTTTTCTTCTTTTTCCATACCCATCACAAACGATTTATCGATTTTAAGTGCATGAACCGGAAGTTTTTTTAGATAGGCTAAGGACGAGAAACCGGTGCCGAAGTCATCCACTGCCAAGCGTACACCCATGGCATCGAGATTCGTCAATACTTCCATCGCCCGGTTGGGATCGGCCATCATAGCGCTCTCGGTGATTTCCAGTTCGAGACTTGAGGGTGGCAGACGCCAGGTGGCAAACATGGCTTTTAATTCATCGACCAAAGTCGGGTCTTGCAGATTCCACACCGATAAATTGACCGCCACATTCAGATGGATGTTATCGCGTCGCCACATTTCGCACTGACGCAAGGCGGTATTTAAAACCCATATAGTCAAGGGCTTGATTAAACCTGTTTGCTCGGCGATCGGAATCATTTCATCCGGCGGCACCATGCCGCGCTGCGGATGACGCCAGCGTAGCAGCGCTTCCACGCCGATCATTTTGTTAAAACGTAAATCGAATTGCGGTTGGTAATACAGCTCTAAGGAATTGTTATCAATGGCTTCATGCAGATCTTTTTCTAACTCTAAGCGCATTACGGTATGCCGATCTTGGCTGGCGTCGTAGAAGGCGCACACGCTGTTCGAGCGCTTGGCCAGATACATGGCGACTTCGGCATGCTGAATCAAAGTTTCCGCGTCATGGCCATGTTGCGGGAAAATGGCAATGCCTAAACTGCCGCCCACGTATAAACTGTGCTGGCCGAGCTCGAAAGCCTTTTTCATGGAAAGAATAATTTTCTGCGAGATATGGTTGGCGTAGGTCGCGTCCGTCACCGGTAGTAAGATGGCGAATTCATCACCGCCTAAACGCGCCACCGTATCCACCGGACGCAAAATACGTTGCAGACGCGCGCCCACTTGCTGCAATAACATATCGCCCACTTGATGGCCCAAGGTGTCATTAATATCCTTGAACCTATCGAGATCCATAACTACTAACGCTAAATACGTATTCTGACGCGTTGCCAGTTGAATCGAATTTTCCAAACGATCGCTCAGTAGCGCCCGATTCGGAAGGTTGGTCAATGAATCGTGCAAAGCCTGATGTTCAATGGTGGCTTGTTGAGTTTTACGTTCGGTAATGTCCGTGACGGAGCCAGAAATACGCACCGCTTCACCCGTAGGGCCGCGAATCGCCTTACCGCGCATAAGCAACCAACGAATCTCGTTATCGGGTTGAATGCGAAATTCCACTTGAAACAAATCGTCACCCAAGCCTTTCTGAAGATAACACTCCAGTTTTCCTAGCGCCGAAAGTTGATCGTTAGGAATTATTTTTTCAGCAAATATACGTTTGGGGTTGCTGACGAAACCGTCGACATACTCGATATTTAATATTTCTTGAAGTCTCGGTGAAAAAAAGGCTTTGTCCACCAGCACATCCCAATCCCAAATACCGTCGTTGGTTCCCGCCAAGGCCAATTGAAAACGTTCTTCGCTGCGGCGTCGCACCTTGTTCAATTTGCGCATGCGCGTCAACATAAGGCTGGCTAATATGCATAGCGCAATCAAAACCAGCACCATACCGGTCATCAACTTCAGTTCTTGTTGTTTTAATTCCAAGGCATTTTTTGCACGACGCGCCTTTAGTCCCTCGTCAAGATAGGCGGCGGGTGTAAATAAAGTGGTGCCAAAACGTTCTTCGCCGAAACGGCGAATGCGCTCTTGCGCTTCGTCGGAAACCAAATATTCCAGAAAACTTTCCGCTAAGGCTTGATTTGCTTTTGGATCGCGTTCGCTGTTGACAACAATAGCGGAGTAGTAATTTCGCAGCAGAATGTTGTCGCGATACAGCGGAACAATATTGCCCCCGAGTGTACCGCGATTGACAAGATAAGTGCCTAAATCGGTGAATGTATATTTACCGAAAAGAGCGGCATCGCGTAAAGTGGCGATTGAGCTGGCATTGCTAATTTCATAGCCTACCCAGTCGGGATCGATTCCGGCCATCAGCCACAATTCATTCAGCTTGTTCAAGGTACCGGAACGTTTTCCGGGCACCAAAAAAGAAACCTGTTCGCGTGCCAGCCGTTGCAAGACGGCGGTTAAATTTTTTTCGGTCGCCAATTTTAATGGATCGGTGGGTGGTCCTAAAATAGCGAATTCGTTATACATGATGGTTGTCCGCAACAAACCGTAACCATCGTCGACAAATAACTTTTCGCCACCAGGCGCATGAGTAATAACTATATCGGCCAAACCGCGGCGCCCGAGATCCAGGCTGGCTAACGCGCCGGCGGGTTGTATATCGACGTTGACTTCAGGATGGAGCGCGCGAAAACCGTCGGCAAGAGAGCTGATTAATCCGGTATCCGCGGCTGTTTGCGCGGCGATGATGCGTAAACGTTCAGCGGCAACAGCTGGACTTGAAACCACGCAAGACCAGACCGAAACAATCATGATCTGAAAGAAGATGCGCAAAAAAGAATAACGCGGACATCCGCTCAAAAAGACGCGCTGCCAGATTTTGCACCATCCATGTTTTGCTTGCTTCATTAAAATCCTGAAAATATATTTACCGCCAAAAAAATTCCGATATGGATGGCGCGCTGGGTTGTCAGGACATGAAATGACGGGCGATCCTTCGCCAAAAGCCGGCCCCCTTGCATTACCCTATCTCCATAAAATATAGACCATTTTCCATGCCGTATAGCTAAAAAACCGTGTTTTCCTAGCGGATGCGTTTCTTAGGTTAGAAACCTTTTTTCGGACTGTTCTCCCGAATTAGCCCATTCCATTAGGTATTCTGGAATGCGTTCCAGGGATAAAACCTGGCAGGCGGCGCCGTGGCGGATGGCTTGTTCCGGCATGCCGAACACCACGCTGCTCTTCTCGTCTTGCGCGATGGTGTAGGCGCCGGCATTTTTCATGGCGCGCAAACCACGTGCGCCATCGCTGCCCATGCCCGTCAGGATGATACCCAGCGCTTGCGCGCCGACAATACGCGCCGCGGAATCGAAAAGTACGTCCACCGATGGGCGATGCCGGTTCACCGGTTCGTCGTCGTAGACGCGTACGGCATAACCGCCACCCGCGCGCATCAAAGCCATTTGTTGGCCGCCGGGCGCGATCAGCACAGTGCCTGTCTTCAAGCGATCGCCGCTTTTAGCTTCGCGCACTTCCAACTGACAATGATCGTTAAGGCGTTCGGCAAACGAGGCGGTAAATTTCGGCGGCATGTGTTGCACAATCGCTATGCCCGGTGTCTGCGGCGGTAAGCGCGTTAAAATTTCTGTAATTGCCTGCGTACCGCCAGCCGATGCGCCCATGACGATGATGCCTTCGCGGCAAAACAAAGAACGGATCGATAACGGCGGCAGCGCCGATATTTCTTCCGGCTTGACAGTGCGCACATGCGCGCCGGCGGCGGCGCGAACCTTGGCGCGAATTTCTTCCATCACTTCCGGGCGAATCCCATCGCGCAATCCACCGTGCGGTTTAGTGACGAAATCGACCGCACCCAGTTCCAAAGCGCGCAAAGTAGTGGCGGCGCCTTTTTCCGTGTGCGTCGACACCATCACCACCGGCAAGGGATGCAAGCGCATGAGTTTTTCAAGAAAGGTGATGCCATCCATACCGGGCATTTCCACGTCCAGCGTCAGCACATCGGGTTTCAAGGTTTTAATTTTTTCGCGCGCGATTAACGGATTGGCCGCGGTGCCGACGACGTGCATGTCCGGGTCTTCGTGCAAAATGGCGGTAATGATTTGACGCATCAACGCCGAATCGTCGATGATTAAAACCTTTATTTTTTTTGCCGCCGCCATGTGCATTAAAGCTTATCCTTCGCAATAATTAATTATTTAAAAAAGCGTGACATCGCCATCCAGCTTCTGCTTCTTCAAGCTGATCAAATACACCATTTCCTCTTGTGCGGTTTGTTCCGCTTCGTTCGAACCGAGGTACTTAAGAAAAACTTTTCCGGAGTGGGTGTGAAATAAAACCCGTCGCGGTTGATAACCACCGACGTCTTCTTTGGTAACCGGGATTTGTTCGGTCTCCAGGAAGCGACGCACGAATTCGATATTGCGTTGCGGCACGCCGTCGAGACTTTCGCGGATTTTCAATACGTGTCCGCCGCCAAATACCTTGGCCTGGAAACGCCGTCGTTGTCCGCCGAGCTTCATGACTTCGGTGATAAGCAACTCCATGGCATTGACGCCGTAGCGAGTGCTCGTCGGATTGCCGGGATCGCCGCCTTCCGGCAACATAAAGTGATTCATGCCGCCGACGCCGATGACCGGATCGTAAACACAAGCGGCGATGCACGATCCGAGAACGGTATCGAGCACTAGGGGTTCGCTGCTGGCGCGCACGCCGCCGATGTTAATGGTGACGCGTGTCAGCTCTTCGTCCAGATCGGCCGGCAGGCGCGTGCCGTGGGCGCGTTTGGGTTTGACGCGGCGAGTAGTCATGTTTTTCCTCGCAGCTGATAGATGCTGTGCCCAACCGGTTTGAATAGATCATTCAGCCCGTGCATGGCTTCTGAATGACCGAGCATGAGATAGCCGTCTTTTTTTAACGTCGCGCCCATGCGCTGAAAAAGTTTCAATTGTGTCGGCTTATCGAAATAGATAATCACGTTGCGGCACAAGATGACGTCGAACAAACCGTAGAAGTTCCACGGATCGTCGAGCAGATTGAGATGCTCAAAATGAACTAAGGCTTTGAGCAGAGGTTTTACTTTTACCTCGCCGGCAAATTCGCCGCGACCCTTGAGAAAATAACGGCGTAATAATTCTGCCGGGATGCGCTTGGCTTGCTCCGCCGTATAAACCCCGGCTTCGGCGCGCGCCAGCACGTCGGTGTCGATGTCAGTCGCGACGATATGCACATCCTGATCGTTGAACGACGGCATGGTCTCGAGCACCGTCATGGCCAATGAATACGCTTCTTCGCCCGTCGAACTTCCCGCGCTCCAGAGGCGCAACGGACGTTCGCGATTCGGATTGCGGCGATAGGCGGGAAATACTTCTTCGCTGAGAAAACGGAAGTGGTGCGGCTCGCGGAAAAAATCGGTTTTGTTGGTAGTGATGGCGTTGATCATGGCCACCAACTCTTGGCCGTCGGCGTCGTCCTGGGTTAGGAGCTGATAATAATCGGCATAACGCGGCAAACCGTAATGCCGTAAGCGTTTCGCCAAGCGCGAGCACACCAGCGCGCGCTTGTGCTCGGATAAAGCAATCCCCGTGTGCGCGTGAATGAAATCGCGCAATTGTCGAAATTCATGATCCGTTATCGTCAACCGCGTGTCGGTCAACATCGGATGGGTGCTGCCAGCGGCGTGGTGGCGTGTCGCCATGATTTATCCTACGACATGTTTTAGTGATGCCAGGACGCGATGAGCAATACTGAGCCCTGCGCGCCTCGCGCCTTGAAACATTCGAAGCTGTTAAAATTCCGTCCAGTCGCCCCCGCCCCCGCCGCTGGCCTTCTGCGCCACGACTCGCGGCTTAAGATATTGGATATTTTGTGTCTTGCCGGTTTTCGATTTCGTGCCCGCCGTCGAATCAGTCGCTGACAGCGCCGGTTTTTTATCGTTGGTGTTTGCCGATGCCGGCATGCGCGCGGCGGCGTCCAATTTCAGCGTAAAGTGCGAAACCAGTTCCTGCAGTTCTTCCGCCTGCGACGCCAATGACTGGCTGGTGCCGGAAAGTTCTTCCACTTGCGCGGCGTTCGATTGCGTTACGCCGTCCATTTGCATGATGGCGCGATTCACCTGCTCGATACCCGAAGCCTGTTCCTGACTTGAAGCGCTGATCTCGGCAATGATCTCGGCGGTGTTCTTAACGCTTTCGACGATGCCTTCGAGCGTTTTACTGGAACCGTTGACGAGCTGCGTGCCGTCTTGCACTTTGTCCACGCTGTCTTGAATCAATGCTTTGATTTCTTTTGCGGCCGAGGCGCTGCGTTGCGCCAGGTTACGCACTTCCGCCGCGACCACTGCAAAGCCGCGGCCCTGTTCACCGGCGCGCGCCGCTTCGACTGCGGCATTCAGCGCGAGCAAGTTTGTTTGGAAAGCGATTTCATCGATCACGCCGATGATGTCGGCGATCTTGGTGCTGCTGGCATTGATGGTTTCCATCGAACGCCGCACCGACGACGACATCACCACGCCTTCGTTGGCGGCTTCACGCGCATCCAGCGCGACTTTGTCGGCGCGCAAGGCGTTATCGGCGTTTTGTTTGACGGTGCTGGTCATTTCTTCCATGGACGCCGCGGTTTCTTCCAGCGAGCTGGCCTGTTCTTGTGCCGAAGATGAAAGCTGTTCGGCGGCGGCGCTGAGTTCTTGCGAACCGCTGGCCACGGAATCGGCGGCATGCGCCACGCGCACCATGCTTTCGTGCAGTTCATCCACCAACACGTTCATCGCGCCGATGGCTTGACCGACTTCATCGCGTCGATCGGTGAACAAGGAAACCGTCAGATCGCCTTGCGATATTTTTTGCATGGCATTAACCAGACGGCTCAAAGGTCCGGATACCGTGCGGATAAAGTAAATCGCGATGACGATCGGTGCGATGATGGCGAATATCAGCGCTCCGAGCAGAATTAGACGATACTGTTGATATATCGCCTGAGTCTTTTCGTAGTGCGGCGCAAACGCTTTGGCCAGTGTAGTATTATCTTTGACGCTGACCTGCGTATGCTCGAGCGAATCCATTACCTGCGTCAAGCTGCGCAAACCCAGCATCCCACCGGCGGCCAGCATGACCGTCATGATGAGCGCGGCGGCGATCATCTTGACGCGTAGGTTAAAGCCTTTGGCATAATACATTTCCATAACACACTCCTGTTCTGCGATGTTTCGCGGTCTACTGCATGGCAGCAATAGGTGCCGCGGCCTCTACTTCGTCCAAGGTTTCCGGATACACTAAGCGGTCGATATCCAGCAAGATAAGCAACTTGTCGTCAATCTGCGCCAAGCCGCTGATAAATTCTCTATTCTGTTGACCTTCGTATTCAGGCGCGGCGCAATGTTGCTCCGCCGTCACATTGATGACATCGCTCACGGAATCGACAACGATGCCGGCCAGCCGACCGCCGATATTGACGACGATGATGACCGTGAAGGCGTCGCGCTTAGCTTCCGATAAACCGAAGCGCAAACGCAGATCGATGATCGGAACAATCACGCCGCGCAAGTTGAGCACGCCGCGCATGTATGCCGGACTGTTCGGAATCGGTGTAATCTTGTCCCAGCCTTTGATCTCTTGAACTTTAAGAATAGCGATGCCGTACTCTTGGCCGTCGAGACGAAAAGTTAAAAACTGTTCTTCATGGCTCGACAGCGTTCGATGGTGTAAAACCGGTGCGGTGTGCATGCTCTCGTTCCTCAATTCAAATTCGGCGCCGACGCCGCGTTAACCGTGACCGGCATGTGATGACGATCTTCCATGATGAAGCGCACGCCGCCGGTATGCGCCATGCGAATTAGTCCGGCGACATCTAAAATCATGGCCACGGTGCCGTCGCCTAATATGGTGGCGGCGGAAATGCCGTCAACTTTGCGGTAGTGCGTCTCCAAACTTTTGATCACGACTTGTTGCTGACCCAATAGATCGTCCACGTACAAACCGGCTTTCTTGCCGTCGGCTTCAACGACCACCAATAAGCCTTGATTTAAATCCGGCGAGCGTGGCTCGATGCCGAACAATTTATGCAAACGGATAAACGGCAGATATTCTTTGCGCAGACTGAACAGTTCGCCGCCGCCCGCGGGTCGACTTATCAGTTCCGGGCGCACGCGTACCGACTCGACAATGCTGACCAGAGGCAAAATATAAGTATGACTGCCGATGAGAACGCTGAGACCGTCCAGAATCGCCAAGGTCAAGGGCAAACGCACCGTGAAGCAGATACCGGTTCCCGAGTGCGAAGCGATTTCGACGTTACCGCCAAGACCGCGAATGTTATTGCGCACGATATCCATGCCGACACCGCGGCCGGAAATGTCGCTCACGGTTTCAGCCGTGGAAAATCCGGGCAGGAAAATTATTTCGGCAATTTCCTCGGGCGAAAGTTTAGCTTCGGGGTTAATCAAACCACGCTCGACGGCTTTGGCAAAAATTCGTTCGTGTTGTAAACCGTGGCCATCGTCGCGGATTTCAATGACGACGTTGCCGCCTTTTTGATACGCCTTCAACTCAATTTTTCCTACAGCCGATTTACCGGCGGCGATACGTTCGGCCGGCGACTCGATGCCATGATCCAGGCAATTGCGCACCAAATGCACCAAAGGATCGTTAATGCGCTCAATCACGGTTTTATCGAGTTCGGTTTGCTCGCCGCTAATGTACAGCTCCACTTGCTTGCCGAGCTTTTCGCTCATGTCGCGCACCATGCGCGGAAAACGATTGAATGCGAAACTCAGCGGCAACATGCGGATGCGCATCACGCTCTCTTGCAGCTCACGCGTGTTGCGTTCCAACTGCGCTAAGCCGATAAAAAGTTTCGGGAGATTCTCCAGCGTGAATTGCGCGGCCAATTGACTTAGCATCGATTGAGTAATCACCAGCTCGCCGACCATGTTAATCAGCGCGTCGACCTTGGGAATGCTGACGCGGATCGAACCGTTGTGAGCATCGACGATCGCCGCTTCCTTCGCGGCAATCGTTTCCACTCGGGCGGCGTGCGGTAAATTCGGCGTGATTTCAAGTCTGCTGTCGTTGATCACCCATTCGAACACTTCCTGGATCATGTCACGCGTGACATTCCCGGTTAATTCCAGATCCCAGGCGAGGTAACATTCTTCGGGATTCATTTGTTCCCACGCCGGCAAGTCCGCGGCGTTCAATTGCACTTTTAGCGAACCGAGAGCGGCCAACTCGCGCAGTACCCGCGCTGGATCGTTGCCGGTATGAAACAAGCGGCGTTGCGGCTGAAAGACAATGCGCCACGACGATGACTTCGGTGGCGCGACCACGGTCGATGAATTATTTATCACCGTTGATTCGGCGTTCTCGTTTTCGAGCCTTTCCAAATGGGTATACACCGCCTCGATCGATGGTTTGTCGACAGCCTGACCTGTTTTGGCGCTAAGGATAAGGTTGCGCAGACAATCGACGGCCAGCAATAACAAACCAATTACTTGGCGGTTGGGTAAAATCTTTCCTTCGCGCAGCGCGTCGAGCCGGGATTCAAGCACGTGCGCAAACGCCGCCACCTCGTTAAAGCCAAAAGTGCTGCTGCCGCCCTTAATGGAATGCGCGCCGCGAAAAATCGTATTGAGAATTTCAGGATCGGCCTGAACATTTTCCTGTCCGCTGTCGTTGGCGGCTTTCTCGAGATGCAATAATTCCGTTTCCATGCCGGCCAATCCTTCGAGGCTTTCCTCGAAGAAGGTCTGGTGGAATTGGCGCATGTCGATGGCCATGGTCTTAACCCAAGACTTTTTTGACGACGTTTAACAATTGTTCGGGATTGAAAGGCTTGACGATCCAGCCGGTGGCGCCGGCGGTCTTGCCTTGCTGGCGCTTGGTGTCTTGCGATTCGGTGGTTAGCATGAGGATCGGCGTGAATTTGTATTCGACCAGCGCGCGCAAGGATTTCACCAAGGTGATGCCATCCATGTTCGGCATATTGACGTCGGCGATGACCAGGTCGACTTTCTTTTGCTGCAAGATATCCAGCGCTTCTTTTCCGTCTGAGGCTTGAATAACTTCATGGCCCACACTGTTCAGTGTAAAACTGATCATTTGGCGCATGGAAGCGGTGTCATCGACAGTTAATATAGTAGCCATAGCATTCCTCCTTAAAACAACTCCACTGCAGGCCCGTCGTCAGTGCCATCGCGTGCCAGTGGTCTGGGCGACGGAGCGCTTTTAAGTGGTTTAATATCCGGGATGGACGCAATGTCTTCTTGCAGGCGCGACAACCAGCGTTCATTCTTCGGTAAGTTCTTCAATAAATTTTTGTCCAGGCTCACGGTTTCTTGCATCAAGTGATACAGCGTGCGCCGCAGTTCATCCATCGGTTCGAGCATGCCGCTCAACTTTTGGCTGGTGATGTCATGGAACTGTAAGGACATGACGACGTTCTGCACGTCCTGGGCGATTTCCTTGCTGATCTCGTTGATGCGGCTGACGGTCTCGGCGACTTCGCGGTTTTTGCCTTCAAGCGAACGCGTGAGCGTGATCACGTCATCTTTAATTTTGAGCGCGTGCTCCATGTCCGCGGCCGACAACAAACGCATGTCGCCGTAAGTTTTGCTCAAGCCGGTGCGTACTTCTTTTAAGTGCACGCGGATGCGATCGCTGAATTCATGCGAGCGTTTGCTCAAGCGCCGAACTTCTTGCGCCACGATCGAGAAACCGCGGCCGTGTTCGCCGACGCGTGCGGCTTCGATGTCGGCGTTCAAAGCCAGCAAGCTTGTTTGATCGGCCAACTTTTCCACGTCGAGCAGGAATCCGTCGATGGCTTGCGTGCGAGTTTGCACGCCGTCGAGTTCGCGCACCATGTTGACCGAGAGATCGGCGACGCGTACCACTTCGTCCGCCATTTTGTTGAGACGCTCGTCCGACACTTGAATAAAATCTTTCAGCGATTGCGGCACGCCGTCGGTGGTCGCGCCCTGCGTACCTTCTAAAAGTTCCATGGCTTGGCGCGCTTGAATCGTGGCTTTGTTGATTACCGCTTCAAAGCTGCTGGCGATGGTGTCCGCCGCCGTTTCGGTTTGTTTGATAACGGAATAGATTTCGCGGCGCAGCACCAAGGCGGCTTCGCTGTAGCGTTGCGCCACGTCGACCCAGCGGCGCATCAAGTCTTCGAGACGGCGGCGCTGATTGTCTTCCGCCATGGTTTGCAGCACGTCGTCGACTTGCGGGATTTGTTCGATGTCCTTGGCCGGCGATAACAAGGCGTCGACTTGATCGAGCACTTGTTGCGATTCGGTTTCGCTGGAACTGACGCTGTGTGCATGGTTTTCTTGGGCGCTGTGATTGCGTGCATAAAAAGCCAGCACGGTCAGCGCCAGCATGGCGCACAATCCGCTGCCCAAGGACGCCCACCACGGCGCAAACGGCACCACCCACAGCCAGGTGACAAACATGCCGACCATGGCCCACAGCCACCAGCGCGGCCATGATGCCGTGTACAGTAC
>JACQBD010000136.1 GCA_016194665.1 Gammaproteobacteria bacterium
CCGAAACCAGCGCCATTGGACCCACCCAAGCATTTATCAGGTGCAGTTCCGGCAGCGCAGCTATTAGTGGAGGCAACGAGATAGGATATTGGATTAGAAACAGCCGCAACGTCGGTGTAATTGATGCGTTGAACATCCAGCACGACTTTAGAAGTCGGAGTAGTTTTAAATGCCAAGCCCACCGTGGCCGTCGATGGAACGTCAAAATCACCGCCTTCTGCAAATAAGCCAGCGTATTTTTTGAACTTCTTCATGTTTACTTTGCTTTGGTATGACGCCCCTAACGCAACGGCTGGCGTAATTTGGCCTTGCCAACCTACTTTAAAACCAAAGCCGGTGGAATTGTCATAACCATTATCGGTAAGATTCGAAGAGTCTGTTGAATAGCCCCCAAAATTAGCTAAGCCCAGAGCTTTAAAGCGTTGATACGCCAAGATGACACTCGCGCCGACAGCATTGTTGCTACCCACTTTCATTGCATAGGTAGGGGCGATAAAAAGTTGAGCCAAATCTACACCCGAAGTACCGGCGCCATATGTTCCAGCAGTTGTCACAGCAACGCCTAGACCATTATTATGTTGAGCGGAACCTCCTTTATATTCGGTATTCATTCCCCCATTGCCATAAACACTAACGCCAAACGAGCTGTTGGCATCGAGCATTGTGTTGTAGCCAAATTGTGGAATGAGAAAATTTTCATTGTCACTGGTAATGCTTTGGGGACCAATTTCGAAAGGGCAAAGCGCACCGCACGCAAAACCATTTGGTACACCCGCTGTTCCTGTCGCGTCATATTTTCGAATTGGCTTAAACCAAGATGCGCCGATATCCATTCGATTTCCAACCATCACCATGCCGGCTGGATTGGTTGCTGCCGCTAAACTGTCCTGGGACAAAGCCACACCGGCCCCTACAACACCCTGCTCTTTCATGCTATAGCCATGAGCAAAATAACCATTTGTTGCAAAGGCGCTCGGTGTCGCTACTACAGCCGCCGACATCACCGCCCAGAGCATATTTCTTTTCATATTGACCATGTCTTCCTCCAAAAAGTAAAAAATTAAAGTGCTAAAGCTGATGCAGACCGTTGAAACGTGGGGATTGAGCAAAAATCCTTGCCGGTTTATTCCTTAAAAATGAAAGCCCCGTTTTTAGAAGGACGCCTTTCGAGCGTCCTTTTTTTATTTTATTTTTTTACAAAAGTTTCTATCACGTAATACTTTATCCTTTCTTTAATAGAAAAGCGTACTCGCCATTCGATTCCGTAGACTCCAATAATTGATTGCCGGTTTGCTTAGCGAATGCTTCAAAGTCTTTCACCGAACCGGGGTCGGTTGCAAAAATCTTTAACGTCTGCCCACTGGTCAGCGTATTTAACGCTTTTTTAGCGCGCAGAATAGGGAGCGGACAATTCAGTCCGCGTGCATCGAGGTCTTGGTCAGCCATGTTCTCTCCTAAGTTTTTAACTAAAAAAATTTAAAATAATAATAATTATGTTTAATTAGATCAATGTGGCGCTTTATGCCTTTTTCATTAAAAAAGTAAATTCACCATTTACTTCACCGGACTCGAGCAATTGATTTCCTGTTTGCTTGGCAAAAGCCTTGAAATCTCTTACCGAACCAGGATCGGTAGCGATAATGCGCAATGTTTGCCCGCTGGTCAATGTATTCAGTACTTTCTTGGCGCGCAAGATAGGAAGCGGGCAATTCAGTCCACGCGCATCGAGGTCTTGATCAGCCATTCTTTCTCTCCTTCGGATCGGATTGGATCAGTTAGCCAAATGAATCGAGGGTCGTTCATATACTATAGATTTCTAAATTAGGATTAAACAGGGTAATGTGCCTGGGCAATTTACGATCCCTGTTGGTCTTGGCCTTATTTCATGAATATTAGTCATTTAAAACATAAATTTAGATAAAATTTTCAATAAATTTTAAATTATTTCGGGGCGTAAAAAAATGCAAACGTTGGCCATTCTCCGCGGTCCAACCCTTTCGAAATAAATCAAGATAGGCGCTATCCTTGAAATAACATTGGCGAATTATTTAGTAGCGAAATTACACTGTCTTTTCTGAATCGAGTTTTTTTCTCAAACGGGCAAAAATATGCCGCAGGTGACGCGTCAGGCAATATGGGCCATGGGTCTCTTGTGCCTGCTCGGACAAAATCCAGTGCACGCCGGGAACATTAGTCTGCCGGATCTAGGCGATGAATCCTTAGCGGTTATTTCGCCCGCGCAGGAGCGAAAATTAGGCGAGGACTTAATGCGCCAATCGCGGCGCGCTTTGGCGTTCGTCGACGATCCCGAGCTCAACAGCTACATCCAATCGTTGGGACAAAAGCTGGTATCGCATGCCGATACCGCGCAACAAGATTTTCGATTTTTTATCATCGATAATTCCGCGATTAATGCTTTCGCCGTGCCGGGCGGCTTCATCGGCGTGCATACCGGCCTTATCTTAGCCGCGCAAAATGAAGCGGAGTTGGCTTCGGTGTTGGCGCATGAAACAGCGCACATTACTCAACGACATATTCCAAGACTCATTACCGAATCGCAACGCACCTCGCTGCCGGCTATGGCGGCCATATTGGCTGGCATCTTGCTCGCGAGCTCGGGGCACCAAGGAGGCGAGGCGGCGATCGCGTTAACCGGCGCCGCCGTGGCGCAAAAAGAAATTAATTACACGCGCAGCTTCGAAGAAGAAGCGGACCGTATTGGCATGCAAATCCTGGCGCGCTCTGGATTCGATCCGCGAGCCATGCCGGCTTTTTTCGAGCGCATGCAAAATCTTAATCGGGTTAACGAAACCAATCTTCCTGAATTTTTGCGCACCCATCCGGTTACTACGAATCGCATCGCCGACTCGCGCAATCGTGCCGAGCAACTTCCTTATCGCCAAGTGCGTGATGGCAGCGAATTCGAACATATGCGCGCAAAAATTCGCGCGCTGGCGCCTGGCAACCCGCAAGAAATCGCGCGCGGCTTCAAGGATGAAATAGCGCAAGGCAAATTCCGTAACGCCGATGCGGAACGTTATGGCTATGTAGTGGCGTTACTGCGCGCCAATCAACTGGTCACGGCGCGCACCGAGGTGCAAAAACTATTGGCTCAATCTCCCAATAAACCGGCCTATCGCATTTTACAAGCGGAAGTCGAAATGGCGGCGCAAAATTACAAACAAGCACTCACACTGTATGCCAATGCTTACGCCAAGGCGCCTTCCAATGCCATGCTCATGCGCTATTACGCCAACGCACTGCTTCAAACCAATCATTATCGGCAAGCAAAGGATTTGCTTAAATCGGCGCTCCAACAACAACCCGACGATCCCACGCTATATAAAATGTTGGCCGAAGCCGCGGGTGGCACGGGTGCCTCTTATGAGGCGCATCGCGCGCTGGCGGAATCTTATTATCTTAACGGCGACGCGCATGCGGCGCTGGAGCAATTACAATTGGCGGCGCGATTCACCGGCGACAATTTTTATTTGCAGTCGAGTCTGGAAGCAAGAATGGCGTCGATCAAGGACGACATCGCGCTCTATCAGAAAAAATAATTGCGTAATTTAAGTCTTAAAAACCTGCTTTGTATGACAATTAATTCTTCCCCCAATAGTTTGCAATTAAGGCGGAATAATTTTCCTAGCCGCAACGTCCATTCACTTTGCTACAAAAGCTAAAAATCCGATGGTTTTAAGCGTGTTTTTTAGCCTATCAAAACCTGGATGGTTTGATGGCTGGGGGCTTGCCATCCTGAACAAGATGGGTAATCCTGCTATTATTTCCATCTAATGCGTTATCGACGCATGCATGCAGGCGGCGAATGCGGGAGAGGCAGTCGCCAGGTGCTTTCGTTAAACACAGTACAGCAGGAGGAGCAATGCAAAAAATGTTCAAGATCGTTGTAAAAATTAGTTTCGCCGCAACGTGGTTGGGAGTGGCTGCTTTTATGGCGCCTGCCGCATTCGCCGCCGGTGGCGAAGCACCGGATAGTAAAGTTTGCAACGACAAAGAAAATCCTCCCAAGGACGTCGTAACGCAGGGAGGATGCATCGTTATCGATCGCACCAAAGGCAACTGCAATGCGTGTCACCAAGTTCCTGGAATTATTTCGGGCGACATCGCAACCCGGTTTGAAAGCATGGCGCAACGTTGGCCCGATAAAGCCAAATTACGCGCACAGATTTTCGATGCTTCCAAGAACAATCCCATTACCGTGATGCCCCCGTTCGGCAAGAATCAAATTTTGACGTCGGATGAAATTGACAAAGTCGTGGAATTTATTTTGTCGCTGTAGCAACAATTTATTAATTAATTATTGCTCTACATGCGCAAGCCAATTTTTTTAACATTTAACTTGAGCGGAGGAACCCCGTGACTCAACCCCAACGCCGTATCTTTCTCAAAGGCAGCCTCATGACCGCCCTTGCCGTTACCGCAGGCAGCGTCATTGGCTTCCGTCCCCAGTGGGCTGACGCCGCCGATTGGAACAAAGACGCCTTTACCGCCAAAAAGATCGACGAAGCTATCACCGCCCTGTTCGGCACCGGCCAAATGACGCCCTCGGCCTCGGTCAAACTTAAGGCTCCGGCGCAGGCCGAGAACAGCGCCCAAGTTCAGATTCAAGTCAGCACCGATCTTCCGAACGTCGAAGCCATCGCTGTATTCGTTGAGAAAAATCCAAGTCCTCTGGTCGCGCACGCCAGCTTCAGCGGCGCCGAAGGTTTTTTCTCGGCGCGTATGAAAATGGCCCAAACCTCCGATGTCGTCGCCGTAGTGAAATCCGCCGGTAAGTTATATACGGCGAAGCAAACGGTGAAGGTGACAGTGGGTGGTTGCGGCGGTTAATGACGATTCTGGATTTAACGATTTAATTGTTGAGGAATAAATTATGGCCACAGACAAACAGACTAAAATCCGCACCAAGATCCAGGACGGCGTCACCGATGTCCTGGTGTTGGTGAGTCACCCAATGGAAACCGGTTTACGCGTTGACCCCAAGACAAAAGAAAAAGTGCCGGCGCACTTTATCCAAAAAGTTGTTTTCATGCTCAATGGCAAGGAAGTCGCCACCACCGATCTGGGCACCGCCGTCGCCAAAGACCCATTGATCGGCATTAAGCTCAAAGGCGCAAAAGCCGGTGATAAACTCAAGGTCACCTGGAGCGACAATAAAGGGGAGAGCGGCAGCGAGGATCATACGATCGGTGGCTAACACCGGCTTGCCGTTTCCGGTCTAGCATATAAAATTACAAATGGAGAAACCGCGATGAAAAAAATATTTATTCTTTTAAGCATTCTAAGCCTGGCCGCCGGCGTCATGCCCACGGCCATGGCCGATCCCGCCGCCGATCTTAAAAAGTTTCAGGATTATTTTAAGAAAAGATTTCCCACCGTTCCTTTCGATGAGTTTTCCAACGGCATGTATGCCTTGCCCGGTTTGGAAAGCTATCGCGATCAATGGATGCTTTATAACGAATTCCCGCCGTACGAATTAGGCCTGTCCTTGGGGAAAAAGGCCTGGGAAACTCCGTTTAAAAATGGCAAAACATTTGCCAGCTGTTTTAAAAACGGCGGCAAAAATATCGCCCAGGGCTATCCGTATTGGGACGGAACCACGAATAAAGTTCGCACGGCGGAAATGGATCTCAACGACTGCCTAAAAAGAAACGGCGAATCCCCTTACGCCGATCTGGATAAAGATTTGGAAGCGCGTGTACGCTTTGCCCAGTTGGTCGCCTATTTCTATTCCATGTCCGCGGGTCAGCGCCTTAAAATCGACGTATCCTCTCCGGGCGCGGTCAAGGCCTACGAAGACGGCAAGAAATTTTGGTGGCAACGCCGCGGTCAACTTAACTTTGCCTGCGCCAACTGCCATATGGACCTGGCGGGCAAAAACTTGGGCGGCAACCAACCTTTAAGCGCCGCCTTAGGTCATACCACTGCGTGGCCGGCACAACGCTTGGAATGGGGCCGCTTGGAAACGATTCATTTCCGTTACATCACCTGTAACCAGCAAATTCGCGCTAAACCCATGAAACACGGCAGCGATATTTACAATAATCTGCAATTTTATGAAACCTACATGAGCAGCGGCCTACCATTAACCGCACCGGCCATGCGCAACTAAGTAATCGCTAGATGACGAACAAAACCCGGCATGCTGTACGCCGGGTTTTCTTTTTTGGCGTCTACTGAAGCGATAGATTAGAATTCGTTTTAGTTAAGGAATAGGATATCTCTGATATCCGTCAGTTACATAGTCAAGTCAATTCTCTATTCGACATATTTCTCAATCATCATTTCCGCTGACCTGGAGTTCAAATGAGTCTTTCTCGACGCGAATTTTTGCAAATGCTCGCTGTGGGCGCCGCCGCCGGTCTGGTCGGCGATGATCTGATAAGCCGGCGCGCCATGGCCGCCGATAAAAATTCGAGCGCTCTTTATGATCTGCCGGCTTTCGGCAACGTAAGCTTATTGCACCTGACGGATTGTCACGCGCAATTAATTCCCACTTATTTCCGCGAACCCAACATTAATATTGGGTTGGGTGGCGCCAAGGGGCGGCCGCCGCATCTCGTGGGCGAAGCATTGCTCAAACATTTCAATATCGCGCCCGGTTCCATCGAAGCGCATGCCTTTACTTATCTCGATTTCGAAGAAGCCGCGCGCCGTTACGGAAAAATCGGCGGATTCGCGCATATCGCCACGCTCGTGAAAAATCTGCGCGCCAGCCGTCCGGGGCGCACGCTGCTGCTCGATGGCGGCGATACCTGGCAAGGATCGGCGACTTCGCTTTGGACCAAAGGCCAAGACATGGTGGACGCGCAAAAATTACTCGGCGTTGAGATCATGACCGGCCATTGGGAGTTCACCTATGGCGCCGAGCGCGTCAAAGAAATCGTCGATAAAGATTTAAAAGCCAGCAACATTGAATTCCTGGCGCAGAATGTCAACGACGCTACCTGGGGCGATTTGATCTTTAAACCTTACGTCATTCGCGAAATCAATAAAGTCCCGGTGGCCATTATCGGTCAGGCCTTCCCCTACACGCCAATCGCCAATCCGCGTTATCTGATTCCCGACTGGACCTTCGGCATCAACGACGACAACATGCAAAAGATGGTGAACCAAGTGCGCTCCAAGGGCGCGCAAGTGGTGGTGGTGTTGTCGCATAACGGCATGGACGTGGATCTTAAAATGGCGTCGCGCGTCACCGGCATCGACGCCATCCTTGGCGGGCATACGCACGATGGCGTGCCCGCGCCTTCGCTGGTCACCAACAAGTCCGGCAAGACTTTAGTCATGAATTCGGGTTCGAACGGCAAATATTTGTCGGTCTTGGATCTTGAAGTTAAAGGCGGCAAGGTAACCGATTACCGTTATAAATTGTTACCGGTGTTTGCCAATTTAATTCCCGCGGATAAGGAAATGACGGCGTACATCGAAAAAGCGCGCGCGCCTTATCTCGGCAAGCTAACGGAAAAATTGGCGGTGTCCGACAGCCTGCTCTATCGACGCGGCAATTTCAACGGCACCTTCGATCAACTGATCATCGACGCCCTACTCGCGGTGCAAAACGCCGAGATCGCCTTCTCGCCTGGATTCCGCTGGGGCACGACTTTGTTGCCGGGCGATCCTATTTTGATGGAACACTTGATGGACCAAACCGCCATCACCTACGCCACCGCCACCGTGAATAACATCGCCGGCGATCAAATCAAAGTTATCATGGAAGATATCGCCGACAATTTATTTCACGCCGATCCTTATTATCAACAAGGCGGCGACATGGTGCGCGTCGGCGGCTTGCAATACACATTGGATCTGACGCAAACCCACGGCAAGCGCATCCAAAATGTGGTGGTGAACGGCAAACCTTTGCAAGCGAGCAAAAAATATAAAGTCGCCGGTTGGGCCAGCGTCCAACCCATCGAACCGGGTAAACCGGTATGGGATGTTGTCGCCGACTACCTGCGCGCCAAGAAAACCGTGCACGTCGGCCGTCCTTATACGCCGCAGCTGAAGGGCGTGACGGGTAACCCGGGTTACGCTCCCATCTAAGCGAGAAACGCGGTTCAAGACGTTGAGATAGAACCCGCAAGCCTGTTGGCATAGGTCTTAGGGACCTCTAGAAATCCAAATTGACGTCATTCCCGCGCAAGCGGGAATCCATAATTTACTGATTATCGCTGTCTCAAAATGCTTGGATTCCCGCTTGCGCGGGAATGACGGATCAATTGAGATTGCCTTAATATAAGAATGTGGTATCGATTTAACCGCCTGATGTAGAATGTGCGGCTTTTAGCATTTCGAGGAGAGAGTTTCGATGTCCAAGAAGCACCCGATCATCGCCATCACCGGTTCGAGCGGCGCCGGCACCACCACCGTCAAACGCGCCTTCGAACATATTTTTCGGCGCGGACAAATTCAGCCGGTGATCGTGGAAGGCGACAGCTTTCACCGCTTCAATCGCGCGACCATGCGCGAAGCGATGAAAAAAGCCGAAACCGCCGGCAATCGAAATTTCAGCCACTTCGGTCCGGAAGCCAACCTGTTCGATGAAATCGAAAAACTTTTTAAGACTTACGGCGAGACCGGCGTTGGCCAGAAACGCTATTACCTGCACAGCGACGGCGAAGCCGCGGAACACAACAGTCGCCTCAACACTAGCTTAAAAGCCGGCGAGTTCACGCCCTGGGAAAATATTCCCGCGGGCACCGACCTGATGTTCTATGAAGGCCTGCACGGCGGCGTCGTCGACGCCAAATCCGGCGCGGACGCGGCGCAATGGGTAGATTTGCTGGTCGGCGTCGTGCCCATCGTTAACTTGGAATGGATCCAAAAAATCCATCGCGATACCGCCGAACGCGGATATTCCGCAGAAGCCGTGGTCGACACCATCCTGCGGCGCATGTACGACTACGTGCATTACATCACCCCGCAATTTTCGCGTACGCATGTCAATTTCCAGCGCGTGCCGGTGGTGGACACATCCAACCCCTTCATCGCGCGCGATATTCCCACGCCGGATGAGAGCTTGGTGGTGATTCATTTCAGTCGCCCCAAGAAGGTGGATTTTCCCTACCTGCTCAGCATGATCCAAGGATCGTTCATGTCGCGTCCCAGCACCATCGTCGTACCTGGCGCAAAAATGGGTTTTGCCATGGAAATCATTCTCACGCCGATGATTTACGAATTGCTTGAAAATAAGAAGAAAGCTTAGTCCGGATTTGTCTTAGCTCACTAACGCCCGCCGCGAGGCGGGCTCGCTGCTATTCTTATTTACAGTCATGAAGAAGAAGCTTGCTGTCCAGGATTTACAGCTCGGCATGTATGTCTCGGAGCTCGATCGGCATTGGCTCGAGACCAGCTTTTTGTTTCAAGGTTTCGAAATCGTTTCCGACGAACAAATCGAAGAACTCAAAAAATTTTGTAAGCACGTTTACATCGACACCGATCCCCGGCAAGACGGCGCCATGAAACCGCGGCCTGTCGTCCACGCTCCCAGGCCGGAAATCGCCAACGAAGATCGGCCTAAACGCAAAATTGAATTCAAAGAAGTCCTCGATCGATTCACGCCCGGCCATCGTCGTCCGCCGCGCTATCAAGACAGCAGCGTGCTCGAAGAGGAAATCAGTCACGCCAAGGCGATTGTCACCGAAACGCGCCAAACCGTTTACACCATCATGGATGACGTGCGTCTCGGCCACAGCATTGACACCACCAGCGCCAAAAAAGTAGTCGCCGATATGGTGGATAGCGTCATTCGTAATCCGGATGCGCTCATGTGTCTCAACCAACTCAAACACAAGGACGAATACACCGCCCTGCATAGCTTGCGGGTGTGCGTGTTGGCCTTAGCCTTTGGCCGGCATCTGGATCTTACCAACGAAGAATTAAACTTGCTGGGCATGGGCGCTTTGTTGCACGACATCGGTAAGATGAAGGTCCCGCTGGACATTATCAACAAACCCGGGCGGCTGACGGAACAAGAATTTGAGTTGATGAAAAGTCACGTGCCGCGCGGCGTGGAGATATTGGAACAAACCCACGGCATTCCATCACAAGCGATCGACGTCGCGCGTTTTCATCACGAGCGCTACGCCGGCGCCGGTTACGCCATGGGCATGAAAGGCGAAAATATCGGATTGTTCGGTTCCATCGGCGCCATCGTCGATTGCTACGACGCCATCACCTCCGATCGTTCCTATCATGTGGGCATGTCGGCGCACGATGCGCTCAAAAAAATGTATTCCTGGCGCGGCAAGGACTTTCAACCGCTGCTGGTCGAGCAATTTATTCAATGCATGGGCATCTATCCGATCGGCAGCGTGGTCGAATTCAATAACGGCAGCATCGGCGTGGTCATATCGGTTAATCGTCTACGCCGTTTAAAACCCAAAGTGGCGCTGGTGCTCACTCCCGATAAAACACCGTTTTCACCGGTTAAAATCGTCGACCTCATGCATCAAGACGGCGCCGGCCAGGAATTGGAGATTCGCAAAGTGTTACCGCCGGGCGAACACGGTGTTATCCCCACGAAATATATTCCACTCGGCGCTTAACTTTTATTTTTTTCGCACCACGTATTCGCGCTGTATCATGTAAGTAAGCAATGCAATCTACGCGACTTCTTTGGTAACGCGGCTAACTTCCTTTTCTCGCGCTGCGTCCGCTGCTTGTCCGCGCTCGAAGCGCGACAAAACTTCATAAACGCAGGGCACGACAAACAACGTCAGTAGCGTCGACACGACAACACCGCCAATAACCGCTAACGCCATGGGCACGCGCGTTTCGGCGCCGGGTCCGATGGCCAAAGCTAACGGCAAAGCCGCGGCAACGGTAGCGAATGAAGTCATCAAGATTGGACGCAACCGCACGGGGCAGGCTTCCAGCAACGCCGCGGGCACGCTCGCCGCGCCGCGCGCCCGAACCTGATTGGTGAAGTCAACCAGCAAAATGGAATTTTTCTTTACGATCCCCATCAGCAAGATTAAACCGATGAAGCTATAAATATTAAGCGATTGACGCGAGATAAGCAGCGTCAGAAAGGCACCGGATATGCTGAAAGGCAGCGCCATCAGCACGGTAACCGGATGAATAAAACTGTTGAACTGCGAAGCCAGCACCATGTACGACACCACCAAGCCCAATACCAGCGCAAACAATAAATCGCTAAACGATTCTTTAAACGACTGTGAGCCGCCGACAAACAGCGTGTGATAACCGCTCGGCAGCACCTGCTTGGCGATCTCTTGCGCCGTCGCTAAAGCTTTCTCCTGAGATTGACCGGTGGCGACATTGGCGAAGATTTTAATCGCGCGTTCGCGGTCGTAACGGTTGATTTGCGCCAGGCTCGGGCGCTCTTGCAGCTGAACCACTTCCGAAATCGGAATTAACTCACCGCGATTATTACGCACCGACAAATTCTTAATCTGATCCGCGCGATCGCGATCTTGTTCTTGCAGACGCACGCGAATGTCGTAGCGATGTCCGCCGGATGAATATTGACCGGCAACCACGCCGCCCACCGTCGCATTCACTGTTTGCGAGATGGCGTTGATGCTCACGCCACGCTGTCCCGCCTTGACGCGGTCAGGAATAATCTGAATCTCCGGTTTGCCTTCCAGATAATCGCTGTCGGTGTCGCTGACCAAACCGGTGGCGTTGAGTTTATCGATGATCGTGCGCGAATATTCGGCCAAGGTTTTCCAATCCGGTCCTTGAATGGAAAACTCCACGGGAAACCCGCGCGAAGCCGCGAATCCACGCAAGGAAAGATCTTGGATGGAAACTTTCATATCGGGAATTTTTTTTAATTGCTTGCGCGATACATCCATCAATTCTTGCTGGCTTAATTCGTGGCCGAGCTGCGGATCGATGCCGCGTTGGCCGCGCGGTTTCATGCTGATGAACAGTATCCCCGAATTAACCACTCCGCCGCGGCCGAAACCGCCGACGGCGGAGAAGTAGCGTTGGACTTCCGGCCGGGCCGCGAAAAATTTCTCCGCCTCGAGAAATTTTGAGTTGGTAAACTCCATGGAAGAATCGACCGGCGTTTGTATGCGAATCACAAAGGTGCCCTGATCTTGGGCCGGCATCAGTTCCTTATCCAAATACTTTATCGTCATGAACGATAACGCGAAAAAAATCAAGGAACCGAAAATAACTTTCCAAGGATGCCGTAACGCCATCTCCAACCACCGACGGTAAAACACAGCTACACGATGGAAAACAAAATCGGCGGCGCGGCCAATACGCGTGGTGCGTGCGCCGGCTTGGACGAACTGCGATGAGCGCATCGGTGTCAACGTCAAGGCTTCGAGCAGGGACAACATTACCGCCACGGTCATGGTGATGCCGAACTGAAAAAAGAAATGGCCGATGACGCCGCGCATAAAAGCCACCGGCAAAAAGATTGCCACCACCGCCAAGGTCGCGGCTATCGCGGCAAAGGTAATTTGACGCGTTCCCTTGAGAGCCGCTTCCACCCGGCTTTCGCCCATCTCACGATGGCGCACGATATTTTCCAAAACCATGATAGCGTCGTCGACGACGATACCGATGGCGAGACTCAAGCCCAGCAGCGTGAAAGTGTTAAGCGTGAAACCGAAAAAATATAAAACGATGAAGGTGCCGATGATGGACGTCGGAATCGCCAAAATAACATTGAGCGTCGCGGTCCAACTTCCCAGAAACAGCCACACGACCAGCGAGGTAACCAGCGCCGACAAAACCAAGGTAAAATAAAATTCGTTTACCGAGTCCTCGATAAATTTTGTGGTATCGAAGTTAACCCGCAGTTTCATTCCTGCGGGAAGTTCTTGGCTGATGGCTTCCATGCGTTGCTTTACCGCATGCGCGACCATGACCGCGTTCGAACCGCGTTGTTTACGGATGCCAATCCCCACCGCCGGATTGCCGTTGGCGCGGGAAATGCGGCGAATGTCGTCCAGACCGTCTTCGATCTGCGCTACTTGATTGAGGCGGATGCGCGTGTAAATCGGTTGACCGCCGCGCTGATTGATGACCAGATTGCCGAATTCTTGCGGCGACTTAACTTCGCCGAGCGTGCGCACGTCGTACTCTTTATTTCCGCTCGAGATTTGCCCCGCCGGCAATTCCGAGTGTTCATTTTGTATTGTGCTCAGAACATCGGTCACGGCCAGCTCGTATTTAGCGAGCTCGCGTCCCGACACCCAGACACGCAGGTTGGGATCGACATACCCGCCCAATAATATTTCGCCGACTCCGCCCAAGGTGGAAAATCTGTCTTTTAATACATCCTTGACGTACTTCATGAGCTCGGCCGGTTTGTGACGGTCGCTACTCAAGGTCAACCACATGATCGGCTGATCTTCTGGATTGGTTTTACTGATGACAGGTGGATCGATATCTTTCGGCAGCAGCCGCTGCGCGGCGGAAACTTTGCTTTGCACGTCTTGCAATGCCTGAGAAATGTCGCGGCTCAGTTCGAATTCAACGGTAATGGTTGCCTGACCGAAATTCGACGTGGAAGACACATTACGCACGCCTTCCACCGTCATGACGGCGTCCTCCAAAACATCGACGACGTTAGTCTCGATGATTTCAGGAGCCGCGCCCGCATACGTAATGGAGACGGACACAACCGGAAAATCGACGTCGGGCAATTGGCTGATGCCCATGCGTGAGCCGGTGATCAAACCGAAAATGATCAACGCCGCCATCAACATCCACGCAAAAACCGGACGGCGGACGGCAATCTCGGGAAGACTCATGGACCGGCCGCCTCCAACACGATTTTGCGTTCCACGGTGGCGGCTTGCAGTTTTGCATAATCGAGCTTGGCGGTGTAACGCGCGCGGTCCAACGCGCGTTGATTTTCTTGGAACGCGGTCAGCGCTTGCAGCACGTCGAGATTCGTCACCAAGCCCAGCCGGTATTCACGCCTCTGCGCGGCGTAATTATCTTTTGCCGCGGCGGTTGCCTTTTCTAAAGCCTGCAGCTGCGTCTGATCGAAAATAATATTTTGATAAAGCGAACGAATCTCCTGCTCGGCTTGACGCGTCACTTGACTGGCGCTGAGTTCCGCTTGCGTGCGCTGCGACAGCGCTTCGTTAACCTTCGATTGCAACAAGCCCCCGGAGTAAATCGGCACGGTCAACGCCAGCTGCACGTCCCAGGTGACATCTTTAAGGTTGCCGGTGCGCGCCAAATAACGGTTGGCGTTTAAATCCAAGGAAGGCCAATGCGCGCCGCGCGCCACCGACACATTTTCTTGCGCGGCGTTGACACGCGTTTGCGCCGCCTTAATGTCAGGGCGCAAATTCAAGCGCGCCAAATATTCTTCCAGCGGCGCCAGGCTGGATGGCAAAGATTCGCTATCGTTTAACGTCGCACTGGATGTGAGTCCACTGAGAAAAGTAAACGCTTCCCGCGCATTTTGCAGCTGGCCGCGCAATTGTTCCACCTGCGCGCGTAAAGTGCCGATGGTGCTTTGCACGCTCAGCGTTTCACTGCTGCGCGAGCGGCCGATGCGCGCGCGGTCTTTCAGTTCGGACTCGCGCTCTACATTCTGCTTTATCTCTTCTTCCAAATTCTGCAAATCCTGCTGGATCGATAGAATGTTGAAAAAATTCTGCGCTACGTCCTTAAAGAGCTGAATGCGCGCATTCAGATAATCCTCATTTTGCGCGCCGAGCAATGCTTTGGTTTGCCGCAGGCCGGCAAATTCGCGAAAGCCGCGAAACAACGGTTGCGTCGCGCTTATCTTGGCCAAGGATTGACGGTTGGGCGAAATGGAAGTGCTGAACTCACCCGCAGGCGTGGGATCCTGCCAGGTATAGGAAGCGGACGCATTGACGGTGGGAAGCAAAGTGGAATTCGCTTGGTGATAACGTTCTTCCGCTTGGCGGATCAGCTCGCTTTGTATCGCCACCACTTCACTGCGTTTTAACGCCGCGACAAAATATTCGTCCAACGTCAGCGCGTCATCGGCGACGGCGAGCTTAATAGTTACCCAAAACGTGGCGCAGGCGAATGCTATAAATTTATACTTCACCCAAAGTTCCTTTAAATTCGTCCATCGAGCCGCAATATGCTTATCGATTCTGTCAATTTTTTAATTGCTTCAGTTAAATTAACCTGCGAGGCACTAGCATTGGGACGCGTTTTTGCCTTTTTTGTTCCAATAAAAATTGGCCTGTGGGTCAATTGTATCCTGAGTAAACGTAATTTTAGCCATGCAAAGCAAACGAATAAGATGAATGTCGTGTTTAATCCGGCGCTGTAATAATCGGTGAATTCATGTCCTTTTGTGCAAACGAGCAGAATCGCGACCTTATATAACAACGCGGAAGGCAGAAATCAGACTCAAACCATAGATCAACGCTGGGAATCGATACAAATGAAAACGTCGGTATTTAATTTTCTGTATGTATGATTTTGTTGGCGGCGGCGGTGCGGGTTTCGACGCCGAGCTTGATATAAATATGTTCGAGGTGTTTATTAACCGTACGCGGACTCATATTCAAGATGAGTCCGATATCGCGATTGGTTTTTCCTTTGGCCACCCAGAAAATAACCTCGGCTTCGCGCCGCGTTAGGTCGAAGGTCTCGGTCAACAGATCGATCGAAGGCCCCTGCAAAGTGTGTTCGTTGAACACCAGCATTTGCTGATCGCCGCTGGCGCAGGGGATGATGCGAATCGTTAAACGTTTACCGTCGCGTTGAATGACATACGGCGCGTGATTCAGCGGCAAAGATTCGCGCGATAAATTGAGTCCGTTCAACCAAGTGCGCAGTGTTTCCGGCAACAACATGGCTTCATCGATATCTTCGCCGAAATAATCCGTCAGCATGCGGCGCGCTTGTGAAGCAATAAGCGTGACGCGCGCATCGCGGTCGAAGATAACGAAAATATCGCCGCCCAAATCGGCAGCGTTTTGAAATTGCTTGATGACGCGCGAACAATGCAAACGCGTGGCCACGCGCGCCAGCACTTCCTCGTTACAAATCGGTTTGGTGACATAATCGATGGCGCCGACGTCAAAGCCTTTCACAATGTCCGCGGTGCCATCGAGCGCGGTCATAAAGATAATAGGAATGGTGCGCGTATCGTCATTATTTTTAAGCCGCCGGCAAGTTTCAAAGCCATCGATACCGGGCATGAGCACATCGAGCAAAATCAAATCCGGCATGATCAGCTTGAGCTGGTTGATGGCGCTGTAGCCGTCCATGGCCACCAAAACTTTATAGCCCACTTGATCGAGCGCATCCGATAGAAACGCCAGATTCGCCGGCGTGTCGTCGACGATTAATATCGTGCCAAAATCATGCGCGTGCATATTCATTTTTCAATTTTGTGCCGAGCAATTCGGCTATCTCGTTTAAGCGGAATTCGTTAGCCAATTGCCGCAACAGCGTGGTGAACGGCAGGTAATGCTTATCGAGACTGGCGATTTGCTCGAGTTTTTCCAATAAGCCTTTCATGTAACCGATGCGCACCAACTTCATCAACTCGTCTAAGTGTTCGCTTGCGGGAAACAACATGCGTTGCGCTTCGCTGGTGCGTGCATCCACCGAATTGCCGGGGCTTTCATAAATCCATTCGAGCGACAACTGCGCCTTCAAGGCATCGAGCAAGTAATCGAGGCGTATCGGTTTGGAAATGAAATCGTTGCAACCCGCCAAGATACTTTTTTCATGCTCTTCATGAAAAGCATTCGCCGATACGACGATGATCACGGTGCTGCGTGTCTTGTTATCGGCACGCAGGCGCCGCGCGACTTCATGCCCGTCCATGCCGGGCATGACCAAATCCATCAGCACCGCATCGGGCGTCAATAAATTCGCCTGCTGTAGACAACTGGCGCCGTCGACCATTTCAATTACTTGAAAGCCCAAGGGACTGAGCATGTCTACCAATAGAGCGCGATGCTCTGCCTGATCATCAACAATAAAAATCACGCGTTTGCGCCCACGATAGCCGATAACTGTATGGCGTACGCCGGACAGCGCCGAGGCGTTGCGCAATTCCGGCAAACTTAGTTTTACCTGAAAGTTGCTGCCGACATGGACTGTGCTGGTGACCTTAAGTTCGCCTCCCATCAGTTCGCTCAACATGCGGCTGATGGTCAGACCTAAACCGGTGCCTTCCCCCTGACGTTCGATAGCGTTCGAACCGCGTTGGAACGGATGGAATATGCGCTCCAGATCCTGCGCCGGGATACCGACGCCCGTGTCCGTGATTTGGAAGCGCGCTTTTCCTTGCTCATAACCCACCGTGAAAACCACTTCGCCTTGATCGGTGAATTTAATCGCGTTGCTTAGCAGGTTAATCAAAATTTGCCGCAAACGCTTGGCATCGACGCTGACCATCTTGGGCAACGGCGATAGCGCCTGATAATGAAACGCGATGCGTTTATTTTCCGCTTGCAAGCGAAACATGCGTACGATCTGTTCGATAAACTCCGGAAATTGCACTTCGCCTTTCAACAATTTAATTTGTCCGGCCTCGGTGCGCGCCACGTCCAAAATATCGTTGATCAGCATTAATAAGTGCTGTCCGCTTTGTTGGATAATATGAATTGCCTGCTTGCGTCCCGTCGGAATCGAAACGTCGTTTTGCAACAGCGGCTTGCTGCAGCTTGGCGTCGGTCTTTTGATGTTCTTCAATTTCCTGTTGCAACAGGCGCGTTTGTTTATTCGACTCTTCTTGCGCCACCAGCCGGCTTTCATTGGTCAGCGTCAACCACCAAGTACCGATGCCGATCAACACCAGCAAGATCATAAAAGTTTTGGTGAGCGTGTCTTTTAAAACCAGCAAACCGTTTGGGTCCAATAAATTCGGCGTCAGGGTTTGCTGGAAATAGACGATGCCGAAGACCGCCGCGGTCAAGCCGGCGATAGCGATGAAACGTAAAATAAAACTGCCGATGCGCGCGCGCAATTTAAACGAGTAGTGGCGCGGAACGAATACTTGCATCAGCGCGGAAAGCTGTTCGTGCAGACTCGAACCGGTCTTACACGAATCGTGGCAACGCGCATCCAGCGTGCAACACAGCGAACAAATTGAGCCGTCGTAAGCGGGGCAATGCGCCATGTCTTCTTTTTCGAATTCGTGCTCGCAAATCACGCAACGCCTATTGGTAGCACTAAACACGCCGACCTCGCGCTGCGCAATGTAATATTTTCCTTTGGTCATGAAGGCGATGATCGGCGCCAAAATAAACGCCAATACAAGCGCGATAAAGGGAGCGAAGGCTTGCGCCAATGGACCGAACACACCGGCATACGCGGTGATGGAAACGATCGAGGCAACCAACATTGAGCCGACGCCGACGGGATTGACGTCATACAAATGCGCGCGCTTGAATTCGATATAAGGAGGACTGAGGCCGAGCGGTTTATTGACCACCAAATCCGCCACCAGCGCGCCGACCCAAGCGATGGCCACGTTGGAATAAATGCCCAGCACTTTTTCCAAAGCCCCGAAGATACCGAGCTCCATCAACATCACGGCGATGACGACGTTGAATACCAACCACACGACCCGCCCGGGATGACTGTGCGTGAGGCGCGAGAAAAAATTCGACCAGGCCAGTGAACCGGCGTAAGCGTTGGTCACGTTAATTTTTAATTGCGACACGACCACAAACAAAGTCGTCACCACTAAGATCACGCGCGGGTCGGAGAACACGTAACTAAATCCGACCAAATACATTTGCGTCGGTTCGCCGGCTTTATCGATGCCGATTTCATGTTGCAGCGCCAGGAAAGCCAGAAACGCGCCGCCCAAAAGTTTGGCTGCGCCCAACACGATCCAGCCGGGCCCGGACACCAACATCGCGCTCCACCACTTGACGCGATTCTCTTGCGTGCGCTCCGGTAGGAAACGCAGAAAATCGACTTGCTCGGCGATCTGCGTGATCAGCGAGAACGCCACCGTGGCCGCGGCGCCGAAAAGAAGTGGATTAAAACTAGCGCCGGACTCCGGTTTGCCGGCAAAGCTGGTGAGCTCGGAAAAAACCTGCGGATTTTTGTAAGCGATGAATATAAACGGCAACACCATCAATATCAGCCACAGCGGCTGGGTCCACAATTGCAAGCGGCTTAAGAACGTAACGCCGTGGGTGACGAAGGGAATGATCACCAACGAACTTAATATATATCCCACCGCTACCGGGATATCGAAATACAGTTCGATCACCATCGACATGATCGCGGCTTCGAGCGCGAAGAATATAAAAGTAAACGACGCGTAGATCAGCGAGGTGATGGTCGAACCGATGTAGCCGAAGCCCGCGCCGCGCGTGAGCAGGTCCATGTCGATGTTATATTTCGATCCGTAGTAACCGATCGGCAAACTGGTGAGAAATATAATGATGCCGACAACCGTAATCGCCCAAAACGCATTGGTGAAACCGTAGTTGATGGCGATGGAGCCACCGATGGCTTCCAGCGCCAGAAACGAAATCGCACCGAACGCGGTATTGGCCACGCGAAACTCCGACCAGCGACGAAATGACCTTGGCGTATAGCGCAAGGCATAATCCTCGAGTGTTTCGGTGGCGACCCAGGTGTTGTAGTCCCGTCTGACTTTGATGATCCGTTGCGTGCCAGATGGCTGCATGGAATAGCTCGTCCCCGGGCGAGAAAGCGTTACCGGCATTGAATCCAACAGCACAACAAAGCAAGCTTTATGCCAGCGTTTTTCATTGCGCAAACGCGGTCATGAAAAGTGGAAAATTCGCATCGTCTCAACGAGATACTGGCATTCTTGTTCGATGAGTCGTATTTAGTTTCCAGCGTCAATGCACCGGAATGAATCTTTCTTATTCTGCTTGCACCGTTTCAGCACTTAACCCAGAGAACGACTACCAAGTCGATTGCTATCCGCATCAGTCACGCGCAACAAAAAAATTTAATAATCTTTTTTTTTATTTTTTAACTTCATTTTATTTTTTCGTTGAGAAATTTTTTTCGTGCATCGTCACGCACGCAACGAATACGTTAATTGACGTATTGGCCTGGCGTCCATCCGCGCGTCAAATGGAGACCGTCATAAATTACCCAGGAGTTAAAACATGAGTACTGAAAGCCAGCACCGCACCAGGCACACACGAATTTCAATTTTTATCATCGCTTCGTTTTTATGCATCGGCAGCTTGTTAACTTTTGCGCGCGTCGAGGCGGCCGGTCCACCGACTGCGCAAGTCAACACCACCGGCCTCGCCGTTACCGACACCACGGTGACCGTCGGCGACTTACATTCCGCCACCGGCACCATGGCCATCAGCGAGATTGGTTCGATTCAAGCAGAGTTGTTGGCGATCGATCAGATCAATGCCGCGGGTGGGATACTCGGGCGTAAAATCGAAGTCATCAAAGAAGACGGCGCCAGCGATTGGCCGAACTTTGCCGAGAAGGCGCGCAAGCTATTGGTGAAGGACAAAGTGGCGGCGGTGTTTGGCTGTTGGACGTCGGCATCGCGCAAAGCGGTGTTGCCGGTTTTTGAAAAAGAAAATGGCTTGCTTTACTACCCGACCTTCTATGAAGGCTTGGAGCAATCCAAGAACGTCATCTATACCGGTCAAGAAGCCACGCAACAAATTATTGCCGGACTTGATTGGGTCACCAAAACTAAAGGGGCCAAGACATTCTTTCTAATCGGTTCGGATTATATTTGGCCACGCACTTCGAACAAGATCGCGCGCAAACATATCGAGAACGTACTGCACGGCAAGGTCGTCGGCGAGGAATATTATCCACTCGGCACGACCAACTTCCGCTCACTTATTAATAAGGCCAAACTCGCCAAGCCCGACGTGATTTACAGCATCGTCGTCGGTGGCAGCAATGTCTCGTGGTTCAAGCAGCTGAAGGCCGCGGATATCACGGGCGATAAGTGGACGCTGCTGACGATCTCGACCACCGAGGATGAAGTAAAAGGCATCGGCGGTGAATCCGTGCTCAACTTTTACTCGGCGATGAAGTATTTCCAAACGCTGAAAAATCCCAATAACGAAAAGTTTGTCGCCGCCTTCAAGGCCAAGTACGGCGCTGATAGCGTTATCGGCGACGTCACGCAAGCGGCTTACCTCGGCCCGTGGTTGTGGAAAGCCGCGGTCGAAAAGGCCGGCAGTTTCGACGTCGATAAAGTCGTGGCCGCTTCGCCGGGCATCGAACTCAGCAGCGCACCGGAAGGTTACGTGAAGGTTCACGCGAATCATCATCTATGGAGCAAGCTGCGTATCGGGCGCTGGCGTCGGCGCTGCTGTTGTGAAATTTACCGCTACCACCGTCGCAGGAGCGTTAATCATGGCTGAGACTTCTACCCTGTTCACCACTTTGTTAATGCAAGGCTTCGCCGGCATGAGCCTCTTCAGCGTCTTGCTGCTGATGGCGCTGGGCCTGGCGATTATTTTCGGGCAGATGGGCGTGATCAACATGGCGCATGGCGAGTTCATGACCATCGGCGCCTACACGACTTACATCATGTCGACGTTTGCCGAAGCCCACGGTTTTATCAACCAATATTTTATTCTGGCCTTGATCGCGGCGTTTGCGATTGCCTTCGCCGCCGGTTATTTATTGGAATATCTTTTGATCCGGCGTTTATATAAACGTCCGCTCGATACGCTCCTGGCGACCTGGGGTGTCAGCCTGGTGATGCAGCAAGCTTTCCGCGAAATTTTTGGCGCGCGCGAGGTCAGCCCGGCACTTCCCGAATGGTTAACGGGTTCTTACCAACCGGCCCCTGGCATCGACCTGCCGGTGAGCGGCTTGATGGTGCTGGTGTTGATGCTGGTCGTCACCTTCGGCGTGTGGCTGATGATGTATCGCTCGCGCTGGGGCATACGCGTGCGCGCCACCACGCAGAACCGCGTGATCGCCGACGCCGTCGGCATCAACACCAAACGCGTGGACCGTATCACCTTCGCCCTGGGCTGCGGTCTGGCCGGCATCGCTGGCGCGGCGTTCACCACGATTGCTTCCACCGGCCCAACCACCGGCAGTTTATTTATCGTCGATACCTTCTTAGTCGTGGTCTTCGGGGGCGCCGCCAGTTTATTCGGCACCATCGCCTCGGCGTTCACCATCGCGCAAGCGCAATCGGGATTGGAATTTCTCATGACCGGTTCGATGGCCAAAGTCATCACCTTGGTGAGCGTGGTGCTGATTCTAATGATGCGTCCGGAAGGTTTGTTTTCGGTCAAGGTACGTAAGTAAATCCGAGGAGAAAAATACTCATGCCAAAGAAACTACTTAGTCATTGGATAACAGCAAAGAATCGCTCTGACCTGATCAACCTGGCTTTATTGGCTTTGTTGCTTCTGGTCGTGCTGCCATTGGCCTTGGATATTTTTCGTTTAAATCTGGTCGGCAAATATCTGACCTTCGCGTTTGTCGCGGTCGGGTTGGTGCTGTGCTGGGGCTATGGCGGCATTTTGAGTTTGGGTCAGGGAATTTTCTTCGGCCTCGGCGGTTATTGCATGGCGATGTTCTTAAAGCTCGAAGCTTCCGATCCCGTCAGCACCGCGATTCAATCCACGCCCGGCATTCCCGACTTCATGGATTGGAATCAGATCAAAGCGCTGCCGTGGTTCTGGGAACCTTTCCATAGCTTCAGTTTCACTTTAATAGCGGTGTTGATTTTGCCGACGCTGTTCGCTTATCTCATCGGCGTGGCCATGTTTAAACGTCGCGTCGGCGGTGTGTACTTCGCCATCATCACCCAGGCGATCGCACTGATCTTGACGGTGCTGATTGTCGGTCAGCAAGGTCTCACGGGCGGCATCAATGGTATTACCGATCTCAAGACCTTGCTCGGTTGGGACATTCGCACCAACTCCGCGCGTTACATACTTTACTACATTAACGCGGCATTGCTGCTCGGCGGAATTGTTTTCAGTCGCTGGCTGCTATCGAGCAAACTCGGTTTGCTGCTGGTGGCGCTGCGCGACAAAGAAGAACGCGTACGCTTTTCCGGTTACGACGTAGCCAATCTCAAAATATTCACCTTCTGCGTGGCGGCACTGTTCTCCGCCGTCGGCGGCGCTATGTTTACGCTGCAAGTGGGATTCATGTCGCCCTCCTTTGTCGGCATCGTACCCTCGATCGAAATGGTGATATTCACCGCCGTCGGCGGACGCCTGTCCTTGATCGGCGCGGTCTACGGCGCGCTGTTAGTCAATTTTGGAAAATCCTATTTCTCGGAAACCTTTGCGGACCTGTGGCTGTATCTGATGGGCGCCTTATTCATCGGCGTGGTGCTGTTCTTACCCAACGGCTTGGCGGGATTGTTCCGCGAGCCGCGGCAAACATGGTTGCTGATAAAGCATACCGCTCTGATGTTAGTGGCGAAGCTGCGACCCGCACGCTTGCGCCCCGAAGGCAAATAGGCCAAAGGAGATCTACATGTTAAAGAAAGAAATATTGCTAGCGATCGAAGATCTCACCGTTTCCTTCGATGGTTTTCGCGCCGTCGATGCCGTCAACTTGTACGTCGATAAAGGCGAAGTGCGCGTGATCATCGGCCCCAACGGCGCCGGTAAAACTACTTTGCTCGATTTGATTTGCGGCAAAACTCACGCCAGCTCGGGCACCATCAAGTTCAAAAACATCGAGCTGCGGGATTTAGACGAACATCACATCGTGCGCGCCGGCGTGGGACGCAAGTTTCAAACCCCCTCGATTTACGAAGATCTCACCGTCTACCAGAATCTGGAAGTCTCGTTTCCGCGCGGACGTAGCGCCTTCGGCAGTCTGTTTTTTAAACGCACGCAAGATGTCGTGGATCGCGTGCAAGAAATCGCCGCCGAAATTTTATTAACCGAGCAACTGCATCAGCTCGCTGGCCTACTCAGCCACGGACAAAAACAGTGGCTCGAGATCGGCATGCTGCTGATCCAAAACCCGGAACTGTTAATGCTCGATGAACCGGTCGCGGGCATGAGCGTGCGCGAACGCCAACAAACCGCGGAACTGCTCAAACGCATCAGCGCCAACCGCTCGGTGATCGTTATAGAACATGACATGGAATTCGTGCGCGCCATCGCGCACCGCGTGACCGTGCTGCATCAAGGACGGGTGCTGATGGAAGGAAGTATGGACGCGGTGCAGGCCGACGAACGCGTCATCGAAGCTTATCTGGGACATTGAAGGAGAACCGCGATGCTAGAAGTGCAAAATTTAAGCGTGAGCTACGGCCAAAGTAGCGTCATCGAATCCTTACAGCTGTCGATCGAAAAAAATGAAACGCTGGCGATTCTCGGGCGCAACGGCATGGGCAAATCCACACTGTTGCGGGCCTTGATCGGCATCCTGCCGGCGCGCACCGGCAAGATCAGCTTGAATGGAATGGAGCTGACCAAAAACGAAAGTCATGAGCGCGTGGCGCGTGGCTTGGCGTACGTGCCGCAAGGTCGCGGAATTTTTCCGAGCCTGACGGTGGAAGAAAATATTAAAACCGGGTTGGAAAACGCTAAAGACCATCGCGTGCCCGATGAAATCTATTCGCTGTTTCCGGTGCTCTACGAGATGCGTCGGCGCAAGGGCGGCAATCTTTCCGGCGGTCAGCAGCAGCAATTGGCCATCAGTCGCGCTTTGGTCAGTAATCCATCGGTACTGCTGTTGGATGAACCGACCGAAGGCATTCAGCCTTCCATTATTAAAGATCTGGCCAAGGCGCTGAATGAAATTAAACGTCTGCGCAAGATCGCCATCGTCGTATCTGAACAAGTGTTGAGCTTCGCGCTGGATGTCGCCGACCGCATTTTAATTATCGAAAAAGGCCGCATCGTTCATGAAAACCTGCGCGCCAACGTCGATGCCAAAAAGTTAAGCCAATATTTATCCGTCTAATCATAGGAGAAAGCCATGCTTGAAACATTGATCAAAGTCGACGTGAATAAGGCGCCAGCGGATCAAGCCGGCATGATTCATAACCGCTGGCATCCGGATATCCCGATGGTCGCGACCGTGAAACCCGGCGCCGAGTTTCGTATCGAATGCATCGACTGGACCGGCGGCCAGATACAAAACGACAACTCGGCCACCGATATTCTTAAAGTCGATCTCACCAAGGTGCATTACCTCAGCGGTCCCATCGGCGTCGACGGCGCCGAACCCGGCGATTTATTAGTCGTGGATATTCTCGATATCGGCACGCTCGCCGATTCCGATTGGGGGTTCACCGGAATTTTCGCCAAAAGCAACGGCGGCGGCTTCCTCACTGAACATTACCCCGAGGCGCGCAAAGCTTGCTGGGATTTTCACGGCATCTTCGCCACGTCGCGGCACATTCCCAACGTGCAATTCGCCGGCATCATGCATCCCGGTTTAATTGGATGTCTGCCATCGGCCGAATTGCTGGCGAAATGGAATCAACGCGAACAAGCATTGGTGGCGACCGATCCTAACCGTGTGCCACCGCTGGCGGCCCTACCCTACGCCGATACTGCACTCATGGGTCGCATGAAGCCGGAACAAGCCAAAGAAGCCGCCAAGGTCGCGGCGCGCACCGTACCGCCGCGCGAGCACGGCGGCAATTGCGACATCAAAAATTTATCGCGCGGTTCGAAAGTGTATTTTCCGGTCTACGTCAAAGGCGGCGGCTTGTCGATGGGCGATATTCATTTCTCGCAAGGCGACGGCGAAATTACTTTTTGCGGCGCCATCGAGATGGCCGGCTGGCTGGAACTGCGCGTGTCGCTGATCAAGGACGGTGTAAAAAAATACGGCATCACCAATCCCATCTTCAAGCCCAGCCCCTTGGAACCGCGTTACTCGGATTATTTAATCTTCGAAGGAATTTCCGTGGACGAATCGGGCAAGCAACATTACTTGGACGCGCACGTTGCTTATCGGCGCGCCTGTTTAAACGCCATCGAATATTTAAAGAAATTCGGTTACAGCGGCGAACAAGCCTACGCCATCCTCGGCACCGCGCCGGTCGAAGGCCATATCAGCGGCATCGTCGATATTCCCAATGCGTGCGCGACGTTGTGGGTACCGACCGAAATTTTTGATTTTAATATTCGCCCGAATGAATCGGGACCGGTGAAGTACCTCACTGGAAAAACCGACCTGGCCACCGTGACATGAAGATAAATCAGAATGCGATAGTTGAAAACCTTTTAGATCGTTTATTTTTGAGGAGCTAACACCATGCCTATTTATGAATATCATTGTCCCAACTGTGGCGTTTTCTCCGATCTTACTGTGATGCAACAAGCGGCTAAACCGGCGCGCTGCCCCAGCTGTGGCGCGCTGGCGCCGCGCGTGCTTTCGGTACCGCGTTTAACCACGCTGTCGCGCGCGCAGAAAATCGCCGGCGACCGAAACGAAAAAAGCGCGCATGAACCGACACGCGTGCGTCGTCAAACTTGCGCCACGGGAAATTGCGGACACACACATCATCGGCGCTCGCCGGCACAACGGCCATGGATGCTCGGACACTAAAAAATATTTTTGCACCAAAAAGGCAAACCTAACTCACTTATCGCACAAATTGAGGGCGTGGTATTTTTAAGATTCATTAGCAATTCCAACACTTGTAAAAAGCCATACGCGCGATGTTCCAGCATGGCGCATGCATTTTTTCATTTAACGTTCAGGGTATCCGTTGCCGCAGAACGGTGGTACAAATAGACCACTTGAACGCAGTGCACACGGTCACATTGCCTTGAATCTACAAACCTACGACGCGCATAGTTTTTATGATGAGCTGATGCAAGCATCGGGGGCGCCGCGTGCGGGTGCGGAATTGTTGCTCGAGTGCATCGCGTCTTTGCGCAACGGCGAGCTGTCACGTTATCAGCGCGCTGCGGAGGCGGCGATGTATCGCATGGGCGTGACCTTCGCGGTCTACGGCGCCGCCGAAGGCACCGAGAAAATCATGCCCTTCGACGTGATACCGCGCATCATCAACGCCAGCGAATGGCAACGCATCGAGCTGGGTCTTAAGCAACGCATCCACGCGCTGAATTTATTTATCGACGATATTTATCACCAACAAAAAATTCTGCGCGACGGTATTGTGCCGCGCGACCTAATTCTTTCCGCAACCTCGTATCGTCCTCAATGTCAGGGTCTGAAAGTTCCGCGCGGTATCTGGTGCCACATTACCGGTACCGATCTAGTGCGCGATCGTGACGGGCAATTCTACGTGCTGGAAGATAACCTGCGTTGTCCTTCCGGCGTTTCCTATGTGTTGGAAAATCGCCAAGTGCTCAAGCGTACTTTCCCCAAAGTATTCGAAGCTTCGCGCGTGCGCGCGGTCGATAATTATCCGAGTCATCTATTGGAAACGCTCGAATACCTGAGCCCTGATAGCGCGTCGCCGACAGCCGTGTTGCTCACTCCCGGCGTTTACAACTCGGCTTACTTCGAGCATTCGTTCCTGGCGCAGCAAATGGGCATCGAACTGGTCGAGGGCAAGGATTTAGTGGTGCTGAATGGATACGTGCATATGCGCACCACTCACGGATTGCGCCGCGTCGATGTCATTTACCGCCGCATCGACGACGATTTTCTCGACCCGCGCGCGTTCCGCAGCGATTCCATGCTCGGCGTGCCAGGCCTCATGGAAGTTTATAGCGCCGGGCACGTGGCCTTGGCGAATGCGCCGGGCGGCGGCGTAGCCGATGACAAGGCGGTCTACGCTTACGTTCCGAAAATTATTAAATATTATCTCGATGAAGAAATTATCCTGCCGAATGTGCCGACGTATTTGTGCGCCGAAGAAAAAGAACGCGGTTATGTACTGGCGAATCTAGACCAACTGGTGGTGAAGGCGACCAACGAATCCGGCGGTTACGGCATGCTCGTCGGACCGCACTCGACGGCGGCGCAGCGCGATGAATTCCGCAGCCGCATCAGCGCCAATCCGCGCAACTATATCGCCCAGCCGACGCTGTCCTTATCGCGCGCGCCGGTGTTGATCGACGATGACATCGAGGGCCGGCATGTCGATTTGCGTCCTTATATCTTGTACGGAAAAGATATCTATGTGATGCCGGGCGGGTTGACGCGCGTAGCGTTGAAAAAAAATTCGCTGGTGGTTAATTCCTCTCAAGGCGGCGGCAGCAAGGACACTTGGGTGTTGCAAGTATGATGGATACCGCTAAATGTTAAGCCGCGTTGCCAATTCGATTTATTGGATGAGCCGCTATTTAGAGCGCGCCGAAAACGTCGCGCGTTTCATCGAAGTGAATCTGCATCTCATGCTCGACACCGCCGCGCCCGAGGGCAACCAGTGGGAACCTTTGGTCAACACCACCGGCGATCACGCGTTGTTCACCAAACTCTGCGGCGTGCCGACTAAACAAAACGTACTGCAATTCCTCACCTTCGACCGTGACAATCCCAACTCAATTTTGTCATGCGTATGGAAGGCGCGCGAAAACGCGCGCTCGATGCGCGAAATTATTTCCTCGGAAATGTGGGAGCAAGCCAACGAATTTTACCGCTTGGTCAAAAACGCCGTGGGCACCGACGCGCTCGACAATCCGCACGACTTCTACACCCAAGTCAAAATGGCGAGCCATTTGTTCGACGGCATCGCCGACGCCACCATGTCACACGGGCAGGCCTGGCATTTTCTGCGCCTGGGGGAAATGCTCGAGCGCGCCGAGAAAACCTCACGGATTTTGGACGTGAAATACTTTATACTGCTGCCGGGCGTGCAACAGGTGGGCAGCACCATCGACAGCATTCAATGGGCGGCGTTGCTGCGTTCGGCGAGCGCATTCGAAATGTATCGCAAACATTATCGCCGCATTACACCCGGTAAAGTCGCCGACTTTTTGATTCTCAACAATCAATTTCCGCGCGCGGTGCGTTATTGTCTGGATCAGGCGCAAGAATCGCTGCGCGCCATCAGCGGTTCGCCGCCGGGTTTTCCCGGCAACGAGGCCGAGCGCCGCCTGGGGCGGTTGAGCGCGGAATTAAATTATGCGCAAATAGACGAAATTATTACCCACGGCCTGCACGAGTTCCTGGATAATTTGCAGACAAAATTAAATCGAATCGACGATGCCATTTTTGATACCTTCTTCGCATTGCCCGCCAGCGTCAGCGAACCCAGCTATTCTCAAGCGCAATAATCTCTCATGACTTTTTGCGTTGCGATCAAGATCGCAGACGGCCTGGTCGGCATCGCCGATACGCGCCTGACTTCCGGTTCGGTCCACACCACCGCGCGTAAAGTCACGGTGCATCAGAACGGACATCACTCCATGTTCTTGATGACCTCTGGGTTGCGCTCGGTGCGCGACAAGGCGCTGACCTATTTCGAGGAAGAACTGGAACAAGAGGGCAAAGTTTTCAATAAACTCTATCAAGCGGTCAACGCCTTTGCCACGCAGGTGCGCCGCGTGGCCGCGGAAGATAAAGAAGCGCTCGAAGCCGGCGGATTGGATTTTAATTTATTTTCAATCATCGGCGGCCAGCTGGAGAAAGATAAAGAACACAAGCTGTATTTGCTTTACCCGCAAGGCAATTGGGTCGAGATCACGGAATCCTCACCTTACGTTTTGATCGGTGAGACTTCTTACGGCAAACCGATACTCGATCGCGTGTTGCGTTTTAATTCCGACATGGAAACCGCGCTTAAGGTGGCGTACTTGGCTTTCGATTCGACGCGCATCAGCGCCGTCGACGTCGGCTTTCCCATCGACGTGGTGCTATACCGCCGCGACTCCTTCAAGATTGCGCAGCACGGTTACGACCGCGAAGACCTGCAACATCTGCCGCAGTGGTGGCAAGATCGGCTGCGCGCCTCGGTCGAAGAATTGCCCAACGAATGGGTGCATCAAGCCTTGGCCAAGCTGCCGGATCGCGATCGCTAATGCGCTTAGCGATCGAACATCGTACCGAGTATCGTTATTCGCGCGCGGTGTTTCTCGAACCCTTAACGCTGCGTTTGCGGCCGCGTTGCGATATCACACAAAGCCTGCATTCCTATAATATTGTCATGGATCCAAAACCCAGCGGCATCGGCCAGTGTGTCGATCTCGACGGCAACAGCAGCCACACCGTTTGGTTCGACGGACTGCACGAGCGCCTGCATATCAGCGTGTCCGCAACGGTGCAAACGCATAGACACGATCCCTTCGATTTTTTGATTACCGATGCTGCGGCTTCGATCTTGCCCGTGGTTTACGCGCAACGTTTACGTCCGGCGCTAAACCAATATCTCGAACGCTCACAGACCGATGCATCGGTCAGTGCATTTGCCGCGACGATTCAAACCGAGACAGATGGCGGCACCGTGCGGTTTTTAACGGTACTGGCCGAACGCATCCGCGCCAGCTTTCAATATTCGGTGCGCGAACAAGGCGACGCCTGGGCGCCGCGCGAGACGCTGGAAAGAAAATTCGGCGCTTGTCGGGATTTTGCCATGCTGTACGTTGACGCCTGCCGCTGCGTCGGTATCGCCGCGCGTTTTGTCAGCGGCTATTGTTACGCTGAAGCAGCGTCGGAATATCATCTGCATGCCTGGGCCGAAGCCTATCTGCCCGGCGCCGGTTGGCGCGGCTTCGATCCCAGCGAAGGCCTGGCCGTGGCCGAGCGCCACGTTGCCCTCGCCACCGGCCGCAACGCCGAAGACGCCAGTCCTTTGTTTGGACTATTTCGCGGCGACGCTACGCCCGCGCTCACAACCTTGGTGTCGATTAATAAACTGCCGGATTGAATTGGCGACGAGCAACAGCACCATGCAAGGCGCTGTTCGAATAACAAAAAGAATTTGGTGGGCCGCGCAAGAATCGAACTTGCGACAAACTGATTAAAAGGACGAGCGTAATCTAAAACCTTAGTTAAAATCGACACACTGCAGCACCCACTGTTTTGCGAGGTCTACGAAAAACTGCGTGAATCTATGTTGTCAAAGTATGAATTGCAAAGTCCCATCGATCCAACATAAAAATAAATCGGATTTACTTCCCGAGTGGTTGCTCAATTTTCTGGCAGAAGTGGCAACACCACCGCTGCCGCGCGCACCAACTCCGTCGCCTCAATAAGACTCTGCAACAAGTTCGCGTCGGCGTCGAAATGCCCTTCGTACTCGGCGACGTTGCGTATCTCGTGCGCCTTGGCCAGCACGCGCCAGACGCTGGCGGGCAATCCCAGCGTATGCGGTAGCGCTTGAAACACCAAATAGCGGTTGTCCGAACGATAACCGTGCCAGCGCAGCGCCGCCAGCGAGAATGAATGCGCAGCGTTGTAAGCTAGATCGAATCGGCTCGACAGGGCGAGACTCCCGTTGCGAGCATCCGCTAGCCGCTCGGTTCCGGAAGTCAGCAGTCCCTTGATCTCGCTCGGCGTGCCGGTCTCTGCTTTCAGCTTGCCTATACGCGCGAGATTGGCAAGCTCCTTGGATTTCTCAGCCAATGTCATCCTCCGTTCCGATGAGGAATATCTTAGGTTGCGCGGCCACTTTCACCACGAAGGCATTACCTTCCTTGCGCTTCCTGCGCCAGTTTGTCGAGGTATAAACCGTTGGATTAATCGTGCGCCCAAGCTTCGCTTCCGCAGATTGCAGCGCAGCAAACACGTCCGCGTACTCCACGCTTTCCGAGAGCACCAGCACATCGATATCGCTAGCGGCGGTGTCGCTGCGCTTGGCAACCGAGCCGTATACGAACGCAGCCGTTATGCGCTGCGTCAACGGCGCCAAGGCTTTTCGTAGTGGTTCAGCCAACCCGACTGTCTTTTGCACGATAGCGCAAAACTCGGCAAAGATCGGTGACTTCGGATTAGCTTGATAATGCTTCTGCGTCCCGACACGCGTGACCGTCACCAAACCGCTGTCCGCCAGCCGCGCTAGCTCGCGCTGCACAGCACCGGAACCGCCACCGGCAAGCTTGATCAGTTCCGTTGCAAAGAAGCTACGCTCCGGCTGACCGAACAAATATGCCACCACCCGTTGCTGGATGGTTGAAAACAGCGCTTCGGCCAAGCTGGTTCGCTTTGGTATCTTATGCGGCCGGGGTTTCGCTTTCGTGCCCATATTGGGTATGTTAATGCCCATATTGGGCATGTTCAAGCCGATGTGCTTATTTTCGCTTTTTTTCGATATCTAATTCCGCCGTCTGCTTTGCGAGATCACGCCTTGCATCGCTGCCCGTAGCTCCCGTTCAGACTTGGCCATGTTCAATCTCGTCTTTGAAATACGCGGTATACGGCGCAATACATTATCAAGAATTAGCGAAGGCACCGAGCAATAAGTAGCTGATACGTCAAAGGAGTATGTCAGGAGAGGCTTTTGATGATACAAAAGCCGCTGACGAAAGTGTTTAGTATTAGTAATGGTGGGCCGTGCAAGAATCGAACTTGCGACAAACTGGTTAAAAGCCAGCTGCTCTACCGACTGAGCTAACGGCCCGTGCTTGGCAGGGAAAAACGGGAGGCGGCATTATCCTGAGGCCACCTCCCCCTGTCAAACAAAACCAGTCTTGAATCTACATAAAAAACTATGGTCTAGAGCTTGCTCGCCGACGGCATTAAACGCATGTCGGCCAGGGCCATGCGCAGGGCGCGCAGGAAACCTTGTTCGTCTAGCAGATAATACTGGGCTTTCATCGTCAGCGCCGAGCCGAAGATGATGGCGCTGAGCGTCATGACTGAGCCTAGCGCCAAGGTCGACATGCCGGTCACGCCTTGGCCGATGGTGCAGCCCAAAGACAACACGCCGCCGAAACCCATGAGCATGGCGCCGATGATGTGCGCGATCATGTCACCGCGCGTGCTGAAGGTTTCAATACGGAAATTTCCAGACATCACCGAATAGAGAAACGAACCCAGGATAATCCCAAACACTGCGGCGATACCGAAGTTGATCGTCGAACCGGTAAAGGTCATGAGATAATTCAGAGTTTCTCCCACCGGTGAAACAAAAGTATACGACTCGAGACGCACCGGCTCGAATTCATCGAAACCGAGTTTGCCAGTCACATACCAACCGGCCACCACACACAAACCGATGCTGAGCCCGGCAAACCAATTGCGAAAGCTCTTGAGGAAATCGATGCTCGCCAACGCAAAAACAATAAACCCGAGACCGGCGACGGCCGCGACTATCTGTTGCAACATTTTCATGTCGGCGATGCCGATCGCCGCTTGAATAAACGTGGCGATACCCTGATCCGGAATGTTGCGCGTGGTCAAATCGACATTGGTCACTTCGATGCCGTTGATGCGCACCGGCGCAAATAATCCGCGCAAGGTCATGTAGGCGGTCAAACCCAGCACCAACATCACCACCAAGGATTTTAAATTGCCGCTGCCGACACGCACCAGCGTGCGCTGACCGCAGCCGCTGCCCAAGGTCATGCCGATGCCAAACAGAAATCCGCCGAGTAAATATCCCAGCCAACTGAAGTTGGATGTCAGGTAAATAGATTTATTGAGATCGATATAACCGAGCGCTTGCAACGATTGCGCGCCGACGATGGCCACGCCGATGGCCAGAAACCACGCGCGCAGACGATTCTTATCACCCATGTTCACCCAGTCGCTGACCGCGCCCATGGTGCAAAAATTCGTCATGTTGGCAATCGCGCCAAACACGATGGCTATTAGAAATCCCCACAACGCTACATTTTGTACATTCGTCAGTTCCATAAAACCTCCGCGAACGAAAAAAATAATAGAAAACCAATAAACATAACTGCGTCAGACGCTGATTTTGAGAATTTTATTCCTCAGAAATATCGCTAAAGCGAGAACGGGCCTTAAATACGTGGAATGTTACTTAGAAGGATAGCGCAAGATCGTCAATTTTCGATAACGCCGATAAAAAAGAAATCACCGATAAATCGTGGGATCGACGACCTCGGCTTCGCTAAAACCCTGGGCTCGCAAACGGCAAGCGTCGCAATGGCCGCAAGCCTTGCCGGCGGCGTCCGGCGCATAACACGACACAGTGAGAGCATAGTCCACGCCCAGGCGCAAACCGGTGCGGATAATTTCATGTTTATGCAAATGCATCAACGGCGCATACACGTGAAAACCGCTGCCTTCCACGCCGCTACGCGTAGCGAGATTCGCCAGCTGTTCGAAGCTGCGAATAAATTCCGGGCGGCAATCCGGATAGCCCGAATAGTCGACGGCGTTGGCGCCGATATAAATTTCCGTTGCGCCCAAAACTTCAGCCCATGCCAGTGCGATTGAAAGAAATACCGTATTGCGCGCCGGCACATAAGTAATCGGAATACCGATCGATGATGTCTGCGGAATCGGAATCGATTTGTCCGTCAGCGCCGATCCTCCCATCCAGCCGATATCGAGATTCACCACGCGATGTTCCGTCGCCGCCAGCGCCTGGGCTACGCGGCGCGCGGCTTGCAACTCCACGCGATGGCGTTGACCGTAATCGAAAGTGAGCGCATAACACGCCGCGCCGCTGGCCGCCGCCAAGGCCAGCACCGTGGCGGAATCCAAACCGCCCGAGAGCAACACCACCGATTTCTGCGTATTGTTAATGTCCGCGGGCATCGTGCCAAAGTATTTTGTGTAATTGAATCTGCAAACGCACCGGCAAACGATCTTGCAATATCCACTCGGCCAAATCGGTTGGGTTCAATTGGCCATGGCAAGGAGAAAATAATACTTCGCAAACTTGATCCAACTTATATTCCGCGAATTTCGCGCGGCTCCATTCATAATCGCTGCGATCGCAAATGACAAATTTAATTTGATCCTTGTGCGTCAGCTTAGCGATATTGCTGTAAAGATTTTTTTGTTCCTCGCCCGAGCCGGGTGTCTTTAAGTCCATGACGATGCTCACGCGCGCATCGATGCCGCTCACGTCCAAGGCGCCGCTGGTTTCGAGCGACACTTGATAGGCTTGTTCGCTCAAGCGCGCCAGCAAATCGCGGCACGGACGTTGCGCCAAGGGCTCGCCGCCGGTGACCGTGACATAACGCGGCGCGAACTCGGCGACGCGCTGCAATATGTCATCCATCGCCAGCCATTGGCCGCCGTAGAATGCATATTCCGTATCGCAATAACCGCAACGCAGGGGACAGCCCGTCAGGCGAATGAAAACCGTGGGGAAACCCACGGTGCGCGCTTCGCCTTGCAAGGAGAAGAAAATTTCCGTAATGCGCAAGCGATCCGCGCCGGGCGCACCCAGTGCTGTATCGCGGGTTTGTATTTTTGGCGCAGTGGTCATACGAATGAAAAGCCGTCGGAAAGATCTGAATGATACTCTTAACTAAAACAAAAGCGTTGTGTTGCAGCGCTTCGCTTGGTGGGGGTTACGCAAAAAGCGCTAACTTCCAGCCCAGGGTCTATCAGCGCCCTTCTTTCTTCATCTTCGCCAGGCGTTGCTCGGCCGATTTCGCCGCCGGCGTGCCGCTATACGATGCAATCACTTGATTCAAATTTGAACGCGCCTTAGCCCATTCACCGAGCTCATAATGGCTGTAACCGATCTTCAGCAATATGTCCGCGGCTTTGGGAGTTTTGGGATTTTCTCTGATAGCTTTAGTAAATTCATCCACCGCCTGGCGGAAATTACGCATGACATAATAAGTTTCGCCCAGCCAGTAGCGTGCGTTGTCGCGCAAAGTACTTTGCGGATATTTTGCCAGGAAATCGCGAAAGCCCTTGGCGGCGCGATCGTAGCTACCTTTCTTTAAAAAATTAATCGCCGTGTCGTAATCTTGCTGCTCTTGCGGCGTCACCGTTGTGGAGTTAACTGCCGGCGGCGGCACCGCCGCTGCCGGAGCCACTTCCGTCGGCGCGCCTGCAGGAGACGCGGAGGCGCCGCGTTGTTCCAAATCGCGTACACGCTTGTCGATATCCGCCAACAACTGGCGCTGACTGGACTTCAAACGCTCGATTTCATTGGCTTGAATCTCCACTTGGCCGCGAAGATTGCGTACTTCGGTTTGCAAGGTTTCCAATTGTTGCAGCAAATCGGTAAGCGCCTCGCGCGCCGGCGCCGGAGCGGCCGACGACGCGGATCCGCCGCCCATTTCAATCACGGGCGGGAGTTTAGAACGCTCGCCACCCGCATCCGCGGCATACACGGCCGGCGTGAGCAGGCTCGCGATTAACGCGACGCCGGCTCCGCCGCCGAACCACGGCCAACACCGTAAGGTCATGGATGATTAGTAAGAAATTTCCACGCGCCGATTTTGTCGCCAGCAGGATTCATTGTGTTCCTGGCACAACGGTTTTTCTTCACCGTAGGAAACAATTTTAATGCGGTTGCCGGCAACGCCCAGTACTTTCATCATGCGTTCCACGGCTTGTGCGCGGCGCTCGCCGAGCGCCAAGTTATATTCGCGCGTGCCGCGTTCGTCGCCATTGCCTTCCAAGGTAACCTTGGTTTGCGAATTGGCCAGCTGGCCGGCGTGCGCTTCGATAATCGCGCGCGCGTCATCGTCGATGGAGCTGCTATCGAAGGCAAAATAAACCCGGCGCTGCGAAAGCAATTCGGCGTTTTTCTGGCCTTTGAGCGCGGTTCCGGATGCGCCCGATTTATCGGTGGAAGGCGCTGTCTCGGCGCCCGCGCCTTTTCCTCCGCCGTCGGACGTTGTCGGGGATTTTGCCTTGTCACTGGCACAGCCGCCGAGTGCGAGGGCAAGTAACAACGATACGGCAAGGTGTTTCCAATTTTTCATAAACTCACTCCTTATATTGAAGATCACGGTTATAGGGCGACCATACAGGTTCACGAACATCGCCTTCCTCGAACTTAAAAAGTTGACGCACACGGCCATCGGCTGAAACCGAAGCTAACACGCCCCGGCCGCGCACCTCGGTGGCGTAGATAATCATACGCCCATTCGGTGCAAAACTGGGCGACTCATCCAGCGAAGTCTCGGTCAATACTTGCATCGCGTGGCTGTCGAGTTGCTGCACGGCGATGCGATAATTGCCTTGCTGGCGACTGACATACACGATCGACTTGCCGTTGGCCGCGTACGACGCACGTGCATTGTAATCGCCGTCGAATGTTAAACGCTCTGCGGCTCCACCGGAAGCACTGACGCGATAAATTTGTGGCGATCCGGCGCGGTCCGAGGTAAAAATCACGAAGCGCCCATCCGGCGACCACGACGGCTCGGTATCGATAGCGGCATCCGTGGTTAAACGCGTCAGTTCGCGAGTATCCATGCGCATGACATAAATTTCGGGATTGCCGTCACGCGATAAGGTTAACGCCAAACGCCGGCCGTCCGGCGACCACGCCGGGGCGCTGTTGATGCCGCGGAATTCGGCGATCAATTCGCGTTTGCCGTCCATAATATTCTGGATGTAAACCTTTGAACGCTTGTCCTCGAACGAGACATACGCCAAGCGCAAGCCGTCCGGCGCCCACGCCGGCGACATGAGCGGTTCGACCGCGCGCACTACCGTCTGCGAATTGAAACCGTCGGAATCGGCCACTTGCAATTTATACACCGGCTTGGAGCGCGCTGCTTCTTCGCGCGTGATGTAAGCGATGCGTGTGTTAAACGCACCCGGCTCGCCGGTCAACTTTTCATAAATCACGTCGCTGATTTGATGCGCCACCGAGCGCAGCAAATCGGCGCTGACGGTGTAACGAAAGCCGGCCAGCTGGGTTTCTTTAAAAACGTCATACACGCGGAACTGCACCTGGAATTTTCCCGCTCCCGCGGAGCGCACGCTGCCGATGACCAAGGCCTCGGCCTTAAGCAGGCGCCAATCCTTGTACACCACGTCTTTCTCGTCGTGCGGCATGGAAATAAAATCTTTACGCGACAATATGGCAAACCGACCGCTGCGCGCCAAATCCGCTTCCACCACCTCGGAAACATTTTGCGCCGCCGCCGGCCCTTCCCAACTAAACGGCACGATGGCGATGGGGATACCGGTATCCACGCCGCGGGTAATCTCAATGGTTAAAACCGCGTGCGCGCCGACCGACCAAATCATGCCGATCGCGATCAACAGCATCAGCCGTGTGAAGCCGACGGAGAGCCCGGACTGCAGCAGCAGCTGATTGAGATTGATCAGCGGCAGCCGGTAGTCGCCGCCACTGGTGAGGCCACGTTCGCGCCGCAGCTGCACCAGCACGCTTTCGCGATCCGGCTTGTCTTCCA
>JACQBD010000137.1 GCA_016194665.1 Gammaproteobacteria bacterium
ATGAATGTTTGGCGGCCGCCGGAATTAAAATCCGCATCGTCAATTTAGGATTGCCCGACCGCTTCATCGAGCACGGCGATCATCAGCAATTACTCGCCGCATGCGGTCTGGACGCGGCTGGAATCCGCCGCGCCATTTTGCGGCACGCCTCCGCGGAGCAATCTTCGCAGCGTGAATTCGCTTAAACTTGACTAGACCGCTCAACTAATTCATTATTATTGTCCTCTCGCAGTCGAGAAAATCCCATGAAGCTCAAAAGTAAAGCCGAAGTTCTTGCTATCGCCGACGTTCAGAACACGCCGGACTTGCGTCACTTGCCGATCGACAAGGTCGGCATCAAGGACATTCGCCATCCGGTAGTGGTGAAGGACCGCTCGCAAGGCGTGCAACACACGATTGCAAATTTCAACATGTACGTCGAGTTGCCGCACAATTTTAAAGGCACGCACATGTCGCGCTTCGTGGAAATATTAAACTCGCACGATATGGAAATTTCCGTGGAATCTTTCAAAGACATGCTGGCGGAGATGAGCCGCCGTCTGGAAGCCGACACCGGCCATATCGAGATGAGCTTTCCCTACTTCATTAGCAAAGCCGCGCCGGTTTCGGGCGTGAAAAGCTTGATGGATTATCAGGTGACTTTCAGCGGTGAGATCCGCGGCGGACAAGATATCATGACCATCAAGGTCGTGATCCCGGTTACCAGCCTGTGCCCCTGCTCCAAGGAAATTTCGCAATACGGCGCGCACAATCAACGTTCGCACGTGACACTCACGGTGCGCACGAACACTTTTGTGTGGATCGAAGATTTAATCGACCTGGTGGAAAAACAGGCGAGCTGCGAGCTTTACGGATTGCTCAAGCGTCCTGATGAAAAATACGTCACCGAAAAAGCCTACGAAAATCCCAAATTCGTCGAAGACATGGTGCGCGACGTGGCCGCGGCCTTGAATCGCGACGAGCGCATCGATGGTTACAAGGTGGAATCGGAAAATTTCGAATCCATCCACAATCACTCAGCCTATGCAATGATTCAGAAAGATAAAACTCAACAGTAATCTAAATAGCGCGCGGCTTTAACCCGCGCTTTTCTTCGTCTCCGATATCACACGCAAATTCAGCGGCAGGCGTTCCGACGGAACGCCGAGAAAATTACCCTGCATGCAATCCACGCCGGCTTTCTTAAGCAGCGCGATGGTTTGTTCGTCCTGAACGAACTCGGCGATGGTCAATTTTCCCAGTGAGCGCGCGATCTGCACGATCGCCAGCACCATCGTCTCGTCGGTGGCGTTATCCGCCATGTTGCGCACGAACGAACCATCGATCTTGATAAAATCCACCGGCAGATGTTTAAGATAACCGAAGGAACTGAACCCGGTACCGAAATCATCCAAGGCAAAACGACAGCCCATTTCCATCAAACCTTGAATCAGCTGCTGCGCCTTGTTCAAGTAGCGCACTGCGGATTGTTCGGTAATCTCGAATATCAACGCCGACGGCGGCAACTGATAATGCAGCAACTGTTCTTTAATAAGCGACAACAGCGAACTGTCTTCGAGCGATTCACCGGAAAGATTGATACAGAAAGTGATAGAGCGACCGGCAATGCGGAATTCCGCCAAAGCTTTTAAGGCATGCGCGATCACCCAACGATCGATATCCACCATCAGGCCGAAGCGCAGCGCCACCGGTAAAAAAATAGACGGCAACACCAGCTCGCCATGCGGGCCGGGCATGCGCAACAATACTTCGTAACATTCCTTGTTAGGATCGGCGACATGCACGATCGGTTGATAAACCAAGCGGAATTTATTTTCCTCGATGACGTGTTTGATATGCTGAAACCAACCGACGTCGACGGTCATTTTTTTCTTACTGTCGCCGTCTTCTTCATACATATGATAACGATTGCGCCCGTGCGACTTAGCGGCGAAGCACGCCATATCGGCGTGCGACAACACTTCTTCGGCGGTGTACTGCCCCGGATCGATCATGGCGATGCCGATGCTGCAATTGACGCTGAAAATTTTATCGCCTTCGGCCACGCGCATGTCGCGCATGATTTGATTGAAGGCGCGCGCCAAATCGATGGCGCCATTGCGCGAGACGCGGCGCGCCAACACCGTGAATTCATCGCCGCCGAAGCGCGATACCACGTCTGCCTCGCGCGCGCGACTTTTTAGCAGCTCGGCGACATGTATTAAAAGTTTATCGCCCGCGGCGTGTCCGAGCGTGTCGTTAACGTATTTGAATTGATCGAGATCGATAAAAAAGATCGCGCTTTGCATACCGTCTTGCGCGACATGCGCCATTTCAAATTCCAGTTCGCGCATGAAATAACTTCGATTGACCAGGCCGGTCAGCGGATCGCTTTGCGCCATCTTGCGCAGAGTTTCATCGCGCTCCTTGAGCGCGCGCACCGTGGCGTTCAGCGCATCGCTGATGACGGCGATTTCGACGTCTTTGGGACGTTCGACGTTCACGTCGATTTCACCCTTGGCGAGCCGCGCCAGCGGTACTTGCAACTTGGTTAACGGCGCCAGCGCCCGCAAGATCATGCGTCGACCGAAATACAAAGCGAACAATAATAGTCCGGCGATGATAAGACTGCCGGAAGCCATACTGCGCACCAACTGTTCTTTGTAATAGCCGGAATCGATATTCAAATCGATATAGCCGACGATCTTAACGTTTTCGGTATTATCTTTTTCTAAATTGAAATTAAGTAAACCATCGGAACGAATTGAGCGCACGCGCACCGGCGCGATAAAACGCATATAAGCGCCATTCAAGATCGAGCGATCGATGAGATAATTTTTTTCCGCGCTGTTTGCGGAGAATTTATCCCTCTGTTCCGCGGTAATGAAAGCCGCATTCAAATCATGCCGATTGCCGTATTCACCCAGCACTTTTTGGCCGGTTATATCGTAATAACGGATGAAAGCGACCTCGGGAAAATTTTTAATGCGCTTATCGATATTCGCCAGGTGCTTGCCGGATTGCGACGCATAATGCGGCGTGCCTAAGTCATCGAGCTCCATCAACCAACGGCTCGCTTGTTTCTCGAGGTTATCTTCTATCAAGCGACTGGATGTCCACCATAAGCCGATATTAACAATTAAATAAACTATCACCGCTCCCAACAACAAAAGCAGCAGCAAACGACCGACTAAGCTGTGTTCGCCTTTTTTAGGAACCCAATCGCGCCATAGCTGCGACACCGTTAAATATCGTGTTAAAGTTTTTTTCATCGGCGCAAATTCATGGTACCTGTGTCAATCCCTGTAGGGATTTGGGCAGCGACAAATTCAAGCGACCGACCATTACCGGATTGATGCGAATATTCGCCTTCGTGAGCGCGGTCATGGATTTACCCGGAACCTCCTTGCTTTGTCCCGCTTGCTCGATGCGCGCTAACACTTGTACGGCAATATCCGCATTGCTGCTCTCGGCGCTCAGGAGTCCGCCCACGCCCAATAATGCATGGCTGAACACCGCGACTTGTTTTCCTTCCTTAACGCTGTAGGCCATGATGTCGCGGATCGTTTCACCGCTCAGCACACGATTGTCCGGCACCAACCATAAGCCTTGTATCTTTGGCGCCAATTGTTTGTACGCGTAAAGCGTTTCTTTATCGGATTTGACTTCGACATGAACAAGATCGATGTGTTGAACGCGCGCGGCCGTTACGGCTTTGTCGATAAGACTACGTTGATTTTTCCCGATGATAACGCCGACTTTCTTTAACCGCGGCGCCAAGGTTTTCCAAACCCGAAACTGCTCCATGACCGCGGGTGTCGCGTCCACGCCCTTCATCCATGAAGTAATTAAATCCGTGTCTTCATAATTGAAGACCTGACAGAAAATCACTTTCTTGTTCGATAAGCCGCGGGCTAACTTCGCTGCCGGCAAACCTATAGCCACCACCGTTGGTTTATCCGACGATTGAATCTTTTTTAACGTCTCAGCAGACTGGTTCTCGTCACCGCCGAGAGAATAAATTTTTATCGCGTGCTGATAGCGTTTGCTTATTTCGCGTTGCACACCGACGAAAGCTGGCGAGTTATCGCTTAAAAATATTATTAGTCCTTCGGGCACCACAAGCGGAGCTGGTGGCTGAAGACTGGAACAGCTCGTCAGAATAATTTCAAAAACAACGACAAGCATCGCCAGCCGTACGATTCGTACAGCCTGCGTTATCGATTTTTTATAAAAAAATAGACGGATCGCCACGCCGACAAGCGCGAACGACCATATGTTTACTGTCTTCAACAATTTCATCCCTCCACGACATCCAGTCATTCTTCACACGGCGGCTGTTTGTCGTTGAATTTCCAATATAAATGCAGCATTCATGCCACGGCTTGCGCGTTTGACATTAGGCCCCTCGTTAGCTGCTTTTACAGGGTTCTGAATGAAAAGGATTTTTAAAACGGCAGGGCAAAGTATGGATAATATGGGTATAAATTAAGCGGAAATGCAGTCGCCACTGCCGCAAAACGTCCAGTTGGCGAAAACTCAGAAACGCGGATCAATAAAATCGTGTAATTCAGCCGGGCGCCACTCGGCACGGACGCAGAAAATAATAACGTAAAACCGCTTCAATATTTTTTTTATTCTGTCCTTGGCTATCGGTATATTTTTCTGAGATCAATTGCCGCAAACTTGTTGCATCTTTTTTTTCAACCGCGGTTTCGGCATCCTTGAGCAACTGCCGTATTTTCATTTCCGGCGTATCGCGCGCCGATGTGCAAGCGGATAAAAAAATACCGGCCATTAAAAGAATCAGCGGTAATTTCATTTTTTATTTTTTTGCTAAGACGCGATATCTAAAACATTTTGTCGTATGGTCGTTCACCATCCCCACTGCCTGCATAAACGCATAACAAATGGTGGGTCCGACAAACTTAAATCCGCGCCGCCTTAAATCTTTGCTGAGCGCATCGGACTCTTTCGTGCGCGCCGGAATTTTCTGCCCGTAGCGGCGCTGGTTTTGAATCGGCCGGCCGCCGACGAATCGCCACAGATAGCGGTCGAAACTGCCAAATTCTTGTTGCACTTTCAGAAACGCTTGGGCGTTTAAAACTGCCGCACGGATTTTTAGGCGATTGCGAATAATCCCGGGATCTTTTAGAAGGCGCCGCAATTTAACCGAACCATAAGCGGCAATTTTATGCGCATCGAAATTGTCATAGGCCTTACGGTAATTTTTGCGTTTTTTGAGAATGGTGGCCCAGTTTAAGCCGGCCTGCGCGCCTTCGAGAATCAAAAACTCAAACAATTTACGATCGGCATGAACCGGCACACCCCATTCTTTGTCATGGTAAGCTTGATTCAATGAATCGATGTCGGCAGCCCAGGAACAGCGTTTTTTCCGGATCATGATTGGTTATCAAAAATCGTTTGCGGAAGCATAATAGCTTGCATCGATACCGTTATTAAGAGCATCATAGCCATGATCAGCTGATTGAGTGGTAATTTCAACTTTTCTCTTTAAAGAATCCGAAATGTGCGCAGAACATAATCCAGAATACGGAAGCCTTCAGAAACCGGCGTTGTCTGCGTCAGCGATTGAACGCGCCGACGAACTGGCATTGCATTTCGTGGCCGCGGACGATGAAACGCGCGATAGTATCGCTGCGTTAGCGCGCACGATCGCGGCCTTGGCAGCCGGCAAAATTATCGCCATCAAAACTCATGCCGGCTATCGGTTAATGTGCGATGCACGTAATGACATTGCGGTCGCCCGCTTACGCGTTAAAATTTCACGCCCCCATCAGGCGTTGGCGGTGATGTTTCCTCCAGCGGGTATGGATGGACTCGATGCAGTGCGGACCGCGGTGGATTTAACAGCGGAACATGAATGCCTATTACAGGAGCCAGCGGGTGCGATCGTACTAGCCGCGAAAAAATCATGCCTGTCTTTATCCCCGCGCTTGGCGCCGCATTTGCGAGAAATCGGCGTATGCTTGCCGCATAGTCCGCTGCAAAAAATGTTGCTAAAGGGTTTTGGCAAACCTTTGGTTAGCGTGGCGGCTGACCTTGATGCTGCCTGCCTAGACAAGGATGAGTTGCTGGCGCGCTTGGCGCAAATGGCGGAGGCGTCTTTGCATCACGACCGCCCGTTCGAAACGAGCGGCGAAGACAATACATATCGCGTTCTGGCGGGACAAGCGCGTCCGCTACATTGGGGTCGGGGCAAGGCTTTTCTCGAACTGAGGCTTCCTTTTACGTTATCGAAACCGGTGCTGGCCGTCGGCGCTTCTACGCAAAACAATGTGGCACTTGCGTGGCAAGACCGCGTCATACTCTCGCCCTATATCGGCGATATGGATACACCCAATCGCCTCGGCTTGTTGGAAAAAACTATCGCCGATATGCAAGCGCACTATGGTGTGCGTGCACAATATATCGCCGGCGATGCGCATTTGGCTTCGATTAGCACGCGTTGGGCGCGGCGCACCGGCTTACAGTTCGTGTCGGTGTTTCATCATCATGCACACGCCGCGGCGCTCACCGGCGAACATCCCGATGTCGAACGCTGGTTAATATTTACCTGGGATGGCATGGGCTACGGCATGGACGGCACTTTCTGGGGCGGCGAAGCTTTACTTGGCCGTGCCGGCGATTGGGAACGCGTGGCCAGTTTGCGTCCGTTCCGTCTTGTAGGCGGAGAAAAAAGCCGTTATGAACCTTGGCGCACGGCGTCTTCTTTATGCTGGGAGGCCGGCATCAAATGGAACGGATGCCTGGAAGATACCACTTTGGCGCATCATGCTTGGCAGCGCGGTTTAAACAGTCCCGCTACCACTTCCATCGGTTGTTTATTCGGCGCGGCCGCGGCATTGACGGGATTAAATTATCGTTCGAGTTATTCTGGACAAGCAGCAATGCTGCTGGAAGCTGCCTGCGACGGCGAAGCCGACGCCGACGCCGTGGATTTACCTCTAACGCGCAATCGCTTGGACGTGTGGGAGACAGACTGGTCGCCGCTACTGCCTTTCTTAATGAACGAAAGAATTTCTATTGCCGAACGCGCCAGCGGGTTTCATGCGAGTTTAGCGCAGTCGCTGTTGCTGCAAGCACGCATGATTCGCGATCAACATGGCGCAGTTGTCATCGGCCTAAATGGCAGCGTGTTCCAAAATCGCATACTACTGGAACAGGTTCTCTTGCTGCTCTCCAAAGATGGATTTAATGTCCGTCTGCCGCATCAAATCCCTTGCAACAATACTGGCATCAGCTTTGGTCAGATCATTGAAACACGCACCAAACTTGTTTAAGTAAAAATCGCAATACATCCAATTTCCATCATAGTTTTGCGCGACGCGCTTAAAATTAAAAACTTTTCAGTTTTATTTTAAGCTGAAAAAATACCAGCGCCACTGCTTTAGGTTCTACTTTCGGAATGTAAGTCATATTCACCGCGACGCGTTCCGTGCCGATCGAAAAGGCCGGCAACACGCCGAGAAATGGTTTGTCCTGTTTGTAGGCCTTGCGCGTCATGATAAAACCGATGGCGCCGATATCAAAATGCAGGTTATCGACTTGAAAGCGGCGTAACGCACCGCCGCCTGCATAGTAAGAAGGATTTTTATTCGAATCGATGAAGCCGGAAGCCGTGGCAAATGGAATCCAATGAGTATTTACTGGCGCCCATTCGTATTGCACGCCCAAGCCCCAATTTTTTTCGTTTAAATTCTTACCAGCCGGCGCCTTCAAATGGATCGCTTTACCATTTACCAACAGGCTGAAATCATCGGCCTTGGCCGCGTGCATGAAAAATCCCGTGAAGGCCGCCAAGCCCAGGGCCAGAATTCCCAATTGGAAATGATTTATCCGATCAGCACGGCGAACTTGAGTGTGATTTGCAGAGAATTTATTGTGTCCGTTTTCCATTGCCTTGTCCCTCCAGGAATCGACTAGCGCAAATTCCTGACACCGAACAAGCAGAAAAACCGGTTAAAACGATGGGAGGTTCCATCGAGCAGAGTGATACAGGCTCCCTGCCCCACTTCCATCCTGATGCTGCATTCCGGCAATCCCGCTGTCATAGAGCCTACAAGACTCCTCTAGACCGGTGACTTTGCGCCCCCAACCTTTCGGCTGGGTTTACCTTTGTCAGAACTTCCACCCCTGACAGCATGTTTCTCTGCCAGGCCTTAGAGGTAAAGCAATAGGCGTGCCAAAGGGAGGGATCAAAAAAACCCGCTATTTCCGCGGAGTTTTACCAGAGGAAGCAGTGAAGCCGTGGGCCTTGAGTGACAATTTAATTGCGCGGTGCGTCAATCACGACGATTTAGCCACAGCCACGACGAATAATATCCACGCAACAATGAATGAGACGCCGCCGACAGGCGTAATCGCGCCGAGCCAAGGCAGATCGCCAATGCTTAATATATAAAGACTGCCGCAAAAAAGAACAATGCCCATCAGCATCAACCATCCTGACCATTTGAGAAAAACCGACATCGGTATCTGTGTTGCCACCACGCCAACGACTAACAAACCCAGCGCGTGAAAAAAATGGTAATGAACGCCTGTCTGATAAACCGCAATCATTTCCAGCGACAGCCGCGCTTTCAACGCATGCGCCCCAAAAGCGCCGAGCAATACTGCGAGCGCAGCATTGATGCCGCCAAGAATCAAAAATAATTTTGCCGTCGGGGTCATTTTATTTAAAGCATTGTTGCAACATAACGGAACATACCGCAAGGTTTTTTGTTTTATGAAATCCCCGTATGGCGCGCCCGAGCACCGCAAAACTTTGGGTGAGCGCCCGCAGGGGCGCAGGCAGGATGCCTGCGCCTGCCCCGCGCGACAGGGATGTCGCGTCGGGGCAGCGCGGGGACCCAAAGCTGCGGAGCGCAGGAAGAGCGCGCCATCCGGGGCGTGCTTTCTTTTGGTTTCTTTTCTTTGCACGAGCAAAGAAAAGAAACCCTGGGTGCGGGGGCGGAACATCCCGCTATTATTTTTTGAGTATCGCGCGCTACCCGCGCGATTCCATTTAAATCCTGGATCCCCGCTGTCGCGGGGATGACAGCAACATCTCTTCATATAACTTCACATCCGCAGCGCTAAAACAACAAGCAATAATTTCAGAAAATTTATTTTCATAGTCACGCATAATCGCAATCGCAATTTTACCCGCCTGATCTTTGGGATAAGCATAAGCACCGGTGCTGATGCTTGGAAAGGCGATAGTCTTCACTTCATTCTCAACGGCCAAGGCAAAAGAATTACGATAACAATTGGCTAATAATTTTGATTCTTGATATTCACCGCCGCGCCAAACAGGCCCGACGGCATGAATGATCCACTGCGCGGAAAGTTTAAAGCCCGGCGTGATACGCGCCTCGCCGATGGGACAGCCGCCCAAGCCGCGGCAATATTCTCTCAGCTCAGGACCGGCGGCGCGATGAATCGCGCCATCCACGCCACCGCCGCCGAGCAAACTTTCATTGGCGGCGTTGACGATGGCGTCTACTTTGAGCGTGGTAATGTCAGCTTGCAGTACGCGAATCATGATTCACGGATTTTTTTATCAACGCGCGGGTGTTGCGTCATTTTGAGATGGCGGTGCATCGGGGGTGGGATTTTTATCTTGTGTAGACGCAGGATATAAATTTTTAAGCGCCGGCACATTCTGCAAAGGGGCCTCGGTGCGCTTGGGTGCGACGCGGCGCATTTTTCCGCTGTCGTCGGGGAGCGGCGGCGAAGTGCGAACCGTGGGTGACATTTTCACCGCTGGCCGTTGTGGTCGCTTCACGATCTCGGATGAGGAGCGGTCTGCTTGCGGTTCAGCGACAGTGTCATCTGTGTTGACGATATTTTTAGCATCGGCGGCAAACACAGACACAGCAATGCAGACGAAAAAAAAGATTGAAACTAATCTCACAAGACCCATGGTTCACCTCTGACAAACGATAATTATCCTAAAACATATCTCAAATTAGCGTTCGCGGGGGCAGGTTCATCGGGCCAACGGTACTAACGAGGAGACCTGCGTTACTTCACCACGCGCAAACTGGGTCCCTTGTGCGGCGGTTTGTCGTCGGGTGGTTTTTTATCGGGCGCGATATTTTTGGTTTCTTCCGCAGCGGCATCGGGAAACGAAATGCCTTGGTTATTTTCGCGTGCGTAAATCGCCAGTACCGCGGGATAAGGAACTTCCACCAAAAAACTTTGCGCCGCAAAGCGGGCGGAAAAACGCAAAGCATCGGCGGCAAACTCGAAATGATTTACCGCGCGCGGGTGAATGTTGAGCACCACGCGGCCGTTTTCGATATAACCGGGAGGAACTTTGGCGCCGGGCACGTTGGCGTCCACCAGCACGTGCGGCGTGAAGCCGCTGTCCACGGACCAATCGTACACCGCCCGTATTAAATAAAGCTTGAGGGGACTCATGCGCCGCTCACCGCGCTGGCAGCCACAGCGCGCGAACGCCGCGACATTACTTGGTGGGCGCGCTGCGCATTTCCTTCTCGGCTTCCGTTAACGAAAGCTTGAAAGACTTGCGTGCGAAAATGCGTTCGGCGTAGTCGAGAATCGGCTTCGCCTGGCGCGGAACTTCGATATCCCACATATCCAAGCGCCACAACAGCGGCGCCAGCGAACAATCCACCAAAGAAAATTCCTCGCCCATGGCGAATTGCTGATCTTTAAAAATCGGCGATATCACCGTAAGCCCATCGCGCAGCGTGTGGCGCGCACGCGTGGCGGATTTTTTATCGCCGCCGATGACGTCCGGGATCAGGCTGTACCAATCGCGGTCGAAGCGGATCAACATCAAGCGCGCACGCGCGCGTGACACCGGGTCCACCGGCATCAGCGGCGGATGCGGCAAGCGTTCGTCGAGATACTCGTTAATGATATTGGATTCGTACAACACTAAATCGCGGTCGACCATGGTGGGAACTTGGTTATACGGATTAAGTTCGCCCAGCTCGCGCGGTTTTTTATTCAAATCGATTTCAACCACCTGGCATTCGATATCTTTTTCGTGCAAAACGATACGCGTGCGATGGCTGTAGGGATCCGATTTTCCGGAATAAAGCGTCATGATAGGTTTACGCGCTGCGGGCGTGGTCATCGCGGATTCTCCGTTGTGCATTGTCATACCCGGATACATACACACCAATTTTATAACGCACCAACTTCGCCGGCTCAGCCAGATAAACCATGAAATTGGTTAGGTCGCGCATGGCTTCGTTATATTTTTCCGGCGTCATGGTGCCGGGGCGTTCCAACTCAAACTTCTCCAGCTCTTGCATGCCATGTTCGGTTTTAAAAACCGCGCGCTGGTCTCCCTGCCATTCAAACAACACGTGCGGCATCGCCACGTGCGGAAACACGGTGTTGTTCCAGCCGGAAGGCGATTTGTCGTCGCGGTAAAAACTTCGTAGATAGGTGTAAATCCATTCGGGCGTGCGCGCGCGGGCTTCGAGCGACAAATCAGGCGGCGCCACTCCGAACCACAGTTTAGCGTCTTCCTTCGGCATCACCGCCTTCATGAGATCGCCGACTTTATCGGCGGCGAATAAAAGATTTTCCTTCACCAGTTCATCGGAGATACCGAGATCATGCCCCATGCGGTTGTAGCGCATAAAAGAAGCGCTGTGACAGGACAGACAATAGTTCACAAAAATACGCGCGCCGCGTTGCAGTGAAGCTTGATCGTTCAAATCGATTTTGACGGCATCGAGCTTGACGCCTTCACCGCCACTCGCTGCAGCGGCAATCGGCAAACCCATGACAACCAAAAGGAGCAGGAGCTTTTTCATTTAAGTCACCCTCTCCGGTACCGGTTTGGTTTTGTCGCGCTTGGTGTACCACGGCATCAGGAAAAAGAAGGCGAAGTACAGCACCGTACAAATCTGCGCGATGATGAGGTTCGGGCCGGCGGCCGGCCGCGTGCCCAAGTAGCCCAAGACCAAAAAGGCCATGACGAAAATGGCCAATGCGGATTTATACATCCAGCCGCGATAACGAATCGACTTGACCGGCGAACGATCCAGCCATGGCAGAAAGAACAACAGCATAATAGAAAGCCCCATGAAGATGACGCCCCACAGTTTCGCCTGAATGCCAAAGAAGGCAAAAGTATTAGCGCGCAAAATCGAATAGAACGGCGTGAAATACCACAGCGGCACGATTTCCGGCGGCGTCTGTAAAATATTCGCCGGCGTGAAATTGTCATGCTCAAGGAACCAGCCGCCTAATTCCGGTGAAAAGAAAATAACCGCGGAGAACAGCATTAGAAATACCGTCACGCCGACGATGTCCTTCACCGTGTAATAAGGATGGAACGGAATGCCATCGAGCGGAAGCCCGTTGGCGTTTTTCTTCTTTTTAATTTCGACACCATCGGGATTATTCGAACCAACCTTGTGCAACGCGACGATATGCACGAAGGCCAACGCCGCCAAGATAAGTGGCACGGCGATAACATGGAAGGCGAAGAAACGATTGAGCGTGGCGTCGGAAACCACGAAATCACCGCGTATCCATTCCGACAAACCTTGGCCAATTACCGGGATGGCGTCGAACAGCGAGATAATCACCTGTGCGCCCCAATAAGACATATTGCCCCAGGGCAGCAAATAGCCCATGAAGGCTTCGGCCATGAGCGCGACAAAAATCACCATGCCCAGCAGCCACACCAGTTCGCGCGGATTACGATACGAACCGTAGAGCAAGCCGCGGAACATATGCATGTACACCACGATGAAGAAAAACGATGCGCCGACCGAATGCATATAGCGAATCAGCCAACCCCAATCGACATCGCGCATGATGTATTCGACCGAAGCGAACGCAAGCCCGGTGTCGGGCTTGTAATGCATCGTCAGGAAAATACCGGTGACGATCTGCATCACCAACATCAACAACGCCAGCGAACCGAAGTAATACCAGAAATTAAAATTCTTCGGCGCGTAGTATTTCGACAGATGTTCTTCCCAGACTTTGGTCAGCGGAAAACGATCGTCGATCCAGGTGAGAAGCTTTTGCATTAGGCGGCTCCTTGCTTATCCACGCCGATGGCGATGCGCGTGTCGCTGATAAAACTGTAGGGCGGCACCTGTAAATTGGTGGGCGCGGGTACGTTTTTGAAAACACGTCCGGCGAGATCGAACTTGGAACCGTGGCAGGGGCAGAAAAAACCACCAGGCCAATCATCGCCCAAGCCCGAGGCTGTGCCGGCGACCAAACGCTGCGCCGGCGAACAACCGAGATGGGTGCAAATACCGACCAGCACCAGAAATTCCGGCTTCAGCGAGCGTGTCGTATTCTGCGCGTACGTGGGCTGTTGCTCGGCCACGGACGATTTGGGATCGGCTAAAAATTTTTCATCTTCGGTAAGCGCTTTCAGCATCTCCGGCGTGCGCCGCAGAATCCACACCGGCTTGCCGCGCCATTCCACGGTTAACAGCTGCCCGGGCTCGACTTTGCTGATGTCGACTTCCACCGGCGCACCGGCGGCTTTGGCGCGCGCGCTCGGCATCATGCTCAGCACAAAAGGGGTAAGCGCAAATACGGTTCCGACTGCTCCTAGTCCGCTGGTAGCCAGCAATAACCGTCTGCGTTGCGGATTGACGCCCTCTTCACTCATGTAACCCCCATATAAACTGGATTGCTAAAAAAACAAAAATCACGCACGGTGGCGTAATTTTCCGAAGGAAGCTGGCGATTATGTTGGAAAAACTGGCCTGCCCCCTAAAATGCGGCGCATAGGATTATATAACGGTTTGCCTGCGTCAAGCGGAGTCGCGGAAAATATTTTTGCTGATCTTGCACGTCGCGGCATGGAGTAAGCCGGCCGTTTGTCACTGGTGCATAAGCGTCGCGACATCACAACCACAGGCCGATAAAATGCCGCTATCGAAAATCCCGTTTACAGGTTAAAAATACGTATGCGCCACACCCTTTCTTACATTGTCCGCGTCATTGTCCTGGGGCTGGCCATTGCATTTGTCGTCACCTACTTCTGGCCGCAACTCACCCAGCAAAATACCGCCACCGTCGAAATTCGCCAAACCGCCGCCGACAGCCCCAAACGCGGCGCCAGCGGTCCTTATACCTACGCCGCCGCCGTCGACAAAGCCTCGCCGGCAGTCGTCAACGTCAACACCGCGAAAGTGGTATCGGTGCGGCCACAACCGTTTCTCGACGACCCTTTGTTCCGTCAATTCTTCGGCGACAACGACGAGCTGATCACACCGCGCAAGCACGTGGAAACCAGCCTCGGTTCCGGCGTCATCATGAGCGAGCAAGGTTTTATTCTCACCAACCATCACGTCATCCAAGGCGCCGACGCGATTCAAATCATGCTGCAAGACGGCCGCAGCGCCCAAGCCAAACTGGTCGGCAGCGATCCCGACACCGATATCGCCGTGCTCAAAATCAATCTCAAGAAACTGCCGGTGATCACCGTCGGCCATTCGGACGCTATGCACGTCGGCGACGTGGTGCTGGCCATCGGCAATCCCTTCGGCGTGGGACAGACCGTGACCATGGGCATCGTCAGCGCCACCGGCCGCAACAAGCTCGGCATCAACACCTTCGAAAATTTCATTCAAACCGACGCCGCGATTAATCCCGGCAATTCCGGCGGCGCGCTGATCGACGCCGAAGGCAATTTAGTCGGCATCAACACCGCGATTTTTTCGCGCAGCGGCGGTTATCAAGGCATCGGCTTCGCCATTCCCGCGAGTCTCGCCAGCAGCGTCATGACGGATATCTTGCAGCACGGGCGCCCGCTGCGCGGTTGGCTGGGCATGGAAGGCCAAGCGATCACGCCGCAAATCGCGCGCGCGCTTAATCTCGATTCCACCGACGGCGTCATCGTCGCCGGCATCGTGCGCGGCGGACCCGCGCATCGCGCGGGCGTGCAACCCGGAGACATCATCGCCTCCATCGACGATAAAAAAATCACCGAAGCGCGCGAAGCCCTGCTCGCCATCTCCAGCCGCAAACCCGGAGACCGGGTTAAGCTTGAAGTAATGCGTAACGGTAAAAAACTGAAACTAGAAGCCGTCGCCATCGAACGCCCAGCCCGCGCCGCGTTGACCGAATAAAACATGTAGGTTGGGGTGAGCGACGCGAACCCCAACAAATTTACTTTGTCACAGGCGCCAACATATTCGCATCCCGCGCCAAAACCCACTTGCCATTTTCCTTCTTAAGGATAGAGA
>JACQBD010000128.1 GCA_016194665.1 Gammaproteobacteria bacterium
CGGCGTGAATATCGGGCCTGTGCTGTAGGCAATGGAAAACAGCACGCGGTTTTCCGTGAAATCCGCCGCCGCGATGGTGCTGTTGCGTAGCGTATGACGGCCTTCCACTCCCAAACTGATAGTGCGGTTCGCGCGAAAATCCACGCGCACGCCCGTATCTTGATCGTTATCCTTGCGCGGATAATTCGGAGGATTCAGGTATTTCGTCTGCGTGTATTCGGTGAAGAATCCGGCGGTGATCGCGCTCGAATAATAATAATCGAATTGAAAACGCGCGCCGCTCTCACGGCGATCCAAGGGGAAGGTCTCGTAATCCAGATCGTTTCGATACGCCTCGAATCGCACACCCGTGCGACTGCCGCGCCGGGCATAAAAAACACTGCCGCGTTTTGCGTAGTAGACGTCGCTGGTCAATACATCGGGGGCGATGACCGACACCGATCCGGAATCGGAGGTGCCGCCGGAGCCGGCAGTGGTCGTTGGACTGCCGGCTCCGGCGGCGGACGCGGCCATGGGGCTGCTGGAAATCGCCGAGGCCGCCAAAATATCCGTGCCGGTGTCGGAAAATTCTTGGCTTACCGAAGCGCCAAAAGTGGCTTCGGGCGTCGACTGCCGAGTCCATGAAAATCGCGTGAGCGAACCGGTAAGGTCCTTGCCGCGCTCACGATTCAACTGCGTGGAGCCAACATCCAGCACATAGCGCGACAGCGTGGGCTGAAATTGGGCGCGCAGGAAAACATCTTGACGCGTGAAATTATTATTAAGAGTGGAATTGGAATAGCGAACGTCGGTGAGCTGGTAATTCAACGAGTAAGTGCTGATGGAAGAACTCTGATATAACCAACTGGTGGTTCCGCTAAACCGGTTGTTGTCGGCGTTGGCGTCGCCGGTGTAAACATTGGCTACGCGCCCGCCGAACGCCAGCGTATTCACCGGCGAAAAGCGCAGATAAAAATCGGGGCCGGTGCTGAAAACATTGACGTTGGAACGATTCGCCGGTGTATCGGCGAGCGTTGGATTGGTTTGGCTTTGACGAAAAGTATCCACCACCGACCAAGTGAACCGCTGCGGCGATATCACCCACAGCAAGGAAGAATTCAGGTTAAAGATGGTTTCGTCACTGAAAGAATTATTCTGATAAGTGCGGTATTCGGCTTGCGCCAATACTTGCGCCACGATATCCGTGGTGTTTTCTCGATAACCGACGCCGGCGATGAGTGAATGAATCCAGTCGCTACGTTCACGCGACGGCGTGCGCGCGATGTTATCGCTGTAAGTGGCGTTGTACCCATACCCGTAAGCGACATCGCCTGCATACCCCGCTGACGTCGCGCCGCAAAATACAATCCCTGTTATCCAAAATGTGCTGCGTATCCTTGCATGTATCGATAAATTATTTTTTTTCACTTTTTTATAGCTGCTGGTTTCTTGTTGGGAAGAGAGGATCCACGTCCGAAAACCGAAAATGGATTAGTCAGGATTTGGCGCCAATTCAGTTCCGGCAATACCGGTTCATTATTGAAAACCACGCCGAGCAATTTTTTATCGCCGATGGCTTTAACGCAGGAATCGATCTGCGCGTCGCTGACCTTGCCGTAGGGCACCACCAACACCACGTAATCGCACAAGTCGGCCAAGATCTGAGTGTCGGCGGATTCGGTCATGGGCGGCGCATCGATAAGAATGTAACGCTCGCGATAGCGCTGCTTGATGTTGTCCAGCAGCCGCTTCATTTTGGCGGAGGTAAAATATTCCGCCGGAATTTCGCGCTTTCCGCCGGAAGGCACGATGCGCAAACGTTCGATGCCAACGGCGTGGATGATTTCAGCGATATCCATTTGCGAGTTTTCTAAATAATCCGTCAAACCGTGAAATGTTCCGGTGCCGAACAGTTGATGCAGCGAAGGATTCTTAAAATTACAATCTATCAGCAACGCGGTTTTGCCGGCGTCGAAAGCGAAGGCGACGCCCAAGTTGCGCGTCACAAAACTGCTACCGCCGCCGCCGGTAACGGAAGTCACCATAATAATGCTGTTACGGCCTTGCAGCTTTTGAATGATCTTGGTGCGAATTTCGCGGAATGCGCGCACCGTGCCGTTTTCACCCAGCTCAGGATAGATGAGATGGTTCTCGGCCAATACTTGTTTTCCGAGCAGCGATTTCTCGCGCATGCGCGTAATCGCATCGCTGGCGCCGGCGCGCTGTTCGATCAGCGCCGTTTCTTCACTGGTGACGGGTGCTGCTTCCGCGATTTTTTCGGCGTTTGTCGGTTGCGATGAAATTACCCGCAGTGCACCGGTGGAACGCGCCTTGCTCAAGGCTTTTTCAATCTTGCTCATGGTTAAACCACCTTGATGATGCGTAACACAACAGTTGCCGCGACGACCAGAAACGCGCCGCCCATCGCGAATGACAGCCATTCGATTTCACGTCGGACCGCCTTGGCCTCGACTGGCGACCATAAATGCGGTACCGATGCCAACAACGGCAGTTTGTGCTTGTCGCGAATCGCCGTGCCCACGCGCACGCGCGAGTCGAGATGCAGCTTGGCGTACAACAAACCCAAGGGCAAAATAATACCCAGCACCAGGCCGCCGATAATGAAATGCACGAATCGCAAGCCGCTGGGTTGCAGCGGCAAGGTCGCCGGTTCCTGAATTTTGATGGAGAAACCTTGTTTTTCTTTATCGAGATTCATGGACACGCGCGCATTTTCGCGGCGTCTTAGCAAATCTTGATAGATATCGCGATTTACTTGATAGTCGCGCGTCAGTTCCGCCAACGTGGCTTCACCGCCGTGTACGCGTTTACCGCGCTCCAGCTCGAGCTGTAGTTCGCGCTTGGCCTCGCCGATGCGCGCCATGAGCGTTTCGATATTGATTTGCGTCTGCGACAGATCGCGCTTGAGCTGTTGATACATGGGGTTGCTCACCACGCTTTCATCGATCGTCAAGCGGCCGGCGGCCTTGGCGGCCTCGCGGCGCTGACGCTCTTCGTTGATGGCTTGATTGAGATCTTCAATCTGCTGCTTAATTTGAATGATGTCGGGATAACCGTCGTGATAGCTCAAGCGCAGCGTGGCCAATCTCGATTGGAGTTCGGCGATACGCGCGGCGAACTGGCCTTCACGGGAAAGCAGTGTCGCGACTTCAGCCTCGCCGGTCAGCTGTTTTTGCAACGAGGTTTTTCTCACTTCGGCTTCTTTTAAATCTTGCGTGGCCTGTTCGATGCGTTGCTGCAGCAGATTCAGCCGAGCGCTGACGTCGGCGTCGCTGCCCGGGCGCGCGTCCAAGTTAGCGGAACGGAATTCCTTAAGCTGCTCTTCCGCCTTGGTGAGTTTATCGTGGTATTCCTGTGTTTGCTTTTCGATAAAGTCGAAAGCGGCTTGGCTTTCGGCGGCTTTGGTGCCTAAGCTTTCGGAAATAAAAAGTTCGGCGTATTTTTGTGTGGTTCTAAAGGCGCGCTCCGGCTCGTCATCTTTATACTCGATACGAATAATGTCTTTGCCGACGTTGGTTATCGTGGTTCGCTTAGTAATTCGCTGAATGATCTTTTCTTGCTCTGTCGGCGAAGGATTGGATTTCATCCACCCGCCGGTCTCAAGAATTTGATTCATGATTTTACGGCCGAGAATAACTTCGCGCGCCAGCCGTGATCGATCGGCCACGTCCGTCGCCACCGCGGCGCCTTGCATGAGCGGCTGAATGATTTTTTTATCTTCGACGATAATGGATGTAGAAGAGGAATAGCCCTTGGGCCATAACAATCCCATCCCCAAAACCGCGAGATAAACCAGCACGAAAGCGGTGACCACCGATTTACGGTAATGAAAGGCTTCGCTCGCAAGAAGTTTGAGCAGTTGCTCGGGACGTAGACTCATATTTTTAACTCTCCACTTCTAGAACAATCTTTCGGGAACGGTCACTACGTCGCCAGGTTTCAATTCGATATTTGTCTCGAGCTTGCCTTTGTTCAAAATACTGCCGAGATCCACGTCGATAACTTCGGTCTTGCCTTTGATCTTGCGGTAAAGTTTAGTTCGATTGGGCGAAGCGAAATCGTTGGCGCCGCCTGCTTCCAACACCGCATCCAAAACGGTCATGCCTTGACGATACGGCATGGAACGCGGCGTGCGCACCGCGCCGGTGACGCGAATTCGCGACAGATATTCATGACTGCGCAATTCGGTAAGAATCACCGCTACGTTCGGTTCGCGGATGTAAGCAGATAATTTTTCTTTGATGAGTGCGCCGACTTGGGTGGGCGTATTGCCGCCGGCTTGAACGTCGCCTATTAAAGGAACCGATATTTTTCCATCCGGCCTGACCGGCACCGAGGTCACGGATAACTCCGGATTACGCCACACGGTTATTTGTAAGCGGTCATCGACACCAATGCGGTAATCGCCTTCCGCGGTCGAGAAACGATTTGTTTCCTTATCTTTTCCTTCCGGTAAGTCCAATATATTGGCGCATCCCGACATTAATACAGCCACTGCTACCCATAACACAACGCGCAACGAGCTCATTTTTTATTACCTACCATTACATGATTGAAATACATGCAGACATCGTCGATAAGCATAGTCATGCCTAAAACATGTCTGGTATTTATTGTCGGTCTTTACGAGGGGCGATAAACAGTTAACATTAAGCCATACGGCGAATGATGTGGCTTAATTATATTTACAGCGATTAAAATTGACCCCACACAAGTAATGACCGAAATTATACAGTTAAATCAAAGATGAAAATATACCTATCCATCTTCGAACATTGTGAAAAGATGCTACGCTAACTGTACAAATAACGATGTACGCCACCATACGTACTTTTTCTCTGTTAAAATCCATAGCGAAACATGAGGTTACCAATAAGACGCGGCTTGTAGCGCTATGCCGCCCTCAAGTTCCACTAGCCCTTACTGAATTAGATTAAATCTTAATCAGGATCCCATTGCTGTGACGCAGTTCACATTTTTCTAAATCATTTTCAACCCAAATTTAAGCAATTCCCGAGCCATCCATAACAATGATAGAGCTGTCATGACTGAGCGCTACCTAAAAAACTACCGCATTTTAGGCATCGCCCCCGGAGCCACCTGGAAAGAATTACGCCAGGCCTATAAAAGCTTGGTAAACACCTGGCATCCGGATCGATTTCAACAAAATCCTCAGCAAAAAAAATGGGCGGAAGAAAAAACCAAGGAAATTACCCAGTCTTATCAGGAGCTGGCCGAATACCATAAAACATTCGGCGTGCTGCCGATTGAAGCGGAAAACAGGGAAACCTTGGTCCCGCAGGCACCCACTGTTTCTCCCGCTCCCGCGCGCCAACCCGCTCACAGCAGTCACAGCACGACTTCCGATAGCGAGACCGGCGCAAGAACTTCCAAACGCCGCTCTTCCACATTCGTCACGCGCATCGTCTTCAGCGCGGCATTGATCGGCGCCGTATATCTGGTTTCGCAACTGGCGCCGGAAAAACAGGCGGAAAAAATATCCGAAGAAGCTCCGGCTGCTGAAGCAGCCGGCGCTCAAGAACACCCGAGCTTCGATCCTTTAACCGCGCCTCCCGAAAAATATATCACCATTGGCACGCCGCTCGGCGAAGTCTACGCCATTCAGGGAGTGCCGACTAAAACCGAAAAAGACATTTGGTTTTATGGCGCCTCAAAAATTTATTTCTCCCAAGGCGCGGTCACGCGCTGGGAAGAAAGCCCGGACCATCCGCTGCGGGTAAAAATCACCGCCGAAGGCGATAAACCGGCACTGAAATTTTTTAGCAATGGATCCTCGAAAGCCGAAGTCTTAGCCGCGCAAGGCGCGCCCGACCGCGACGTGGGAAATGTTTGGGACTATGGCGTTTCACGCGTGTATTTCGATAAAGAACAAGTATCGGGCTGGCACAATTCTCCGCTCAATCCTCTGAAGCTACGACGTTAGCATGCTAATTATTTTCAACGCGCGCCTTGACCGAAAATGACCACTTGCGCGGTTTGAAAAAGAATAATTAAGTCGAGAAACAAGGTGTGGTTCTTGACGTAATAAAGATCGTACTGCAATTTTTGTACGGCATCTTCAACCGTGGCGCCATACGGATAACAAATTTGCGCCCAACCGGTAATACCCGGTTTGACGGTATGTCGCGATGGATAATAAGGAATCTGCGCGGTCAATTCTTTGACGAAAAACGGACGCTCCGGACGCGGACCGACGAAGCTCATGTCGCCGCGGAAAACATTAAATACCTGCGGCAGTTCATCGATGCGTAATTTACGGATCACTCGGCCCACGCGCGTCACGCGGTTATCGTGTTTTTTAGCCCATTGCGGTACACCATCGCGTTCGGCATCGGTGCGCATGCTGCGAAATTTCAACACGCCGAAGCTGCGTCCGTATTCTCCTACGCGTTCCTGGCGATAGAAAATCGGTCCGCGGCTTTCGAGTTTAATTAATAGTGCGGTAATCAGCATCACCGGCAAAGTCAACAACAGCAAAATGCTGCTGGCGCCGATATCGAACATGCGTTTGCTCATGTCTTTTAGCGAACCACGGGTGAAGCCATCGGAAAAAATCATCCAACTGGGATTAAGCGATTCCAGTTGAATTTGGCCGGTCTCACGCTCGAAAAAAGAAGGCAGATCGAGTATTTCCACGCCGGCTAATTTGCATTCCAAAAGTTGATCCGCCGGCAAACCGCCGTTGCGGCGCTCACGCACGCCAACCACGATTTCATCGATGCGGTATTTTTTAGCCACCGCCAGTATCGAAGTTTGATCGTGGAAAACGCGGGTCTTGGTCAGGCAGCACTCTGAATTATTGAGCGGTAGACAGCCTACCAAATTGAACTTGCGATGCCCTTTGTGATCGCGCTCCAGCATCTCAACCTTAGCCGAGCGACTGCCCGCGCCCAGCAGCAATACGCGCCGCTGCATCATGTCTAACTTGAACACGCGCATGAAAACAAAACGCGCCACGGCCGTGCCCGCTAGCGCGAACAGAAACACCAAACCGAAAGCACCGCGCCCCAAATGCAAGTCCGGCACCGCATAGAAGAACAACATCATGGCAACCAAGCCGACGACAAAGCTGGCTACGAAACGGACGGGGTAACCCCATTCGCCTTCTTGCTTCACTTGACGTTGATGTAAGCCAAACGCGGTCATGATGCTCAGCATGACCGCGGTAAAAACCACAGCGCGTGGAAATATCGGACCCACCGATTGGAAGTCGCCGTGCTCGCCGCCGACGAAACGCAAAGCGGTGCCGAGATACATGCATGCAAACAACACCGCCGCCTCGGTCAGCGCCAGCAATAAAATCGGCAACGGCACATAATGTTTAAACAGTCGAATCATTTAGAGTTAGCTTTTTAGTAATAGTTATTAAAATCAAAGCTCATCGACCAGCAACGTCTGGACAAAAGATACACAAAGGAAATGAGCAATTACTATGCCAACGACTTGGTTATTTTCGTTATTTTAACATGTATCGCCTGTGATTTTTTTCACATTTGCAGCGTTTTTACCTTAAAGCGGTTTTATTTGCGGTCCTCCGCCGGCTGGCGTCGGGTTTGACGGCGATTAAAGAGATCCACCAAGCGACCATAAGGAAAGGCAAAAATATCGCGCAAGCCTTCCACACTCGATATATCGCTTAAGGTTTTGCGGACTTGGGTGCGGAATTCGATCAATACGCCGTTTTCGATTTCACCTTCTTCTCGAATCGTCACTAATCGATGCAGCGAATAAAGGCCCAATACGAAGGCGATGATGAAAACGAAATCGAGACCGCGCAAGGTAATGGGCAGGAAACCGATTTCATGGCCGAAGAATCTTGAATTCCATGAAACTCCTAAGGTGATTTCTTCTCCCGCAAAAAACGTCGCCATTAACCCGCCGATAATAGGCGCAACAGTCGCCGCAATACCGGAAATAAGCGCATTCACTGCGAGATACGCGGTGGCGCGGCCACGCGGTGCCAGCTTCATCGCCAAATTACCGGTACACAGCTGCACGCCGGCGGTGGACATGCCGCTGAGAGCGTGGATGAATATTAACGCCGGCAAAGCAATAAAACCCCAATTGCCAAACGACGTCAGCGGCCACATTAAAAAAGTCAGAATGAATAACGGCCCGGTTTCCGTCAATACCGACTTATAACTGAAATGGTCGGCCAGCCGACCCCATAAACGAAAAAATAACACGTTCACCATTTGGCTTAAGACGGAGAAGGCCAAAATCATGGTCATACTGAGATTTAACCGCTGCAGCATATAAACCGTAAAAAACGGCGCAGCGAAATTAACCGCGAAGTTCCAACTGCCTAAAAAAATCAACAGTTGGCGGAAATTTCTGTCGTGTATCGGCTCTAAAATTACTTTTATTATAGAAAGATGCGGATTGTGATCGAGCTTGGGTTCGGGTACGCGGCTGACAAAAAAAACGCTGATCAGACCGGCAACGCCGGCCAAACCAAAATAAAAACTGTAAATGTTGATCTCGCCAAAACTATCTCGATAAAAATCGATTCCAAATGCCGCGATTAAACTTAAAATCGCGCCGATTCCCGTCAAGACCGTCAGACGATGCGCCATATAACCGCTGAGTCGTTTATCCGGAATTAAATCGCGTATCCATGGATTCCAGGCCACGCCTGAAATCGTACCGAAACCGTAATAAAACGATAACGCGACGATGAAAACCGTCAATCGTTGCGATTCCGGCAGCCATGGGATCAGCATCAATACAAAACAAAACAAACGCGAGGCCGTTAACGAGCTAACCACAAGCAATTTACGAAAACCGACGCGTTCAACGAAATAGATAGCGGGTATCTGTAATATTTGCGTCAACGGTTGCAGCGCGCTGAGCAGACCGATGGTAAGGTTATTGGCGCCGAGCAACAGCGCAAATGCGACAATAAATGCGCCGCCGGTAAACGTTCCCATGATTTGCACCGCCACGCCATCGTAAGTAACAAAGCGCAGCCCGCGCTCTACTTCCTCGAAGGGAATAAAAGATTTAGGCCGGAAACGTTCTAGCATCGTCAAGATTTGTCCACTTCGCGAGTGGGGAGTTCAAAAACATCGAACACCAGCAATGTACGTTTAATCACATTCGTTCTATGTATTTTTTACGTAAAAAATTTGCAGCAGTTAATTCGGAACTCATCAACGCTTGAACGTTCAATACCGGTGTACATGTTTTTTCGACACAAGGAAGACGTCGTGTTACAAAAAGTGGGCGAACGCTCTGCTTATCAAGTTCGAAGGCAAATCACGAGTTTCAAACCACGACGGATTGCCATATTTCGCGCGTTACAATTAGGTGACTTGTTATGCACCGTTCCCGCCTTACGCGCCCTGCGTGCCGCCTGTCCTCACAGTGAAATCACTCTCATCGGTCTGCCGTGGGCGCGCGGTTTTGTGGAACGCTTTTCTTTTTATCTCGACCATTTCATCGAGTTTCCAGGTTGCCCGGGCCTGCCCGAGCAAGCATGGAGTCCATTGGACTTAGCGCGTTTCATCAATTCGGTGCGCAAAAAAAAATTCGACGTGATCCTACAGATGCACGGCAGCGGACCCATCGTGAATCGTCTGGTAAATCTGTGCGGCGGACTTATCGCTGCGGGTTATTTCCTGCCCGGACATTATCGACCCAATGCCGAGTGGTTCATGCCGTTTCCGGCGAATGAACCGGAGATACGCCAGCATTTAGCGCTGATGGATTTTTTAGGAATTGCCACGCATGACGAAGAATTGGAATTTCCTTTGTTCGATCGCGACCGCGAGGAACTCAACGAGCTGCGACGCAGCGCCGGATTGCAACCGGGCAATTACATTTGCGTTCACCCCGGCGCGCAACTTTCCAGCCGCCGCTGGCTGCCGCAACGTTTTGCGACGGTAGCCGATGCCTTAGCAAAACGCGGATGGCAAATCGTATTGACCGGAACTGCCGCCGAAAAATATTTAACTCAAGAAGTGCTGCATCATATGCAAGCGCCGGCGATTAATCTCGCCGGTCAAACCAGCTTGGGTGGAGTCGCCGCGCTCATATCGCAAGCACAACTGTTAGTCGCCAACGATACCGGCGTATCGCATATCGCCGCGGCTTTAAAAGTGCCCAGCGTCATCGTCGCTTGCGGTTCCGATGTCGCGCGCTGGGCGCCGTTAAACAGCGACTTGCATCGGGTGTTATGGCATGCCGTCACCTGCCGGCCGTGCTCTTACCGCCGGTGTCCGATCGGCCATCCCTGCGCCTCAGGCGTGAGCGCCGCGGCGGTGCAGCATGCAAGCCTGCAAATAACAGCCAAAAATCGTTTATCAGCCAACGCAGCGGAGCGCGACTTATGCGACGTTTAAAAATTTTCACCTGGCACGTACACGGTGCGTATCTATATTATCTATCGCATCTGCCGCACGATATTTACGTTCCTTACCGCGCCGATCGTAGCGCCGATTACAGCGGTAAATGGGGGCACATTCCGTGGCCGGATAATCTGCACGATATCGCCGCCGAGGACGTGCGCAATTTGGATTTGGATTGCATTATTTTTCAGCTGCCGAAACATTATCTTTCCGACCAGCATGAAATTTTATCGGAGATCCAGCGGCGCAAGGCGCGTATTTTTTTACAGCACGATCCGCCCTATGAGCATCCGACCGATACCCCGCATTGGGTCAACGATGCCGAAATTTTATTAGTGCATGTCACCCCCTTTAACGACTTGATGTGGAATTCGCAAAACTGCCCCACACGCGTCATCGATCACGGCGTGGTGGTGCCGGAATCGGTGCGCTACTCTGGCGAACAAGCACGCGGACTCGTGGTAGTGAATAACTTGGCGAGCCGCGGGCGTCTGATCGGCTTGGATATTTTTAAACAAGTACGCCGCGAGATTCCCCTGGATTTAATCGGCATGGGCGCCGAATGCATCGGCGGACTGGGCGAAGTACAACACAAAGACATTCCCGCGTTCGCGGCGAAGTACCGCTTTTTTTTCAATCCGATTCGTTATACCAGTCTCGGTCTCGCGGTTTGCGAAGCGATGATGATCGGCATGCCCATCGTCGGCCTGGCAACGACCGAAATGGCCACGGCGGTGCAAAACGGCATATCCGGTTACATCGATACGAATGTCGACAAATTAATCGGCCGCATGCGCGAGCTATTGAACGATCCCGCCAAAGCCAAAGTCTTGGGCGACGGCGCGCGTCGTTACGCGCTGAAGCGCTTCAACATTCAGCGCTTCATCGACGATTGGAATGAAGCATTGTATTTTGCGTGTCAACGCAATCAGCCGCTGATGGACAGGACTGCGAGGGCCAGCGCATGACTAAATTAAAAATCGGTTTAATCAGCGAACACGCCTCGCCGCTGGCGACGCTCGGCGGCGTTGATGCCGGCGGACAAAATGTTTACGTGGCGCAAGTTGCACAGCATTTGGCGGCCTTGGGACATGCGGTCGATGTTTACACGCGGCGCGACAACGCCGATCAAGCAACCGTCGTCGACTGGCAACCGGGTATTCGCGTCATTCATGTAGCCGCCGGACCCGCCTGTTTCATTCCCAAGGAACGCATGCTGTTTTTAATGAGTGGCTTCACGCGCGCCATGCTCGACCACATGCACCGCGAATCCTTGCATTACGACGTGATGCATGCGAATTTTTTCATGTCGGCGCTGGTCGCGGCTAACATTCGCCGTCATACCGGCATACCTTACGTGGTTACTTTTCATGCGCTGGGAAAAGTGCGGCGCCTGCATCAAGGCAAGGCCGATGGCTTTCCGCACGCACGCTTGTCGATCGAAGAAAAAGTAGCGCGCAACGCCGATGCAGTCATCGCCGAGTGTCCGCAAGATCACGACGATCTGATGCAATATTACCGCGTCAAGCCGGAAAAAATCGAAATTATTCCCGGCGGTTTCGATCCCGCGGAATTCTGGCCGGTGACTAAATCCGCGGCGCGCCAATCGATCGGCTTAGCGCCGCAACAGCCGACGGTGCTTTATTTGGGGCGCATCGTTCCGCGCAAAGGCGTGGACACGGTCATCGAAGCATTCGCCTTATTGCATCGACGCGGTTTTCATTCGGCGCGCTTGTTGGTGGTCGGCGGCGACAGCATCCAACCCGATCCGCAGCTGACGCCGGAGCTTGGGCGTTTGCAAGAATTAGCGCGGCAACAAGGCGTGCATGAGCAGGTTCATTTTACCGGTCTGCGTCCGCGTTCGATGTTGCGGCTTTTTTACAGCGCCGCGGATATGTTCGTGACGGCGCCGTGGTATGAACCTTTTGGCATCACGCCGTTAGAAGCCATGGCTTGCGGTACTCCTGTCATTGGTTCGAGTGTAGGCGGTCTGCCTTACACGATTCGCGACGGCCAAACCGGATTTTTAGTGCCGCCGAAAAATCCCGCCGCCTTGGCCGATAAGATGGCCGAACTTTACGCCAACCCCGCTTCGCTGCAGGCCATGGCCGCGAGGGGCGTACGCCATGTGCGTGAACGCTTCACTTGGCGCATTGTAGCGCAGCAGCTTGAGGCGCTTTACACGCGCGTCGCGGAAAAACAAATCATCAACCGCGCGTCCGTTGCGGCTATCAACCAAAACGTTCGCCACCGTAGTTTTCATTCGAGACAAGGCTTGGCTTTGCTTGACGCCAATCAAACTGCACGCCCCGTCACCAGGCCGCCTCATAAGAAAGCGATATTTCTCGACAAGGACGGAACACTGGTAGAAAACATTCCTTATAACGTAATGCCGGAACGCATACGTCTCATGCCGCGTGCTATGCAAGGGCTGCGCTTATTTTGCGATATGGGTTTCGAATTAATCGTCGTCTCCAATCAAGCGGGGGTGGCCTTCGGATTTTTTCCGGAACACATGTTACAGGGCGTTGAAAACAAATTACGCGATGAGTTGGCGGCCGATGGTATTCCGCTCGCCGGATGTTACTGGTGCCCGCATCATCCGCGTGCAGCACTATCCGCTTACAGCGCGTTGTGTACCTGCCGTAAACCCGCGCCCGGGCTGTTGCGCATGGCGGCGCGCGATCTGCATATCGATCTCGAAGCTTCGTGGATGATCGGCGATATTTTGGATGACGTTGAAGCCGGGCGCCGCGCAGATTGCCGTACGGTATTGATCGACAACGGCGGCGAAACCGAATGGAAACGCAATGCCCTGCGCATTCCGCATATCACCGCGCCCGATTTATACCAAGCGGCCTTGGCCATCGGCAACTTCGATAAGGCACTGGACCTGCAAGCGACGCAATTATCTCCACGCAAATATGAAACGCGCTGAATCGTGGTTTAACGCCAAAAATATTTTGGCGATCCGTCTCGATAACATGGGCGACGTGTTGATGACCACGCCGGCGCTGCGCGCCTTGCGCGATAGCGCTCCGCAGCGGCGCTTGACGCTACTGACTTCCAGCTCTGGACGGAATGCCGGCATGTACGCGCCCATGGTGGATCAAGTTTTGATTTACGACGCGCCGTGGATGAAAGCCACGGCAAATCACGACAGCGATTTCGACCAATTCACCGTGCGCATGCTCAAGTCGAAAGCCTTCGACGCCGCGGTTATCTTCACGGTCTATAGTCAGAATCCTTTGGCCGCCGCCTTACTATGCTATCTCGCCGATATTCCGTTGCGCTTGGCGCATTGCCGCGAAAATCCTTATCAGCTGCTTTCAGATTGGGTGATCGAAACCGAACCGCAAAACGGCGTGCGGCATGAAGTGCAGCGCCAGTTGGATTTAGTGCAAAGCGTCGGTTGCACGACGTCGAACACGAATTTATCCGTGGAAATACCGCCGTCAACTCGCTCGAAACTGCGCGCACAGTTGCAACAACAGCTTGATCCAAGCTTGCCATGGGTATTGATTCATCCCGGCGCCACGGCGCCTGCACGCCGTTATCCGCCGGAAAGTTTCGCGACATTGACCGATATCCTTGCCAATAAACACGGCTGGCAAATCGTGTTTAGCGGCGCTGCAGACGAACACGCACTGATTGAAGAAATTCGCCGTCAGGCGAGCGTCCGATCTTTCTCTTTTGCCGGCAAATTAAATTTTATTGAGCTCGCTGCGTTGATTGAGCTTGCTCCCATTCTCATCAGCAACAACACCGGGCCCGTGCATATCGCCGCCGCCGTGGGTACGCCGGTTGTCGATCTTTACGCGCTCACGAATCCGCAACACCAACCCTGGAAAGTTCCGCACCGCGTGTTGTTTCACGACGTGCCGTGCAAGTTCTGTTACAAGAGTGTTTGTCCGCAATTGCATCATGATTGTCTGCGCAAACTACAGCCGCAGGATGTGGCCGCAGCCACGCAAGAGTTAGCCGAGGAGACTCTGGTGGCGACTCAATCAACATTAGCGGCGCTGACCCGGAAAATCGCGTACCTACCTTAGGCATGCCGCAGTCCTAAGTCATGGCTGTGCCGCGTTCGCAAAAAAAGGCCCGCAAGCCCTTTTGTTATTGGCGCGCCCGGAGAGACTCGAACTCCCGACCACCTGGTTCGAAGCCAGGTACTCTATCCAACTGAGCTACGGGCGCTTATTCGTTTGTTCGTTAGCGGATAAATCAGACTCAAGATTCGTAATAGTTTAAGGAGTCGATCTTACGTAAATTGTATAAAATAAACAGGGTAGAATTAAATCCAGCTTTTTTATTGAACGCAAAATGAGCGTGGATTTCTCCTAAAAACGCGGATCAAACACAAAGACCACCCATTGGGTGGTCTTTGTGTTTGATATGGCGCGCCCGGAGAGATTCGAACTCCCGACCGCCTGGTTCGTAGCCAGGTACTCTATCCAGCTGAGCTACGGGCGCGTATTGATATACCGTTTTGTTTCTTTACTGACATGTTTCGTCTCTCCGAAACATGCAAGCTGTACTTCCGCTAAATTTTGCGGCAGCGAATTATACTCAACGATGGGAGAGAAAACAGCGTGCAGCGACTATCGAGAGCTGAATATTAGAATGAAAATTAAACGTCCTCGGAACTATAAATGATGGCGGAGAG
>JACQBD010000125.1 GCA_016194665.1 Gammaproteobacteria bacterium
ACACTCTTAAAACCATCCTTCAATTAAATGCGGGTGATACATGAACAACTGGATTTGGATAGGAAAATTTCTCATCGTCATCGGCGCCGCGCTGGTGCTCGGCGAAGTGCTGGGCGGTTTGGCTCTATTTAAAAGCACCGCGCTCGGCTCGGCGGGCGTCACGGCCGGTTCGCTGGTGCGTTTCTTCGCGCATACCGGCGCGCTGATAATGTTGTTGCTGCTCGGCCAACGTCTGGCGCAACAAATACGCAGCCTCGGCGGCGGTATGGCCGGGCTCGCCGATCCGGTATTGGCCTTAATCACGCTTATCGTCATCGCCAGCGCTTACGTGGTGCTGATTAACTTCAGCGCGGCGTTTCTTGGCCATGTTATTAAAACCATGCTCGACTGGACATTTATCCTCGGCATCCTCAGCGCCGCGGTGTGGTTGGTGTGGGCGCTATTCCATAATTCTGAAGCCGTAATGACGGCCATTGGCAAGTCTGCTCGGGCTAAAACTGAGTGATGACATTCCTTCGCCCGAGCGATAGAGGTAAGCATGCCGAATATTTTATGGGGGATAACAGTAGCGTTCAGCGTCGCAGGTATGATCATGTTGATCGCAGCGTTTATGGCGTTGCGGCGCGGTCGACCGTTGCGCATGAGCTGGCGTTTGCTGTGGGCGCTGATGTTTTTTACGCTGGCAACGGCGGGCGGCGGCGTGATTTGGGGTGTTCAAGGTTATCGCGCGCTGACGCACGAGGATGTCGCCGTGGTAGTGCGCACCGAGCCTCTCGGACCGAATCGCTTCCAAGCGCAGTTCCGTTTTGCCGATGGCCGTGAAGTTGTCTACGTCTTAAACGGCGATCAATTGTATGTGGATGCGCGCATTCTGAAATGGCACGCATTCGCCAACGTGCTCGGGTTAAACACGGCTTATGAACTCGATCGCGTCGCCGGCCGTTATCAAGACCTCACGCAAGAACAACAGCAACCGCGCACCGTGCAATCGCTGGCGCCGGCGCGCGACGTGGATTTGTTCACGCTGCGCCAACGTTACGCCGTGCTGAGCCCGCTGCTCGACGCCGAATACGGTTCGGCGACCTTCGCCGCCGCCGACAGCCCCAGCCAATACGAAGTGCGGGTGTCGACAACGGGATTGTTGATTCGGAAACGGGAACCGTAAATTAAAATAAAATCGCTTCGTTACCTCTCCACACAAAACTCATTTACTATACTGGCGATAACCAGGAGCCGGTGACAACATGTTCGGCGCGATCCGCGAAACCATCGCTATTCCTTTCACGTCAGCGCGGCTGCGCGCCGATTTGTTGTCAGGCTTGACGGTAGGCGTTATCGCTTTGCCGTTGTCGTTGGCGCTCGCGATCGCTTCCGGCGTCGCGCCGCAACACGGGCTGTACACGGCGATTATCGCCGGCATCGTCATCGCTCTGTCCGGCGGATCGCGTCTCAATGTCTCCGGCCCGACGGCGGCATTTGTGGTGATCCTGGTGCCGATCACGGCTAAGTTCGGTCTCGGCGGCTTGCTTTTAAGCGGCTTGCTGGCCGGCATCATTCTCGTCGTCATGGGTTTCGCGCGCTTGGGCACGCTGGTGCAGGTCGTGCCCTACCCGGTCATCATTGGCTTCACGTCCGGCATTGGCGTGGTGCTCGCCACTTTGCAGCTCAAAGATTTATTCGGACTCGGCGTGCTGCCGGCGGGCGGAGATTATTTAGATAACATCGGCGCGCTGGTCCACGCCTTGCCGCATTTTCATTGGACGGATCTTGCCGTCGGCCTCATTACGCTGGCCGTGCTCATCGGCTGGTCGTATCGCAAAAGCCGCATCCCCGGTCATTTGATCGCGCTGCTCGCCGGCGTCGCCGCGGCGTGGTTGCTAAGCCTGCTTGATGCCAACTTCACGGTCGAAACTTTGGGTTCGCGTTTTTCTTACCATCTCGGCAACGTCACCGGCCACGGCATTCCGCCGGTGTTGCCAGCGTTCGTATGGCCCTGGGATTTACCGGGCGCGGACGGCAAACCGATCGGCCTTAGTTTTGCGCTGTTTAAATTGCTGCTGAGTTCGGCGTTTGCGATCGCGATTCTCGGCGCGCTCGAATCCTTGCTGTGCGCCACGGTCGCCGATGGCATGGCCGGCACGCGTCATGATCCGAACGACGAACTCATCGGCCAAGGTATCGGCAATATCGTCGCGCCATTTTTCGGCGGCATTCCGGCGACTGCGGCGCTGGCACGTACCGCCGCCAATATTCGCAGCGGCGCGGTGTCGCCGCTGTCGTCGGTCGTGCATGGATTATTTATCGTCGCAGCGATTCTCGTATTGGCACCGTGGCTGGCATGGCTGCCGATGGCGTCGATGGCGGCGCTGTTGCTAGTCGTCGCTTGGAACATGGGCGAAGCGCGCCACTTCGTGCGCATCGTGCGTATCGCGCCGCGCAGCGACGTGCTGACACTGCTGACGTGTTTTTTACTGACGGTATTGCTCGACATGGAGATCGCCGTCGGCGTCGGCATGAGCTTGGCGGCGCTGCTGTTCGTGCGTCGCAGCATCGAACTCACCGGCGCGCGCCTGATCGAGCGCCACGAACATCCGCATACCGCGGCGCTGCCACCCAGCATCGTGCTTTATGACATCAACGGTCCGCTATTTTTTGGCGCGGCGCAAAAAGCATTGAGCGGTTTGACTCAGCTGCGTCATGACATCCAGGTCGTGATTCTCGACATGGCCGATGTGCCGATGATGGACATCACTGGATTGGTAGCGCTGGAATCGATCGTCGTCACGCTGCAAAAAAAACATATCATGCTGATCTTCAGCAACCTGGCCCCGCGCATTCGTCAAAAACTGCGCAACGCCGGCATTCAAGAACATCCCGGCGTGATTCAATTCGTCAATTCATTAAACGATGCCAGTCATGTGGCGCTCGCGCAGGTAAACGCGCCAACGACGTAAATCGGAGCAAACGAAACCATCCCCAAAAATAAAAAAGCCCGGCGTGCGCCGGGCCAATGTATTTTTATTTTCGGACGATTTTTATTTATATTTCTCCAACAAGCTTATTAATTTTTCATCAAGGCACGCTGATGTTGTAGCCCAGCGCTTGAAAATCGGAGATAGAGGTGTGGCAATCGGTGACGAACTTTACCCCCGGAATTAAATCATAAATCTTAATATTGTTAGCGCGGGCGGTATTTTGGCATAGATAAATAGATACTTTTTTGTTCAGCAGATTAACGATATCTTGCTCGAACGGATTGCCCTTCAATACCAATTTGTAGCCAGAGCTATAAACGACCGCGACAATACTAAAATCTACGCCGTTAATCATTCCATGCGTCACTTCATAATCCCGGATACTGTGCCCAATGGCAGTCAACGCATAGGGCTTGGTGCAGGGCACGGAACTATCGGCACAGTCTTTTAAGATAGGAAATAGTGTCTTGACGAGTTTTCGCTTCACCAGACATCTGGTTATTTGCGAAGTACCGGTGCCGAATTCCTCATCCAAGGTCAGTCCGTTGACCAATCCAACCGGGCAGGGTTGCTCGATAGTAGCCGCCATAGCAACATTGCCCGACGCCATTCCCAGCATCGCCAATACCGCGATACCCGCAAAAAAGCGAAGTCCTTTTTTTACTCTCTTCTCCGTCTTCATTAATTTTTCTCCAAGTTTAAGTATGATTATCGATTTGAATTGTATGTCGGCGCATAATTCATCCGCCCGCCTCGGTTAGGTCACGCAGTGAAAAATATGCCAACAAATGTCGTCTAGTTAGGAGGCGACATCGGCGCAGAAGTGCAAGCGCCATGCCACTCTGATTTAGAAAAGAAAAGCCGTGAGTACCAAAATATTGAGTGTGAAAAGAGTAAGTTATCGCCAGCGCGACGCGCGCGAATCGCCCGTCGGAAAAACATCGGGCAGGCATGGCCGGCAAACGTTACTGAATGTATCGCGGCTGCCCGAAACTATGCGTCAATTTTTATAGAAGATGTAAAATTTTTCGGATAAAAATAAATCAGGGCTAAACTATTTTTTTATTTTTAACGACTCAGATTTTCCTTGGAGGCTCCATGTTCACACGCATCGTCATCACGCTTATTTTAATGTGGTCGTCCGCCGCATTCGCCAAAGACGTGGCCGGCGTGACACTGCCCGAAACCATTACACTCGGCGCCAAGCCGCTGCTGCTCAACGGCGCGGGGGTGCGCAGTAAATTCTTCGTCAAAGTCTACGTCGGCGCGTTATATCTGCCGGAACGCCGCCACGACGCCGAGGCGATTTTGCGCGCCAACCAGCCGGTGGCGATGCACATGTATATCGTGCACAGCGAAATTTCGAAAGAAAAACTGGTGGACGCGTGGAACGACCGCTTCGACGCCAACTTAGACGCGGCCGAACACGCTAGCCTCAAAGCGCGCATCGAGCGTTTCAATGCGCTGTTTCGCAGCGTGCACAAAGGCGATGTCATGCGGCTTAACTATCTGCCCGCGATCGGCACCACGGTATCGATCAATAACGAAACCCGCGGCGTAATCGAAGGCGAAGATTTCATGCATGCGTGGTTGCGCATATGGCTGGGCAAAGCACCGGCCGACGGCGGACTCAAGCAAGGCTTGCTCGGCGCCGACTAAGATAGACGCGCAGACTCAAAACAATCCGCACCAAGCCAAAGCCAAACCACTGCGCGCTGCACTGCTTATG